>JAPLJI010000049.1 GCA_026388655.1 Pseudomonadota bacterium
ATCCTCACCTTCTCCTCGATACTGCTTATGGCCTGTTCGAGAAACAGGGGGTTTTTGAGCTTCATCTGGATCGCCCCGTTGGGGCAGGCGCGGGCACAGCGCCCGCAGCCCCGGCAATCATCGGGGATGAAGGACTTCCCGTCCACGATCTTGATCAGCTTGAGGAAGCAATGTTCCGCGCAGGTCCCGCAGCCCTTGCATTTCCCGGCATCCACCCAGACCTCCAGCCCTTCGAGCCGGCGGAACTGCTGGTTGCGCTCTTCCGGGGGAAGGTGCCTGAAGATCCGGCTGATGCAGCAGCATTCGCAGCAGAAGCAAACCGTGAACAGGTCGCCTTCATCCGGAACGCCGAAGAGATAATTATCCACCCGGGCCTTGCCGACCAGGGGGACCAGGTTCGCCTCCACGGCCTTTTTCATATGCTCCCGCGCTTCCTCCTTGGAAACCGGCCGGACCCAGGGGGTCTTGATTCTCCTGCTCCCCTCGCCCATCATCAGGCATCCGAGCTCCTGGGGATACTCCCGGCACCGGTAAGAAGTCCGGCACCCGCAAAACTCCATGATGACCCGGTAGGAAGATTTCTCGATGAACTTTTCCACGATCTGGTAAGGGAGAACAACATCATTACCGCGCTCCAGCGACTTGTACACCGGGATGGCAAATATCCGGTTTTTCTCCGCTTTCGTCCAGGGATGAATCCGGCGGATGCCGGGGAGGGCGAAGACTTGATACAGCCGATCGATAAGCTCGAACGTGTACCTGGCCATCGGCGAGTGCTTCGCCTGCTCGAGCAGCTTCTTGTTGTTTTTCAGCAGCCTCGAAAATTCCAAAAGACCCGGCATCCATTTTATCGCCATTCTTTTCTTTCTCCCTTTCGCGTTCTCCACCCCCTCCGCCGGCGCTTCCCCGCGAGTAATCGGGGGACGTAGTTCCTTCCTCTTTCGCTAAAGCTTCCCTCGACGCATCTCGGGACAAGTCGAAGGATAAATTAGTTCCGTTGCTTTACCTAACGTCCCGGAGACTTCGTGCCTCCGGGACGTTGTTTCCTGAATTGCTTAATAGATCCGATTAATCTGGTTTCTTTGGTCTATCTGGTCTGTCTGTTTTCTTTGGTTTCTTTCGTTTTTATTCCGCAATCGTCATTCGTAAATCGTTAATCGTAAATTTTTATTAACTCGAAACTGTGTTTATATGGGCGACCCCATCTTCGTGGTTCCGAAAACGCTACTTTTCAACTTATCACCCGCATCCTCCCAAGTTTTTTTACCATCATTAAAGTGCTTTATGACAAATCAATCCTTCCCGTGATTCTCTTTATCACATCATCGACTGCGTTAGGATTATTTAATTTGAGCTTGATGGCGTTCTCCGGGCAGACCCCGGCGCATCTTCCGCAGAGAGTGCAGTATTCGCTCATGACCGCTCTGCCCTCCTTGATTTCAATCGCTTCGACAAAGCACTTTTTAACGCACGCTCCGCATCCCACGCAATCTTCGGTAATTTCTATCGAAAGTCCCTCGACCGGCTCCATTATTCCGTGAATGACATCAGCCGGGCCGCGTTTAAAGAAACGCGAGAGGCAGCAGCATTCACAACAAAAACAGCATGTCAGCAGGGTGCCGTTCGGGGGGATCCGCAGCAAGTCGTGATCGGCACGGGCTTCCCCCACGATCGGGACGAGTCCGGCGGCAATCGCCCTCCGCAAATGCCCTTTGGCCTCTTCCCGGGTTACTTCCCGGCTGATATTTTTGGAAATCTTCTTCGCGGATTCCCCCATGAAAATGCAACCGATTTCCTCCGGATAATTTTTGCAGGTATAGACTTTTCGGCAGGCGCAGAAATCAATGACGACCCGGTAATTGGACAGATCAATCAGGCGGTCCACCACTTCCTCGGGAAGCGCTATCCCTTCCGCACCTTCAATATTTTTATTTATTGGGATCCATGACATGTCGGATTGTTCCGGATCGAGCGCGGGTATTCTTTTCTGAATGAAGGGAATATAAGCAAGGGCATACAGGTATTCGAATATTTTAAATACACTCTTCGCGGTGAATTTCAGCATTTTACTGCCGTGTCTGGAATCAAATCTGTATATCCTGTTCAGCAACGGTTCCTTTTTCTGCCCTCCGGAATTATTGCGAATTTCAAAACCATTATGTGAATGTGAGTTCAACGGATTATGCTTTTCCATTTAAAAGGACCCCTTAGATTTGATTCCGCCTCCCCATTTCATCAAAATCCTGCATTTTGGTGCGCCTTTAACAACAGATTCCTTAATGACCAGTTCGCTTCCGATGAGCTTGAAAAGCTTCCGGTCCATATCCATAGCCGCATCGCACGGTTTCTCTTGATCAGGGTGCTTGAAACCGTACGGACAATAGCCCACAAAGAACTCAAAACTGTCTGGCCTCACGCTTTCGGGTATGATCTCAAAAGGAAAGTTCATCTTTTTACCTGTCTCGAGAAGGTACTTTTTCACTCCCAGAATAGAGTCCTGGCGTTTGACCCCTGATCCTGGGGTATAAAAAGCAAATCTGGCCATGCTCCGAGCAAAGGATCTTGCCAGCGTTTCGCCGATCATGGGTATTTTACAGAGCCTTTCATAGAATTTTCCGAGCCTAAGCATCATTTTCTCTGTTTGTGGCGGCATATTATCACTCCTTTTTTTAAGAGTCCCCATCCATACATCCTTTGGAACTCAAGGTTTTTTCTACTTTTCTATTTATAAACATTCACGATAATCAGATTTTCCTGGCAATCTCCGCCGCCTCGGTAATAGCCTCCAGGGTTCTGCGTGGCTCGCTGGCATCGCCAATCACATACGTCTCGGCCACCCTGCCTTTGATCTCCGTTGACAGGTTGTCGACCGGTATTGCCCCCATCGCCAGAATAACGTATTCAGCGCCGTGAACGGATTCCTCTTGTCCATCTCTTACGAAGACCACGCCATCATCGAGGATTTCCTTGACTTCGGCCCGGAGTTGAATCTGCACCCGCTTTTCCCGCAGCCTATCCAACAAGAGATGCCTTGGCTCGGCCATACTATCCAGGGCGACCGCATCTCGCATTTCCAGGATGGTGACATCAGTAGGAGCCGCCATGAGATTGTCACTCGGTTGCGCCAGAAAGTCGGCCGTTTCACAGCCGGTGAGGTTCCCGCCGATAATAACTGCTTTTCTGGCCGTTCCGGCCTCGTGTCCGCCCAGAACGTCCCAGGCGGTGACCACCGTGCCTTTATCGGTTCCCGGGATGTTTTTCGGCACCAGCGGTGAGGCGCCTGTGGCGACGATGACGACGTCTGGCCTTATCTTGTCTATGAGTTCGGGAGTAACCTCCTGGCCCAAAATCACTTTCACTCCTGCCTTTTGCACCTGGAGGGAAAGATACTTGATGAGCTGGCTGATCTCTTGCATAAACGGGGGAACGCTGGCGAGATTCACCTGTCCACCCAGTTTTTCCTTCTTCTCACAAAGAGTCACCGTGTGCCCTCTAAGGGCGGCGACCCGGGCCGCCTCAAGTCCCGCCGGACCTCCCCCGGCAACTAGGACCTTTTTCGGTTTTTCTGTAGGGACAATCACCATCTCCTTTTCCCTGCCGGCGGCGGGATTCACGGTGCAGGTCGCTTGCTGCCCCTGTTGGACTTTGCCGATACATCCGCAGTTGCACGCGACGCAGGGAACGATGTCCTCGAAGCGGCCCGCGGCGGCCTTGTTCGGCAGCTCCGGGTCGGCGTGGAGAGCCCGCCCCATAGACACCAGATCTGCCTTCCCGGCCTCCAAGACGAACTCCGCGATCTGGGGGCTGTTGATCCTGCCTACGCAGATCACCGGCACGTCAACCACTTGTTTAATGGCCTCCGCAAAGGGGGCGTTGAGGGCAAGCGGGGTTCCGGAGGGGGGGACGACGGCCCACATAACGGTGGGAACCGTTCCTCCCGATATTTCCAGGGCGTCTACGCCCGTATCGACCAGGATGCGGGCGATAAACTGGCTTTCCTGAAAGGTACGACCACCGGTCCGCCGCTCTTCTCCGGAGATCCGCACGATGATCGGGAAATCTTGGCCGACTCTTTTTCGGATCGCTTTGATAATCTCCAAAAGAAATCTGAGCCTCCCTTCCAGGGATCCGCCATAACTGTCCGTTCGCTTGTTGGAGAAAGGAGACAGAAAGGAACCCACCAAGGCATAGCCATGAGCGGCATGGATCTCCACGGCGTCCAATCCTGCTTCCTTCGCTCGGTGAGCCGCCCCCGAAAAATCTTCGATCATAGCCTCGATCTCACCGACGGAAAGTTCCCGGGGTACGTCTCGAAAGAGACCGCGTCCCACGACAGCGGAAGGGCCCACCGGCTGGATCCCGGTCAACATCTTGATGCCTTCCGGCCCGGGATCCATTATCTGAACGGCCAGCTTGGCGCCGCGGCTATGCACGACCCTGGCGACCTGACTCCAGCTCTCGACCTGGGCATCATTGTAAAGGCCCAGCGGGAATAATCCGTATTTCCGATCGGGATGTATTCCGGCCGCCTCGGCAATGATCAGGCCCGCGCCTCCTTTAGCTCGAGCCTCGTAGTAATCGCGGAGCCTCTCCGAGACCGTCCCGTCCGCCATTCCGTAACTCAGGGTCATGGGAGGAAGGACAATCCGGTTCCTCACCTCCATGGCTCCAATCCGGATCGGCTTGAAAAGGTACTTTAGCATATCTTCTCCTTTCCGATTTTTTTACCAAGGCACCTTCGTTTATTGTTTAATTCATATATCACACGATTAAAGAAACCTCAACCTTTGCTCCCCGTCAGCGAAAATGGGAATTTCTGTGGGAGGGAAATTCGACAAGATAATTGGGGGACATAACTGAAATATAGACTTTGTTTAGTACCTCCGGGATTTCTGGTCTGTCTGGTCTATCTGGTTTCTTTGGTTTTCATTCCGCAATCGTCAATCTATTTATCCCGAGGTCTTGCGAGGGACAATCGTCAATCGTAAATTCTTATCAACTTGAAATTGTATTTAAATGGGTGACCCCGTCTTCGTGGTTCCGAAAACGCCTCTTTTCAAATTATCACCAGCGTCCCTTTAAGATAATTCCCCGCCGTCCCCTAAAAGCTAAAAGTTTAGGTCGGTGTTTTTCTGACCAAACCGTTTATACGCCAGAGAAAATAAATTCCGATTTCCGGTCGTCCACGTGACGGTCAGTTTACATTTCTTGATCTTCCATCCCGCAGAAGTTCTCTCCAGGTTATTTGTATAGTATCCCCCGATGGTATAGGTACCTTCTATTTCATCGTTGGGGAAATAGTGCTGAGCCTGCATATACGAAACGCAGGTTGCCTTATCCCTTTCAATGGTAATTACGTGGTTGGTACTGATATGTTGGGTGGAAATAAAACCGCTTAGGGTTCTTTTCACTAACTCGACCCATTGATCCACGGCGAAGGTGTTGGGACTTCCCCCGGTCCAGGAAGTAAAATCAATCTCAACCTCATTGGTAAAACATGAACGATACATTTCCCAATCGCGCCGATCGATGCCAGTGGCATAACGGATCACGACATCCCGCACTGCCTCACGATCCCAAAGTATCTCTAACCTCTCGTTTCGACGCTCACTCTGTTCGTTCTTCATAATCAAGCTAGGATAGAGGTCTTGCCTTTTGCTTTTTCTGAGGCAAGCCGGGCATGCAAAACTGTGTTTATATTGGTGACTCCATCTTCTTGGTTCCGAAAACGCCCCTTTTCAACTTATCACCTGCATCCCCCCAAGAAAAATACGGAACTAACGGAACTACGTCCCCTCAAACGTCCCCTCAAATCGCCTCATTGAGGCGAAAGGTGGCGACGCTATAAAGAGCGGCCAGATCCCGGTCCAAAATTACCTTCCGGCCGCGAAGGGTAATGATCATTCGGCTGACCCGCGCTTCGTATTTCTCCAGGTTTGACTTCATAAGGTATACGGTGTGAGCGGTAAAAATTTCAATTTTCTTTGGAATCTAACATTACCCTCTGCCCACGAAAAGGCAGGATGACAGTGTCTGTCGGTGGCAGATCAGCGACTTTTTTCCTGTTTTTCACTACCAGCCCCGGCAATTTTTTAAGTTCCTGTTTATTTCCGGAACTATAATGCTTAGACATAACCATATTTATTATTAAGATACGGGAATGTCAAGATATAAGAACGACCGCAGACCGCCGCAAAGAGCAGAGAGCAGGGGGTAGAGGGCAAAGGACAAAGAGCGAAGAGCTGATTGAAAATCTCCCCCGGCCCCTCTTTCAATACCCCCCATTCCCCCGAGCAAGACTCGGGGGCTACCCGCGGGGGCTAACCGGGAATAAGGGATCCCCGTGACCGGACGACGGGGAATTGCATTAAAGAAAAATCACCGGTAGATATCTTTGCGGTGAGCGACCCGGAGGATAAGAACCTGGCCGGGGGTTTTGGCATAAATAACCCGGTAATCTCCCACCCGGTATTTAAAAAGACCCTGGAATTCTCCTTTTAGAGGAATTCCGGCATCCGGGTTCGCGGAGAGCGAAGCTTCCAGCTTGTCGATAATTCTCCGCGCTTCCTCCTTATCAAGGCGCTTTAGGTCTTTGATAACCGAGGTCTTATAAGTGATTTTAGAGGCCAAGGGTCTTCTTCAACTCGGCGCTGGAAAGCACGGCGTCGTCCTTGTCCCGCAGGCGGTCCAGCGCGATTTGATAATCGGCATACTCAGCCAGATACGTTTCCAGGGCTTTCCGGACCAGGTAGGTTTTCGGGCGATCCAGGGAAGCGGCCAGGTCGTCCAGCGCCTGGGAAAGTTCCTTCGGAAGCCTGATTGAAACGGCGGTGGGCATATAAAATCCTCCTCTGGATGACAAGTATATCACGTATACCATTGTATTCCAAGGGGTAAAAAATAGTTTCGAGTTTCCCTCCGGGCCGGAGGCTAGTTTATAGTTTCGAGTTCAAAACAAAAGAGACGGGAAAATACTGGATTCCGGGTCAAGCCCGGAATGACAGAATTGATTGAAAATCTCCCCCGGCCCCCTTTTCGACAAAGGGGTAAAGAATTGCCCCCTCACCCCAGCCAAGGGAATGCGGAGTGCTGATTGCGGATTACGGAATGTGGGAAAAAAATTGGATTCCTGCTTTCGCAGGAATGACAAAACCGTTAGAGTGTGGAATAACCGCACTGATGGAAAATCCCCCCCATCCCCCTTTCGACAAAGGGGGAAATTGGGGAGTTAGAGAAATCCCGGGCGGGTCAAGGCCGTTCAAATTCAAATCCGGCGGTTTGGCCTTGATTTTTTCCTCTTGGGGGGCTGGTGATTGACAAAGATTTTTTTCAAACTATCCTTTTTTGTTATATTGTCAGTGGGCGCATAGCTCAGTTGGGGGAGCGCCGGCCCTACAAGCCGGAGGTCACAGGTTCAAGCCCTGTTGCGCCCACCATAATCGTGGGGACGTGGTGCAGTTGGTTAGCACACTGGCCTGTCAAGCCAGAGGTCGCGGGTTCGAGCCCCGTCGTCCCCGCCATCTTCAAAAGAAATTGCGGATTGACGATTGCGGATCCTCCTACGCCTAGGCTACGGAGGACAAGTTGCGGAAGGGAAGATAAAAAAACAGAGATTCTTCACTATGCTCAGAATGACAGGTAAAAAACAGTTTCGAGTTTATGGTTTCAGGTTAAACCCTATGCGCTCTGCGCTCTGCTCTCTGCTCCTTGCTAAAAAAGACCAGATAGACCAGAAAGATTTATCCCGTTTATCCCGAGTTCTGGGAGGGAAGAGTATGCTTCGAGGGACTAAACAGACCAAAAAGACCGGATCAATTGTCAGGAAAAAGATTTAAAACAACCCGCCTCATTTTTTAACCAGATTCAGGCTGAGAACAAATGCAGAAGATTACCCGATTCGGGGTTTCGATTGACGAAAAACTCCTAGAGCATTTCGATGAGAAAATTTCCTCGGAAGGTTACCTGAATCGCTCCGAGGCCATCCGGGACCTGATCCGGGAAAGCCTGGTGGAAAAGGAATGGAAGCTGGGAGACGGGGAATTGATCGGAGTGGTTAGCCTGGTGTTTTCACATTCAAAAAGGGAACTGACCGAGGCCCTCACCGAAATCCAGCACCATCATTATCCCTCGATTATTTCGGCGGTTCATATCCACCTGGATCACGACAATTGCCTGGAGGTCCTGATCCTGAAAGGAAAAGGGAAAAAGATCCGGGCTATCACCGACGAGCTAAAAACCCTGCGCGGGGTGAAACACTGCCAGCTTTCGATATCTACCACCGGAAAGGAACTTCCTTAAAACACCCAAACTTCCCTTATGAAGAAATATAAACAATCTGGTCACATTAACAATTGACAAAAAATGGTAAGAAATTTCCAAAAAACATACTTTTCGTAATGGAAAATTTTGTTTATTCTATGATTTATGACTGGTTGTTCTTGATTTTTCCATAAATATCAATATAATGGCGCATCTGGTATGTCTTTGGCACACTATTGGCATAATTTACTAATGAAAGACCGTGTCTAACACTGTTCTAATAATTGAGGATACCGAGTCCATCCGGAAGGATGTTAGCGAGATTATTAAAAATCTCCCTAATATAAAACGGATCCTGGAGGCCGGGAACGGCATTGACGGTTTCCGGATGCTGCTCGAGAACCAGGTGGACCTGATTCTTTGCGACCTGGTCATGCCGGGTATGGACGGCTTCAAGTTTCTCAGCCTGAAGGAAAGCCGATCCGATCTTTCCGACATCCCGGTCATCATCCTGACCAGCCAGACCGAGACCAAAGATAAAATCAAGGGCCTGGAACACGGGGCGAGCGACTACGTAACCAAGCCCTTTGACGAGGGGGAGTTGACCGCCCGGGTCCGGGTGCAGCTCAAGATAAAAAATCTTCAGGACGAGCTCCGGGCCTCCAACGCCCGCCTGGCGGAAATCTCCGTCACCGACCCCCTGACCCACGTCTTCAACCGGCGTTACCTCTTCGAAATCCTGGAAAAGGAATTCGACCGGGCCCTGCGTTATAAATCCAGTCTTTCCTTCGTGATGGTTGACATCGATTTCTTCAAGCGGGTCAATGACCGCTTCGGGCACCAGGTGGGGGACCAGGTCCTGGTGGACGTGGCCAACCTGGTCCGAGAAGAGCTGCGCAAGCCGGACGTCCTCGGCCGGTACGGAGGGGAAGAATTCGGGGTCATCCTCCCCGAGACCGACCTGAAGGGCGCCTGGGTGGTGGCCGAGCGCTACCGCACCCGGGTCGCGGAATACCGTTTCGGCACCGCCCACAGCCCAATCCGGACCACGATCAGCCTGGGGGTGGCCGCCGTTCCCGACAGCAAGGTCAGGACCGTCGACGAGCTGGTCAAAGAGGCGGACGATTCGCTCTACCAGGCGAAAAACCTGGGACGCAACCGCACCCAATTAAGCTCGGGGTCCGAGTCCCCCGCCGTTTCCGTTCCCTGATTCTCCTGATCACGGACTTATAATTCACGGATTACGTCGATCCGTTGCGCCGCTCGTCTCGTCCTTCGGCTGCGTCTCTCGGCTTTTAAACCGCAACCGAAAAACCCAACCGACACAAGCCGCACAACCGCAACCGAAAAACTTCGTTTTTTATTGTTTGGTAATTGGTGCTTGGTTATTGGGATTTGCTTTTTTATTTCTCCGCCGGTAGATATTGACGGGGTTCCACCACTGTGAAAATATTGAAAGACCGTGATGCGGACCTGGAAAAAATCGGGGGAGAACCTTTCCGTCCTGGTTCTCATTCCCCCCTGTCCCCAGCACACCAATGTCATCCGCGACGTGCTTTACGGAAGCTGGTGCGGGGGCAAGCTGGTGGGAGGAGGAATGATCCCCCCCTTGAGTTCCCTTTACGTCGCCACCGTCCTGGCCGCGGACCAGAATTCCACCACCCTGATTGATTGCGGCGCCGACCAGCGCGATCTGAAATCCCTGCTCGAACTCGCCCCCCAGTTTGAAATCCTGGTCCTGCAGACCTCCTCGATCACGATCGATGACGACGCCGAAACCGCCCGCGAGCTCCGGTCCCGGAACCCCGACCTAGTCACTATTTTCTACGGCTCGCACCCCACCTTCATGCCGGAAAGCACCCTGAACAAGGACGGGGTGGACCTGATCGCCCGTCGGGAGCCGGAGTTCATCATCCGTGACCTGGTCCGGGCCCTGAAAGCCGGCGGGGAGGCCTGGAAGAAGGTCAAGGGCATCGGTTACCGGGACAACGGCCGGGTCATCCTGAACGAGGGTTACGGCTTCATCGAGGACCTGGACGAGCTGCCCATCCCGGACCGGAACCTTCTCCCCCGGGAACAGAAATACTTCAACCCGCTGGTCCGGCACTATCCTTACACCAGCGCGCTTTCCTCCCGGGGCTGTTACTCCCGCTGCCGTTTCTGCACCGCCCCCTATTTCATGGGCGGAAAAATCCGGGCCCGCTCGGCGGAGAGCGTGATCACGGAATTCGAGGCCCTGAAGCGCCAGGGCTTCCGGGAGATTTATTTCCGCGACGAGACCTTCACCGCCTTCCCCTCGAGAAACCAGCAGATCTGCCGCCAACTGATCAACCGGCGCCTGGATCTCAAGTGGATCTGCAATTCCATCCCGGGCGAGCTCGACCGGGAAACCATGGCGGAGATGAAGCGGGCTGGCTGCCATACCCTTAAATTCGGGGTGGAATCGGGCGCGCCGGAGATCCTGGAGAAATCCAACAAGCGGATCAGCCTGGACGCGGTCCGGGACGACTTCCGCTGGGCCCGCGAGCTGGGTCTTTTCCGCCACGCCCACATCATGTTCGGGATGCCGGGGGAAACCCGGGAAAGCATCGAGGCCACCCTCGAGTTCCTCCTCGAGATCGACCCGGACTCGGTCTCCTTCCAGATCTGCAGCCCCTACCCGGGGACGCCGCTCTACCAGGAACTCCTGGACTCCTACCCGGAAATCATCGGCGACGGCAGCCAGGTCCTCCGCTCGAGCGAGCTCCACTCCCGGGGGATCCTGAACCACCTTTACACCAACCTCTCCAACGAGGTCCTGGAGAACTCGATCCGCCGGGCCAACCGCCGGTTTTATTTCCGCCCCCGCTACCTGGCCAAGAGCCTGTCCCGGGTGCGGTCTTTCTCCGACCTCCGCCGGCTCTGGATCGCCGGCTCCCAGCTCTTCGAATTCTCTTTTCTGGGATTCCGTTGAACCGAGGCGTCAATGCCCTTCGGTCCGTTTGAATATTTTTTCCGCTGGCAGGAGCTGGACCCGGAACTCAGTTCCCGGTGGGACCGGGTGGCGGAAAAAACCGCGCGCCTGGATCTGTCGGAGCCCCTGATTTCGGATGATTACTTCCGCGAGGCTATCCAGAATTTCTCCGCACCCTGGATCGCCGGAAAGCCCCGAACGCTGAAGCTCGACCTTTACAACGAGGCCTTCGGAACCCAGGACCTGGGTTCCTGGTTAAAAGCCCGGAGCCGGCAGTTCCTGGGAATCGATATCTCACCGGTGATCGCCCGGCGGGCGCAAACCCGCCTCTCCCGGGACGGGCGGGAAAAAGCCGGCCTGGTGGTGGGCGACATCCGCCGGCTGCCTTTTCAGAGCCGGAGCTTCGACCTGGTCTTCTCTTTCGGAACTATTGAGCACGTGCGGGAGGTCAGGCAGGCCCTGGCTGAAGCCGCCCGGGTTTTAAAACCCCGGGGCCGCCTGATCCTCTTCGTCAATAATCTTTTTAACCTTTTCGGCGCCCCCCTTCTGAATCTCGGCCTTTCCCCCTGGCTGAAAAGGTATACAAGCTACGAACCCGCCTTCTCCCCGCAAAGGGTGCGGGGCTGGGTGGAGGCCGAAGGCTTCCGGGTTATCCAGGCGGATGGTATCATTCTCCTGCCCAAGCCGCTCAGATACTTTGAACTCGCCGTGGAGGGATTCGGACTCTCTCCCCTCCGCCGGCTGGCCCGCGGGTTCACCGGGGCAGGGGTGAAGGCCGCCCGACGCCTGGAAAAAATCGATTTCCTCCGCCGGGGCGGGGAGATGATCGCGGTAGTTGGAGAGAAGGCGACATAAATATTTTCGATTGTAGATTGACGATTGTAGATTGAAAACCAAAGAAACCAAGAGAAATGACGACTTGTCCTGAGCGGAGTCGAAGGATTGACGATTGACGAATGAAAACCAAATGAACGCAATGAAGCCGTATTATCCTTCCTTGTTTAGCCAACTTTTCTCGCATTTCTCGCAAGGGTAAAGCCAATGTTCGGCATTGGAGGCCCGGAGCTGATCGTAATCTTTATCGTGGCCCTGCTCGCCGTGGGCCCCCAGCGCCTGCCGGAGATCGCCCGGGCCCTGGGCAAAGCCTACCGGGAATTCGAGCGCTCCCTGGACGACGTGCGCCAGAACCTGGAAGAACTGGGCCAGGAAGAACCCGAAAAACATGAAGGAGAAGGAGAAAAATCCCCTCCCGCCGAAAAAGGACCCGGGCCGGATGACGTTCATCGAGCACCTTGAGGAATTCCGGAAACGCCTGATCGTCTGCATCGTCGCGGTGCTGGTCGGCTTCGGGATCGCCTGGACTTTCTCCGAACAGCTGCTCCGGCTCCTGCTTTATCCCCTGCTTCCCCTCCTCCCCCAATACCACGGGGAATTGATCTACACCGGCCTGGCCGAGCCTTTCATGCTCTACCTGAAGATCAGCCTGCTCTTCGGCGCCTTTCTCGCCTCCCCGGTGATCTTTTACCAGGTCTGGTCCTTCATCTCCCCCGGCCTGAAAATTCAGGAAAAAAAATACGCCCTGCCCTTCATCCTCTTCTCCACGATTTTCTTCGTCGGCGGCGCCCTCTTCGGCTTCCTGGTGGTTTTCCCCTTCGCCTTCAAATACTTTCTGAGCTTGACCGCCTCCTTTTTCTCCCCCAAGATTTCGATCAAGGAGTATTTCGGGTTCGCCAGCCGCGTCCTGCTCGCCTTCGGGCTGGTCTTCGAGTTCCCGATCGTGGCCGTGATCCTGGCGCGGATGGGGGTTCTGAACGACCGGTTCCTGCGCCGGTATCGGAAATATTCCATTGTTGTCATTTTCATCGCCGCCGCGGTCCTGACCCCGGGCCCGGACCCGATTTCCCAGGTCTGCCTGGCCGTACCCCTCTTCATCCTTTACGAGCTCTCTATCTTCCTAGTCAAGCTCTTCCAGAAAAAACCGGCCCCGGAAGAGAACTCGTAACCCATAAATTTCTAATTTCTAATGACGAATTTCTAATCAATGTCCAAACTTAAAATTTCTAATGCCCAATTTCCAATTTCTAATTAATTAGGATTTGGTCATTGGGATTTGATTGGACATTAGATATTAGAAATTAGTCATTGATTTTGGCTTGGGTATTTCTTTATGCTCAAGCCCTCTTTAGAATTGATCCTTTTCGTTCTAGAATTACCCGGAATCAGGAGGAAGAAAACGTGCCTTTGACCATCGCGGAAAAGATCCTGGCCTCGCACGCGGGGAAAAAAGAGCTTCGGCCCGGGGAGATCGTCATCGCCGAGCCGGATGTCCTGCTCGCCAACGACGTGACTGCCCCCCTGGCGATCAAGATCTTCTCGGAACTGGGCGGAAAGAAAATCCTCCACCCGGAACGGGTCGTCCTGGTCCTCGATCACTTCACCCCCAACCGCGACCTGGCCGCGGCCGAGGCCTGCGCCGAGGTCCGTCGCTTCGCCCGGGAGCATCACCTCCCCCATTTCTTCGAGTCCGGCGAGACCGGGATCGAGCATGCCCTCCTCCCCGAGCAGGGGCTGGTCCTCCCCGGCCAGCTGGTGATCGGGGCCGACAGCCATACCTGCACCTACGGGGCCCTGGGCGCCTTCGCCTCCGGCGTGGGCTCGACCGATTTCGCGGTGGCCCTGAAAACCGGGCAGGTCTGGCTCAAGGTCCCGGAATCCATTCATGTCATCTTCTCCGGCTCGCTCCATCCCTGGGTGGGCGGGAAGGATCTCATTCTTCATCTGATTTCCCGCCTGGGGGTGGAAGGCGCCAATTACCAGGTGCTCGAGTTCTCCCTCGCGGAGGGGCTCTCGCTCCGGATGTCCGACCGGTTCACCATTTCCAACATGGCGGTCGAGGCCGGGGCCAAGGCCGGGATCTTCACACCCGACCGGATCACCGAGGAATACCTCGTGGGAAAAACCGAGAAAAACTATACGATTTATTCGAGCGACCGGAACGCCGCCTACCGGGAAACCCTGAAAATCGACGTGACCGCGATCGGGCCCCAGGTGGCCCTGCCTTCCTCCCCGGCCAACGCCGTCCCGGTGGAAGCGGCTCCCGAGGTGAAGCTTGACCAGGTGGTGATCGGCTCCTGCACCAACGGCTGGATCGAAGACTTAAGGACCGCCGCCCAGATCCTTGCGGGCCACCGGGCCGCCCCCGGACTCCGCCTGATCATCCTGCCCGCCACGCCCGCGATCTACCGGCAGGCCCTCCGGGAAGGCCTGATCGAAACCTTTCTCTCCGCCCGGGCCGTCATCGCCCCGCCTTCCTGCGGGCCCTGCCTGGGCGGCCATCTGGGGGTGATCGCCGCCGGGGAGCAGGCCCTGGCCACCACCAACCGCAATTTCCCCGGCCGGATGGGCCACCCGGATTCCCGGGTCTATCTCTCCGGCCCGGCGGTGGCGGCGGCCTCGGCGATCACCGGGAAGATCACCCATCCCCGGGAAATCGTCTCCGCCCCTCCCGCCCCGGAGGCAAAATGAAAATGAAAAAACTTTCCGGGCCGTCCGTCCGGGTCGGCGATCACATCGACACCGATACCATCATCCCGGCCCGCTACCTTTCCTCCACCGACTCCAAGCTCCTGGCCGCCCACTGCCTCGAACTCCTCGACGCCAAGACCCGGGACCGGATCCATGCTGGGATCGTCCTGGTCGCGGGCTCCAACTTCGGCTGCGGGAGCTCCCGCGAACACGCCCCCCTGGCCCTCAAGGCCCGGGGCATCCTGGCGGTGGTGGCCAAAAGCTTCGCCCGGATCTTCTTCCGCAACGGGATCAACCTGGGACTGCCCCTGATCGAAATCCCCGCCGCGATCGAGATCCCGGACGGGGAGGAAATCGAGCTCGATTTCGCCGCCGGGAAGATCGAAATCCCGGCCACGAAAAAAGTTTTTACCTTTCCGCCCCTGCCCGGGTTCGTCGGCGAGCTCCTCGAGGCCGGCGGCCTGCTCGCCTATCTGAAGGCCGGGGGCAAGCTCGAATAAATTCCCTGTTTCATAAGCGACCTCCCGAGTCCCCTTTTAAAGCATCCTCACCTTCGGGGAGCTTTACCAGGGTATCGCCAAGCTTTTTCCCGGGGAACGCAGGGAAAAAATGGCCGATCATGGACAGCCTTCTGGCCGCCACCGCCCTCGCCCATCACCTCGCGTTTGTTACCCGGAATACCCACCACGTGGATGAAATGGGAGCGACCGTCCTGGATCCCTGGAAGTCATAGCCCGCCGCCGGCTGCTTACGGAATTGAATAAAGTTATCAGGCACTTGCGGAATTCAGACCGGGTGTAAGAATTAATTTTCAGGAAATTCATTCAATTTTAAACCCAGATGGCGGCTAAACCATTAACAATCGCGGTTATTCCCGGGGACGGTACCGGGCCGGAGGTCATCGCCGAGGGCCTGAAGGTGCTCCGGGCGGCCGCCTCGGTCTACGGCCTGAAATACAAGCTCACCCGCTATAACCTGGGCGGGGAGCGGTACTTAAAAAGCCGGGAGACCCTCCCCGATTCCGTCCTCTCCGAGCTCCGGGAGCACTCCGCGATTTACCTGGGGGCGATCGGCCACCCGGAAGTGAAGCCCGGAATCCTGGAGCAGGGTATCCTCCTGAAGCTCCGCTTCGAGCTCGATCAGTACGTGAACCTCCGCCCGGTGAAGCTCTACCCGGGCGTGCCCTGCCCCCTCCGCGACAAAGGACCCGCGGACATCGATTTCATCGTGATCCGGGAAAATACCGAGGGTCTCTACGTGGGCAGCGGCGGGTTTTTAAAGAAAGGCACCCCGGACGAGGTCGCCATCCAGGAATCCATCAACACCCGCCGGGGGGTGGAGCGGGTGATCCGCTACGCCTTCCAGCTCGCCCGGAAACTCCGGCGGAAAAAGCTTACCCTCGGGGGGAAGACCAACGTCCTGACCTACGCCTTCGACCTCTGGGAGCGGACCTTCCGGGAAGTGGCCCGGGAGTTTCCGCGGATCGAGGCCGAGTATCTCCATGTCGACGCCATCAGCATGTGGATGGTGACCCGGCCGGAGCGCTTCGACGTGATCGTCACCGACAACATGTTCGGCGACATCATCACCGACCTGGGGGCCGCCCTCCAGGGGGGCCTCGGGCTCGCGGCCGGGGGTAACCTGAACCCCGAAGGGGTCTCCATGTTTGAACCGATCGGCGGGAGCTCCCCCAAGTACGCCGGGAAAGGCGCGATCAACCCCCTGGCCGCCATCCTGGCCCTGAAAATTCTCCTCGAGCACCAGGGCTACCCGGAGGCCGCCCGGGGGGTGGAGCGGGCGGTGGTGGCCGTCATCCCCCGCCTGAAAAGCCTCGCCGCCGGGAAGATGGGATTCTCCACCCGCCAGGTGGGCGACCTGGTCGCGAATGCCCTGAAGACCAAGGATTCCCTGAAAAAGTAAAACGGCGCTCCGTCCGCAGGTAACCTGGTTTTCGCCGGGGTTGCCCGCGGACGCGGATACAGTTTTAATTATGATTAAGCGGATGAAGGAGGAACGATGAAAAACAAGAAAGGTTACGCCGTCTGCGTGGTCGGAGCCACCGGCGTGGTCGGGCAGGAGATGCTCCGCGTGCTCGAGCGGAGGAAATTCCCCGTCCGCCAGATCAAGCTCCTGGCCTCGGAGAGATCCGCCGGGTCCTTCCTCGAGTTCGCGGGGAAGCAGGTCAAGGTGGAACTCCTCGAGGAAAAGTCCTTCGCCGGGATGGAGATCGGCCTTTTCTCCCCGGGCGGCGAGCTCTCCTCGCGCTTCGCCCCGGTGGCGGGGGCGGCCGGCTGCGTGGTCATTGACAACACCGCCTCCTTCCGGATGGACCCGGATGTCCCCCTGGTGGTTCCCGAGGTCAACCCGGAAGACATCGCCCTCTACAAAAAGCGGAACATTATCGCCAACCCCAACTGTTCCACCATCCAGATGGTGGTGGTGCTGAAACCGATCCACGACCGGGTCCGGATCAAACGGGTGGTGGTTTCCACCTACCAGTCCACCTCCGGGGCCGGGCGGGAGGCGATGGAAGAGCTGGTCAGCCAGACCACCGCCATCCTGAACCAGAAGGAGATCCGGAAGGGGGTCCTGCCCCAGCAGATCGCCTTCAATCTCTTCCCCCACATCGATTCCTTCCTCCCGAACGGTTACACCAAGGAGGAGATGAAGATGGTAAATGAAACCCGCAAGATCATGCACGACGACACGATCCAGGTTTGCGCCACCACCGTGCGGGTGCCGGTCTTCTACAGCCATTCCGAGGCGGTCAACCTCGAGCTCGAGCGCCGGGTTTCCCCCGCGGAGATCCGCGAGATCCTCGAGAAAGCCCCCGGGGTGAAGGTTTACGACGACCCGGCCGCCAATAAGTACCCGATGCCGATCCTGGCCGCGGGGAAGGACGATACCTTCGTAGGCCGGATCCGGGAAGACCTTTCCCATCCCCAGGGGATCGTCCTCTGGATCGTCTCCGACAACATCCGGAAGGGCGCGGCCCTGAACGCGGTCCAGATCGCCGAGCACCTGATCGAAAAACACCTCTAACGTCATTCCTGCGAAAGCAGGAATCCAGATTAAAATAACTGGATTCCGCATCAAGTGCGGAATGACAGAAAAAAGACAACCCCGTCGCCCGATCGCGGGGTATAACAAGTTAAAGGGGGCTAAACACGCAGATCCTGACGGTTTCCTCCGAGGTTTACCCCTATGCCAAAACCGGGGGACTGGCGGATGTCGCCGGCTCCCTGCCCCCGGCCCTCGCCGAGTTAAAGCAGGAAGTCGGAATTGTTCTCCCCTTCTACCGGGAAACCCGGAAAAAGGGGTTCCCGATCGAGCCGCTTTCCCCCGAGTTCGAGATCCGGATCGGGGCGCGGGCGGAAAAGGCCCGCTTCCTCCGCCTGACGGATCCGGCCGGGTTCCCGGTTTTCTTCGTGGAAAACGACCGCTACTTCGACCGCGACTACCTTTACGGCACCCCGGAGGGGGACTACATCGATAACCTGGAGCGTTTCAGCTTCTTCTCCCGGGCCGTCCTCGAACTGCTTCCCCTCTTGAAGCCCGAGCCCGCGGTGCTGCACTGTCACGACTGGCAGACCGCCCTGCTGCCCATCTACCTCCACTGGCTCCCGGCCCTCCGGGAACGCTTCCCGCGGCTGGCCACGCTCCTCACCCTCCATAACCTCGGTTACCAGGGAATCTTCCCGCCGGAAAAGTTTCCCGCCCTCGGCCTTCCGGCCGAGGCCTACCGCTCCTCCGGACTCGAGTTCTGGGGCCGGATCAATCTTCTGAAGGGTGGCATCCTTTCCGCGGACTTCCTCACCACCGTGAGCCGGAAGTACGCCCGGGAGATCCAAACCCGGGAATTCGGCTTCGGCCTGGAAGGGGTGCTCGCCAGCCGTCAGGGCGACCTCACCGGGATCCTGAACGGGGTGAATTACCAGGAGTGGGACCCGGCCTCGGACCCCCACCTGGCGGCCAATTACGAACCCGGGAATACCGCGGGCAAGCGGGTCTGCAAGGAAGACCTGTTAAAATATTTCGCCTTCCCCCCGGCCTTTGAAACCATCCCGGTCCTCGGGATGGTGACGCGGCTGGCCGAGCAGAAGGGCATCGAGCTCCTGGCCGAGGCCATCCCCGGGCTGGTCCTCCGCGACCTGGCCCTGATCATCCTGGCCTCCGGGGAGGAGCGCTACCAGAAACTGCTCGGCGGCCTGGCCCGCGCCCACCCGGAACGGCTCCGGGTCCGGCTCGGTTTCGACCACGCCCTGGCCCACCAGATCGAGGCCGGGAGCGACCTCTTCCTGATGCCTTCCCGCTACGAGCCCTGCGGCCTGAACCAGATCATCAGCCTGAAATACGGAACCGTCCCGATCGTCCGCGCCACCGGCGGGCTCGACGATACGGTGGAAGCGTTCGATCCGTTGACGGGGCGGGGAAACGGGTTTAAATTTTCAGAATATCAGGCCGCCAACCTGATCCACGAGGTAAACCGGGCCCTCCAGGTCTTCGCTGATCCCCCGAACTGGAAGAAGCTCGTCGCCAACGCCATGGCCTCGGATTTTTCCTGGGGCCGCCCGGCGCGGGAATACCTCGAGCTCTACGAACGGCTGTCCGGAAGAGAAAGGAGAAACAAACCATGACCCCGAGTCCCCGCCACCGGCTTTCGGAAAGGCTCGACCGCCTGCCCCCCTATCTCTTCGCCGAGATTGACCGGAAGAAAAAGGAGGCCCGGGCCCGGGGGGTCGACCTCATCGACCTTTCCATCGGCGACCCCGATCTCCCTACTCCCGGGCCGATCGTGGAGAGCCTGCGCCGGGCCGCCGGTGACCCCGCGAACCACCAGTACCCGAGCTACGAGGGGCTGCCCGCCTTCCGCCGGGCCGCGGCGGATTTTTACCAATGGCGCTTCGGGGTCGAGCTCGACCCGGAAAACGAGGTCCTGACCCTGATCGGCTCCAAGGAGGGGATTGCCCACCTGCCGCTGGCCTTTCTCGACCCGGGGAGCCGGGTCCTGGTCCCCGACCCCGGTTACCCGGTTTACGGGGCCGCCACGATCCTCGCCGGCGGCGAGCCCCAGACCTTTCCTCTCCGGGCGGAGCAGGACTTCCTCCCGGATCTGAAAAAACTGAAACCCCGGAAGGAGGCCCGGATCCTTTTCCTGAATTACCCGAATAATCCCACCGGCGCGGTCTGCGACCAGAAATTCCTGAAACAGGCGGTGGAATTCTGCCGGGCCCACCACCTGATCCTGGCCTATGACGCGGCCTACTCGGAGATTTACTTCGACTCACCCCCGGGGAGCGCCCTCCAGCTCCCGGGCGCCCGGGAGGTAACCATCGAGTTTCATTCTCTCTCCAAAACCTTTAACATGACCGGCTGGCGGATCGGTTTCGCCGCGGGAAACCCCGAGCTCATTGCCGGGCTCCGGAAGGTCAAAACCAATATTGACTCGGGAACCTTCCAGGCGGTCCAGGAGGCCGGGATCACCGCCCTCAATTCCCGGCAGGAGTTCACCGGAGAAATTCGCCGGATTTACCGGGAGCGCCTGGACATCCTGGCCCAGGCCCTGAAGCAGGCCGGGCTGGAATTCGAGGTCCCGGCCGCCACTTTTTATCTCTGGGCGCGGGTTCCCTCCGGGCGGGACTCCGCGGCTTACGCCACCCTTCTCCTCGAACAAGCCGGCGTGGTGGCCACCCCGGGGGTGGGGTTCGGCCCGGCCGGCGAGGGATACATCCGTTTCGCCCTGACCAAGGACAAGGCCCGGATCACGGAGGCGGCGCAGAGAATCGCCTCCCTGTAAGGAAAGGTTACGCCCCGATCACCCGGGGAGGAAAGGAACCGCAGGGACTGATATGTGGCAGAATAAAAAATTTTTTCAAAACATCCTGAACGCTTCCCCGGAAGGCGTGTTTTTCACCAACCCGAATAAAAAAATCGTCTACTGGAGCCGGGCGGCGGAGCGGCTTTCCGGCCGCAAGGCGGCGGAGATGATCGGGAAGAGCTGCGCGGACCACCTGCTCTGGCTCTGCGACAACCGCAGCGGCGATCCCTGCCAGGGGCGCTGCCCTTTAAACCTGGCCCCGGCCGAGGGGGTGCCGCCGGAAACCGACCTTTTCCTCACCCATAAAGACGGGAGATGGGTGCCCGTCCGGGTCCAGGCCGTCCCGGTCCGGGATGACCGGGGCCGGATGCTCGGCGTGGCCGAATTCTTCCGGGATAACATCCAGAAACTTATCTTCCTCAAGGAGCTTGACCAGCTCCGGGATGCCGCCCTCCTCGACTCGCTCACCGGCCTGGGGAACCGGCAGTACATTCTAAAAAACCTCATCGCCAACCTGGAAAGAATGAAAAGGTACTGGTGGCCCTTCGGGCTCCTCTTCATCGGGATCGATGGCCATGAGCGCTTGAAGGCCCTCGGTCCCTCGGCCGGGGACGACGCCATTAAATTGCTGGCGCGGATCATCAACAACAATACCCGGCTTTTCGACGCGACCGGCCGCTGGGGCGGGATTAAATTCGTCTCCCTCATCGAAAATGTCGCCGAGCAGCAGCTCCTGTCCATCGCCAACAAGTTCCTCTTTCTGATCGAGCACTCTCATGTCCCGACCTCCACCGGGGAGCTGGAGATCACCGTCTCCATCATCGCCCGGATCCCGGGACCCGAGGACACGGTTGAAACCCTCATCGATTCCTCCTGGGAAAAACTGGATGAGCTCCAGCGCGCGGGCTCCAACTCCGTTTCCCTGGTCAAGAAATAACCGCGGACCAAGGATAATAAATATTCGCTGATCCGAAACCCGGTTTTATTCCATGCGGCTGAACAAGAAATTTTTCCGGATCCTCCTGAATCAACTGAGTGACGGGGTATTTTTTGTCGATCGGGACCGGGCCATCCTTTACTGGAACCGGGGCGCGGAAAGACTGACCGGCTGTCTGGCCAAGGAAATGATCGGGAAGAAATGCTCGGAAGACCAGCTCAACCATATTGACGCCCAGGGAGTGAAGCTCTGCGAGGGAAAATGCCCGATGCTTCAGACCCTCTCCGACGGGCGCGAACGCAAGGCCGAGCTTTATCTCAAGCACCGGGACGGGCACCGGGTCCCGGTCCTGGTCCAGGTCCTGGCCATCCGGGACTCGAAGGACCGGATCGCCGGGGCCGTCCAGATCTTCCGGGACAATTCCCCGAAAATCATGTTCCAGGAACGGATCAAGGAGTTGGAAAAAGCCTCCTTCTTCGATCCCGCGACCGGCCTGGGAAACCGGCAATACATCGAAGCCCACCTCAAGGGCAAACTGGGAAAACTGAAAAGATACGCCGAGTCTTTCAGCGTTCTCTGCCTCGGGATCGACGGCTTCGAGCAACTCAACGTTCCCGGTCATCAAACCAAGTTGGAAGCGGTCAAAATGCTGGGGCGGATTCTCACCCACAACATCCGTCCCTTCGACGCCTTGAGCCACGTGGGCGAGGGGAAATTTATCGTTCTCCTGGATAACGTGAATGAACAGCAATTGCATTCCATCGCCCGGAAATTCTGCTTCCTGGTAGAGCATTCGAGCGTCCTGACTGAATCCAGTGAGCTTCCCGTCACCGTTTCGATCGCCGGCCGGATGGCCGACCCGGAAACCACCGGGGAAAACCTGCTCAAATCCGTGGAGAAAAAAATGCTCGAGATCCAGGAGGCCGGGGGAAACCAGGCGGTTCTCCTGCGGAAATAACCGGAGGGGGAATCCATCTTCTTCGAACTGGATTCCCGCTGGAGTTTGTCCTGCCCCTCAGGGGTTCTCGTCCCGAGAACCCTTTCGGGGTCGAGGGAAGCGTAGTCGAAGGGCGGGAATGACATAGAATGGAAGGAATGGATTTCAACCGGGGTTTACCCATTTCAGCCGGTTCATTTTGTTCATCTGGTCTCTCCGGTCACCTGATGCCCTGATTTCCTTCATTTATTCTTGGGCTACCCGCAACCGGGCGCCGGCTGCTTGCCGCCGGCCGCCGAATATCCTTGCCAATCATTTTCCTTTGCTGATAAACTTATTCGGTCTATGAATCGCCTCAAACCGATGAGAATAAGCCTGCTGACGGCGGCGGTCCTGCTTTCCGCGGTTTCCGTCCGGGGGGCCGAGTATAAAATTCCCGGACAATACCGTTTTCGCCTGGACTCCGTTTCCTCCTTCCTTATTAATAACGCGCCGGAAAAAAGCCGGCAGACCTTCCTGCTGGAAAACCGGCTCCGGCTTTCTCCGGAATTGAAACTCGGGGAGAATCTCCGGGTCCGGGCCGAAGGCGATTTCCGGGGCAATGCCGGGGATGAGAACGGCTTCCCCTCCGCCTACGCCGACTGGGCCCGGGACCCCGGGGCCCAACTGGATTTCCGTCAGGCCTACCTGGAATGGAAAACCCGGTTCGGCATCCTCCGAGCCGGGCAGATGGCCTCCTCCGTCGGGATGGGAATCCTGGCCAACGGCGGCGAAGACCGGGAGGATCCGGAAAACGAACTCCAGCCGGTCGCTTTCGGCGATGCCTATTACGGGGACCTCGCCGACCGCCTGCTCTTCGCCACCAAACCGTTCTCAGCCTTCTCCCGGTCCTGGCTGGCCGAGCACCTGGTCACCGTCCTGGCCTTCGACCTGATTTACCGGGACGAGAACGCCGATCTGCTCGACGGCGACCGGGCCCTCCAAGGGGTATTCCTCTCCTTCCTGGAAGAGAAGGGTTTCCGCGCGGAGATCTACGCGGCTTACCGGAATCAAAAGGATGATGACGGCGACGAGCTCAAGGTCTGGGCCCTGGATTTCTCCGGGCAGATGGAAAGAGAGCTGGAAAAACTTCGGGCCTGGCTCAAGTTTGAGGGGGAAATCGCCTTCACCCTGGGTGAGACCAGCCAGCTCCGGAACCACGCCCACCCGGACGGGGTTTCCGTCCGGGGCTTGGGGGGAGCCCTCCGGGGGCTTCTCTGGCTTCCTTATTTATCCTCGACCACCGGCCTGGAAATGGGGGGCGCTTCCGGCGATTCCAATCTGGAGGACGGAACCGCATACATTTTCAAATTCGACCCCAATTACCGCGCGGGCCTCATCCTTTTTGAAGAGGTTCTCGCCGAAATCTCGGCGGCCGGGGCCGCCAGGGCGGCCAATCCCAACCTGGTGGGTGTCCCGAGCCCGGGGGTGGAGCTTCTTCCTTCGAATGGTTCGATCTCCAACGCCTATTACCTTTTCCTGACCCAATCCCTGAAACCCGTTCCCCGGCTCACCACCGCCCTCGGCTTGCTCTACGCCCGTTCGGCGGGCGATCTTCTCGACCCTTATCTCACCCTCCAGGCGGGGGAAAACCGCAATTTCCTCGACCGGCCGGCGCGGGACAAAAGTCTCGGTTGGGAACTGGACGGCCAAGTCTCTTACCAAATCCGCCCCGCCTCCCGGTTCCGGCCGGAAGTGGGGATGGAGGCCGGGGTCTTCTTCCCGGGCCGGGCCCTGGCAGACGCCGACGGAAAAACCCTGGACCCGATTTACAAGGTCCGGGGGCGGATCACGGTGAATTGGTAATAGAAACCAGTTTCGAGTTAAAGAAAATTTACGATTGACGAATGACGATTGCGGAATGAAAACCAAAGAAACTAAACAAACTAGATAGACCAAATAGACCAAATAGACTAAATAGACTAGAAAGACTAGATAGACCAAACAGACCAGATCAACCAGATAAACTAGGAGGTAGGGCAAGCGGAGGAAGAAAAATGGTAGAAGTAGATGAAAAATATCAATGGCTGGTCGAACGTTTCCAGCAGACGATCCCTATCATCCAGTTCTCGGGCTTCGCGGTGGAAAAACTCAAGGAGCGGGACATTACCGTCTCGATGCCGATGGGTCCCAACACCAACCACGTCGGCATCATGTATGCCGGCTCGCTTTTCATCCTCATCGAGATGGCTGGGGCCGCCGTCTTCGCCACCACCTACGACTACGACCGCTATACCCTGATCAACAAAGGGATGTCCATCCGCTACCTGAAACCCTCGATGACCAAGACCTACTGCCACCTCTCGATCTCGAAAGAGGACGCGGAAGCCAAGATCAAGCCGGTGGACGAGCGGGGCCGGGGGGACTGGATCATCGACATCACCACCGTGGACGAAAAAGGCGTCGAGGTCTGCAAGGCCAATTGCAATTACTACGTGCTCGTGAACAAGGAGCCGGGGAAACTTAGCCTCTGAGCAGGGAGCAAAAGGAAGAAAGGCGAAAATAAAAAAGAGATTATCAAATCCCCCTCCGTCCCCCTTTGAAAAAGGGGGAAAGTTATTCTCCCCTCTTTGTTAAAAGAGGGGCGGGGGGAGATTTTCAGGAATGAAAAAATGGCCAGTGATTTGAAAATAGTAAGTTTGGTTCCGCTTCTCATTTTGACAATTCTTTCATGCGGCCGGTGGTCTGACCGGCCCCAGGGATTGAAACCCACGCCGGAAGGCAACGGCCCCCGGGTGGTGATCGACCTTGAGGCCCGGCCCTTCCCGGAAGTCCCCTTCCCCAACAACCTGGCCACGGTCCCCGACCCGGGCTCCCCCACTAGACTCCGGGTGAATGTCAGCCTGATCGCGTCCACCGAACTCGAAACGGGGATCCGGGAGAAGCTGGACCGGCTCAGCGGCTTCGGGGTCGCGAGTCCCGTCTCCGTCCGTTTTTCCGCCCGCCTCGATCTCCGGGACATCGCCCGGAGGCACCAGCCCGACCTGGATTTCTCCGACGACGCCATCTTCTTGATTAACCTGAACCCCGCCTCCCTCCATTACGGGGAGGCGGTTCCCCTGGACCTGGGGCAGGGAAATTTCCCCTTTGTTCTCGAGCAGCCCGACAATTATTTTGGAAACGACCCGCGGGCCAGCGGCAACAACCTCCTGTTTGAAACGGTGGAGGAGGACTCGAACGGGAACGGCCTTCTCGACCCGGGAGAGGACACGGATTTCGACGGTGTCCTCGACCATCCCAACACCTGGCCGGAGGGCGTCACCGACCCGGATAACTATCTGATCACCTTCTACGAACTGGAAACCGAGACCCTGATCGCCCGCCCGCTCCGGCCTCTCGAGGAAGAAAGTCTTTACGCGGTGGTCCTGACCACCCGTTTGCAGGGAACCGACGGACAGCCGGTCCGCTCGCCCTACCCCGAGATCAACCACCCATCCCAGACCCGCGACCTGCAGCCCCTGCCCGGCCTCATTTCCCGCTACGGTCTCTCGCTTGACGACGTGGCTTTCGCCTGGACCTTCACCACCCAGTCCGTCACCCGTGACCTGGTCGCCATCCGCAAGGGTCTCTACGGCGTGGGCCCCTTCGCCTACCTGGCCCGGGATTACCCGGCCCGGGTGGACGCGGTCCTCCCCATGAACGACGACCCGGCCTACCCGGCCGGCGGCCAGTACCGGACGGAGGCTCAGGTCCTCATCGCCGCTTTGAAACCGGCGCTCGATGCCCTCCCCGAGCTGGTCGACCCCGCGTCCATCAACGCCCTGATCGCAACCTACGATTACGTGGATTATTTCGTCAACGGGAGCTACACCACGCCTTACTTCCTGGCGGACAAGGATGGGATTGCCACCGAAAAATACCCGGCGGACGAGGATGAATCTTTTGATCTTGATCCCCTGACCGGCGAGGCTTACCTCGCCCCGGCCACGGTTTATTTCATGTGCTCGGTCCCCAAGCCCGGCCCCGGGAGGCAGCCTCCCTTCCCGGTGGTGGTCGAGGGCCACGGCTATACCTCCTCCCGCTTCGAGATGCTCGGTTTCGCCGGGAGCCTGGCCCGCCACGGTCTGGCCGTCTGCGCCATTGATGCCGTCGGCCACGGCACCTCGGGCCTCAACATCACCCCCGGGACCAACCTGGCCAGCAAGGTCAGCCTGTTCGAAATCATCAAATCCTACCTGGGCCCTTATCACCTCGGGCCTTTCGTGGATGCCCTCCTCCACGACCGGGCCCGCGATTTGAACAACGACGGCCGGCCGGAGTCCGGCGGAGACTTCTGGACCGCCGACACCTTCCATACCCGCGACATCGTCCGCCAGTCGATCGTGGACTACTTCCAGCTGATCCGCCTCCTCCGCTCCTTTGACGGGAACAACCGCTGGGACCTGGATTTGAACCAGGACGGTGAAAAGGAGCTGGCCGGCGATTTCAACTTCGACGGAGTCCCCGACCTGGGCGGCCCCACCGTGGATTACCACACCTGGGGCATCTCCCTGGGCGGCATCCTCTCCGGCCTCCTGGCCGGGGTCGAGCCGGCCATCACCGCCGCCGCCCCCACCTCCGGGGCGGGTGGACTCACCAACGTGGCCATCCGCTGCACCCAGCCGGGGGTGGTGGAAGCCGTCTTCCTGCGGATGCTCGGCCCCATCCTGGTGGGAAACCCCCAGGGTAACGGCTTGACCCGCCTCAAGTTCCTTCTCCCCGACGTTAACGTCCTGGGCGAGGTGCCCCTGGCCGATACCACGCTGATCCAGCCCGGCGACCGCGTGATCCTCTCCAATCTGAAAACCGGAGAGCAAACCTACGCCGTGGTGAACGCCCAGGGTTATTTCCGCGCCCAGCTCCCCGCCGATGCCATGAACGCGGTGGAAAAGCGGGCTTTCCTCGGGATCAATGACTCACCCGTGACCGTAACCGATCCTTTCCCGCTCGGCGACGGCCTGGAGATCCGCGTCGTCGGCCCCGACGGAAAGGAGAAGGGGATCATCAACCAGTTCGGGTTGGATGCGGTTTGGCAGGGCGCGATCTTCCCGGCCGGGGTCCCCCTCGTTTTCCTGGCCGAGGGGATGGGCAAGCTCCGGCAGACCCCCGACCTCCGCCGCTTCTTCGGGATCTCCCAGACCATTCTCGACCCCGCCGACCCGAATTCCTACGCCCCGCACTATTTCCAGGATCCGCTGGACTTCCGCGATACCGACCCGGGGATCCAGCCGGGCGCCAACGTCCTCGTCATCCCCACCGTGGGGGACATGAACGTCCCGGTCAACACCGGGGTGCAGATCGCCCGCTCCGCGGGGATAATCGACCTCTTCCAAATCGACGCCCGCTACGGGAAAACCCCGAACCAGGTTTTAATTGACAAGCACGTTCTCGAGGGCACCGAGCGCCTGAACCGTTACACCGTCCCGGTCCGGGACGGGCAGGGCCAGACCCATTCGGTGAGTTTACTCTTCGACGTGGATGATCTGGACGGGAGCCGGGGCTATTCCAACTGCGCCTGTGTTTTTACGGATTCCTCCCTTCGCGACTGGCGCTGTTCCGATCCCAACGGAAACCTCTGCGGGGACGCCTGGGGCGAGCCCACCCTGGACCCGCCCTTACGGCTCAGCGTGAAAACCCCCAGCGGGGTGGCCGGGATGCGCATTCCTTACATGAACCCGCATGGCCAGCACGGGTTCGACGTCCCCCACCCGGAGAAGGCTTTCAACATCGACACCTACCTGATCAACCTGATC
This sequence comes from Pseudomonadota bacterium, assembly GCA_026388655.1. GTDB lineage: Bacteria > Desulfobacterota > JAPLJL01 > JAPLJL01 > JAPLJL01 > JAPLJL01. The sequence continues at coordinate 28,201 of JAPLJI010000049.1, forward strand.
GGGCATTATTTTGCTACCAAAGGCACCGAGATCGTGGATGACCCCTGCCTCGCGGACTCGAGCTGCGACTTCTTCACGCAATAAACCAAGGGTCCTGGGGGCCAAGGGTTCGGGGGTCAAAGGATGAATGCTTTAAGATTTTTCTTTCGCCTTACCTTCATCTGCGCCTTCGCTTTACTCATCTCGGCGCCCCCGCTCCATGCCGCCGATCTCCCCAAGGAACTGACTATCGAGGAATTATCCGGGGCGACCAACATCAACGGGATCGTGGGGAGCGGCGGCGGATGCGGTTGCCGGCAGTTCGGGTCTTCCGCTCCCGACCCGGTTGCCCTCCGCCGGATCATCCTGTCCGCGGCTTTCCTGGCTGTCGTGGTAGTATTGCTCTGGAAAAGCGGGAAGCAGGGAAAGAAGAAAAAATAAGGTGGTTTGGTAGTTAGGTGGCTGGAAAATACGAAGGATATCAGGCTACCAGGCTGTCAGGTTGTGTATATCAGGTTATCAGTTAACCAAAGAAACCAATGGAATTGACGATTGACGATTGTAGATTGACGATTTACGAATGGAAGAAAAGAGAGATTCTTCGCCTACGGTTTACACTGAGCAAAGCGAATGTGCTCAGAATGACACCCTTTAACCTTTAACCTTGAACGTTGAACGTTGAACCTTGAACGCTGAACCAGATGAACCAGGTAGACCAAAAAAACCAGAGAAACCAAATGAGCCAGAAAAAAGCAAGCGGCGAGCTGACTAGAAAGATCAAGCGAAAAACCCTGTCCCTCGGCGCGGACCTGGTCGGGATCGCCAGTCCCAAGGCGATGGAGAAATACCCGGATCAATACCAGTGGATCGAAAAGATCCTCCCGCCCCCCGGCACCAACGCCATCATCGTCGCGGGGGTCCGGATCCCTCCTTCCATACTCGAAACCTCCCGGGAAAACCCCCGGATCGCCCAGTTCTCCACCCAGGGTCTATACGCCAAGCTGATCCAGATCGCGCAGGACCTTTCGCTTTTCCTCGATGACCTGGGTTACCGGTCCGCCGCCATCCCCACCCATCTCCCCGTTCCCATGACCGCGGAGGGCCTGGGGCTCAAGGCCGAGGTCTCCCACCGCCACACCGCGCTGGAGGCCGGCCTTGGCAACCTCGGGAAAAACGGCCTCCTCCTCACCCCGGAATTCGGCCCGCGGGTCCGCTTCGTCTCCATCCTGACCGACGCCCCCCTGGCCGCGGACAAACCCTTATCGAAACGGCTCTGCAACGACTGCCTGAAATGCGTTAAAGCCTGCCCGGTCCAGGCCATCGGGGAGGATGGCAAGGTCAACGTCTTCGCCTGCGCCCCCAATATCCTCAAGCACGGGCTCCCGGGCCTGGTCCGCTTCGCCACCGAGATTGCCAAGGCCGATCTCGAGAAGAAAAAAGAGCTGATCCGGAGCCCGGAATTCTGGGAATACTGGCAGAACCTGAACACCGGGATTTTTTACTACTGTTTCGAGTGTCTGCGGGTCTGCCCGATCGGGAAGAAAAAGAAAACCATCAGAAAGCAGAAATAATAGATTGCTTCGTCGCGGAGTTTACACTGAACGAAGTGAATGTGCTCCTCGCAATGACGAAAGGAGGTGTCATTGCGAGCCCGACTTGTCCGACGAAGCCTTGGCGAAGTCGGAAGGGCGCGGCAATCTCAAAGTATACAAATGATACATAGTCCCTTGAAATTTAATATTGGGATTCATTATGGAAAATAAACATCTCATTGTCTGGCAGCTTCTCCTGGCTCTTTACGCCCTGGCCTTGGCCCCGGGCTGCTCAAACGGTGACAACCCCCTCCCCTACGGGCCGCCCCAGGCGACCTTCCCCGTGGACGAGGGTTCCCACGCCGATTCCCTGATCGAGTGGTGGTACGGAAACTTCACCCTGAAGTGCCCGTGCGGTCACGAGTACGGGGCCATGGTGGCTTACTTTAAGCCGTCCCTCCGGATCCTCTCGATCTCCGACATCGGCAACGCCGTCTTCTACCACGACGCCAACATCGGAAATCCCGATTACGCCGAAGGCGGCCTGGACGTCCGCTGGGGCGATCAGGACCACTGGTGGCGGACCGAACAGGAACCTCCCACCTACAAACTGGAATCTTTCGGGGCCGAGATCGCGCTCAACCTTGACATTGTTTCCGAAAAGCCGCCCTTCCTGGTCGGGGGCGACGGGCTGATCAAGTGGACCAACAAGGGTTCGTACTATTATTCCCTCACCCGCCTGGAGGTCGAAGGCGAGCTTGAAATCAAAGGAGTAACCATAACGGTCACGGGGATCGGCTGGATGGACCACCAGTGGGGAGATTTCCAGGTCAACCACGGCTGGGACTGGTTCTCCGTCCAACTCGATAACGACGCCGAGTTGATCTTCTGGCAGATCGTGAACAAGGACGAATCGGTCGACTCCGGTGACCTGACGGTTTATTTCCCGGACGAAAAACTTTTCAACACCCATGATTTTACCCTGGAGAAACTGGAAACCTGGACCTCACCCCACAGCGGGCGGAGTTACGGAACCCGCTGGCGGATGGTCGAGGAAAAAAACGATATTGACCTGACGATCGAGGCCCGTTTCAAAGACCAGGAGATCTCCGGCCTCTCATACATTCCCATCACCACCTTCTGGGAAGGTAACACCCTGATCTCCGGAACCTTCAAAGGGAAGCAAGTCACCGGGGTCGGCTACGCCGAGCTCCCCCGGCCGTGGAAAAATTAGCCAACAGACCAACAGTCCAACAGACCAACAGCCCAGCAGTCCAACAGACCAGCCTCCCGGCTACCCTCTTCTCCTGCGCGCGTTTTGACTTTCCTTCATTCATCATTATAATTGAATATAGAGATATTTAGATAATACGATGAAAGCAAATTGCCCGAAGGGAATGAAGGAAATTTTGCTCCACGAATGGAGTGATAAATTGAAATCGCTGGCCCACCCCGTCCGCCTGCGCATTGTCGAGGGCCTCTTGCGGGATGAATGCAATGTGAAGAAAATTCAGGTGGATCTGGGACTGCCGCAGTCCACGGTCTCCCAGCACCTGGCGATCTTAAGAAAGGAGAAGATTCTCCGGGCCAAGCGGAAGGGAACCCAAAAATGTTATAAGGTGGTGGACCCCAGGGTGGCTGAATTGATCAGGTTGATCAGCAAATGAAAAATGTAGATTGACGATTGCAGATTGACGATTTACGAATGAAAGAAAAGAGAGATTCTTCGCCTTCCTCCTTCGCCAAGGCTTCGAAGGACAGGTCGGCTCAGAATGACACCCTTTAACCTTGAACGTTGAACACTGAACCAGATAGACTAGATAGACCAGATAGACCAGATAGACCAGACAGACCAGACAGACCAAAAAACCCGAGGGGAGGTGAAAGATGCCCATATATGAATACCGATGCAAGAAGTGCGGAAGCGAGTTTGAGCAATTCCGGCGGCTCGGGGACAATGATGACGATCTGAAATGCCCCAAATGCGGCCTGGAAAAACCGGAGCGCAAGCTCTCCGCCCCCAGCGCGGGCGGTTGCGGCTGCGGTTGCGGCCCGACCCCCAGCCCCGGCCGAACCAAACTGGGCTGAGGCTAGAAGGAAAAGGACGGCCGTGTGCCGTCCTTGTTTTTATTAGGAAAAAGTTCAGATATTGAAAATTGTTGGAAATTCGGTTATTGATCATTAAATTCGCGGGGATCAGAAAGGAGGCGGGGATATGAAAGAATTCAATGTGGTCGTAATCAGGAAAGACAAAAGCTTCATCGCCCGCTGTATGGAGCTCGGGATCGCCTGTCAGGGTGATACCGAGGAAGAAGCTAAAAATGGGCTGGTCGAAGCGGTGGAAGTGTATCTGGAAAGTTTTAAAATCCAGACCCGGACTAAAGAGTCCAAGCCCAAGCCGGCATCGTTATAAACACATTTTGGATTGACGATTTACGAATGAAACAGATTTAAATTTGATCTATCTCGCGGTCCCGTTTTCCAGCCTCCCAGCGTCCTAGCCTTCTTGTTGTCACTGCTGTATTTTTTATATAAAATATCAACCAAGTTCGTGTTTACCCTGAAAAATATGAAATCTTTTAAATCCGTCAAATTATTATTCTCTTTTCTTATCCCTGCCGCTTTTTTCGGGAATTGTGGGACCACCTCCGATCAACCCCCTCCGGAAACGACCTTGAGCAGCACCCCCACCAACCCCAGTAATTCTTTTGACGCGACCTTTACCTTCGAATGCGATCAGGGTGACTGCGCTTTCGAATGTCAGCTGGATTCGGATCGGTGGTCGCCCTGCTCATCCCCCCTGGTTTATACCGGGTTAGCCAACGGCTCTCATAGCTTCAAAATCAGGGCCGTGGGCGCCAACCAGATTCCCGACCCCACCCCGATACCGTATGTATGGACCATCGTCACCAATGTCGCCGATACCACCCCGCCCGATACCATCCTCAACACCACCCCGTCCGACCCCTCCAACTCACCCGAGGCCACCCTTACCTTCTCCTGCGACGGGGGATTCTGCACCTTTGAATGCCGGATTGACTCCGGAGCCTGGGCCACCTGCGATAAACAGAGAACCTACCAGAATCTGTCTGCCGGGCCCCATCAATTCTCGGTCCGGGCTACCGATGCCGCCGGCAACGTCGATCTCTCCCCGGCGACTTATTCCTGGACCATCGTTTAGCCCCACACACTTAACCCAGATACACAGATGACCTGGATTTTATATCCCAGTCGGATAAATTCCTTTTCTCCCGCAAAGAATATTTGCTTTCCGAAGCGAAGAATTTCCGGGTCGTCCCCTCCCCCGGATATTCATTTTTCTCAGGCAAATCATATCCGGGATATGAACAGCCGGGAATCCTCTTCGACTACGGAATGAAGACGATCGGCTTCGCCCGGGGAATAGACGAAGCCGAGGCCGCCCACATCCTGAATAAAATCAAGGGAAAAAATTTCCTCAGAGATTTCTCTAATTTTTAAATCAAAACATCCTGTTATAATAAGGCTTTGAAATTTCAGCTAAAAAAGGAGGCTTTTTCGTGAGACCCGCAAGTTCCTTGGGCAGGCAATGGATCATCTCTCTGGTTTTTCTTACGGCTTTGCTCTGCCTCGGAATCCCCGGCACGCGGGGTGAAACAGCCAAGGGTCCCGGTTCCTCCACCGGAACCCTGAGTGTTCCCGAGGCCGTCCGCAAAGCGGTCGACGACGCGGTCGAGGCGGTCAAGCCCGCCGTGGTCCGGATCCACGTGGTGATGGCCGATTATGAACAGGGCCGGGAGGATAAACGCGAGGCCTCCGGCAGCGGCGTCATCATCAGCAAGGATGGATACGTGGTCACCAACCACCACGTCGCGGGACAATCCAAGCAGTTAGTCTGCACTCTATATAGTAAGGAAGAGGTCGGGGCCGACCTGGTCGGAACCGACCCGCTGACCGACATCTCGATCCTCAAGCTGCGCTCGGATGGCAAAAAAGAATTCCCCGCGGCCAGGTTTGGAGATTCCTCCCGTCTGGCGGTCGGCGATTATGTCCTCGCCCTGGGTAGTCCCTACGCCCTCTCCCAATCCGTTACCCTCGGCATCGTCAGCAACACCGAGCTGGTCATGCCGGAGCTCTTCTGGCCTTTCAAATTCACCCTGGAAGGCGAAGAGGTGGGGTCGATCGTCCGCTGGATCGGGCACGACGCCGCCATTTACGGCGGCAATTCCGGCGGCCCCCTGATCAGCATGAAAGGCGAGATCGTCGGGATCAATGAAATCTCGATGGGGCTTAGCGGCGCCATCCCGGGCAACCTCGCCAAAGAGATCGCCGGGAAGATTATCAAGGACGGCAAGGTGATCCGGGCCTGGTTCGGCCTCGACCTTCAGCCCCTGCTGAAATCCTTCCCCGGCGGGAAGGGGGTCCTGGTCAGCGGTACCATCGAGGGTTCCCCGGCCGAGAAGGCCGGGTTCCGGTCGGGTGACATCCTGGTGCGCATCGCCGGCGAGGAAGCCAACGTCCGCTTCGCCGAGCAGCTGCCCCTCTTCAACCAGACACTGATAAGCCTGCCGGTAGGCCAGGAGGTAACTGCCTTGGTCCGGCGGGAGGGAAAAGAACTCACGCTCAAGATTACTCCCAGGGAAAGGGAATACCTGCGGCCCAAGACCCAGGAGATCAAGCCCTGGGGAATCACCGCCCGCAACCTCTCCCTGCTGACCGCCAAGGAAATGAAAAGGAAAACCTCCGACGGGGTCCTGGTGACGAGTTTGAGCCCCGGGGGGCCATCCGGGCAGGCAAGCACCCGGATGCTGCCTGCGGACGTGATCGTGGAGGTCAACGGCAAGCCGGTCAAGAGCCTGGAAGCTTTCCTCCAGCTTACCGACGAGATTACCGCGGGCCAGGCCGACCCGGTGCCCACCCTGGTCACCTTCGAGAGAAACCAGGAGCAGTACCTGACCCTGGTCAAGGTGGGGATGAAAAAAATCGAGGACCAGGGGCGGGAAGCCCGTAAGGCCTGGCTGCCGGTGGCTTTTCAGGTCCTGACCCGGGAGATCGCCGAGGGCTTGGACCTGAAGGATCAGACCGGGGTCCGGGTCACCCAGGTTTACCCCACCGCCGTGAAGACCGGCTTCCAGGTCGGCGACCTGATTGTCGGCCTGGACGGCGAAAAACTCGCTGTTTCCGAGCCGGAAGACATCGAGGTCCTGCCCAATCTGATCCGGCAATACCAGATCGGCTCGGAGGTCAGTTTCCGGATCCTCCGCGATAAAAAAGAGCTGAACCTGACCATCACCCTCGGGGAATCCCCCCGCCTTTCCCGGGAGATGAAAAAATATCAGGATGACAATTTTGAATTCAGTGCCCGCGACGTGTCTTACCTCGATATCGTGAAAGAGGGCTGGCCCGAGAACCAGCCGGGGGTCCTGGTGGAAGAGGTGGGGAGCGGCGGCTGGGCCGCCCTGGCTCACCTGGCGGTGGGCGATCTCATCCTGTCGGTGGGCGGCCGGGATATCCCCGGCGTGGACGCTTTTACCGAAGCGATGAAAAAAATCACCGCGGAAAAACCCCCGCGGGTGGTTTTGGAGGCCCGGCGCGGAATCCACACCACTTTTATTGAGTTGGAGCCGAGCTGGCCGGACAATAAAAACAATAAAAAATAATCCTGGATTATTCGGGATATTATCTGTTGGTCATCCCTGCGACAGCAGGGATCCAGAAAATTCCGGAAGATACTGGATTCCCGCTGGAGTTTATCCCGCACTCTGATGCGGGACGGGAATGACAGAAATAAGGAAACCCTACGGCAAAGCCGCGAGGAATGATCAAGTTTAATAAAAGGAGAAAAAATGAGTAAAAGAATTCTGATCGCCCTGGCCGTCTGCCTCCTTTTGCCCCTGGCCACGGGCCCGGCCTTTTCCGACCAGGAAGCCGATGCCGGGAAAAAGATCGTCAAGAAATGGCAGGATGTCGTGGTCACCGTGAAAATCGTCAACCAGCTGCGGATGGTGGTCGAGGGCCGCGAGGCGAATAAAGCGGAAAACAAGGCCGAAGCCATCGCCACGATCATCGATCCTTCCGGCCTGGCGGTTCTGCCCCTGTCGGTAACCGATCCGACCAGGATTCCCAACCTGTTCAGCGAAGCCCAGGGCCGGGGTGAGGATTCGCCCCGCTCCAATTACGAGAGCACGGTTTCCGACCTGAAAATGGTTCTCCCCGACGGCAAGGAGGTCCCGGCCCAGGTCATCCTCCGGGATAAGGACCTGGATCTGACTTTTATCCGGCCGACCGTGAAACCCGAGAAACCTCTCCTGGCGCTGGATCTTTCGCAGAACGCCGCGCCGGAAGTCCTGGACCCGGTCTTCCTGATGACCCGCCTGGGAAAAGTGGCCGGCTACGCCTCTTCCATCTCCCTGCTCCGGATCCAATCCGTCATGAAAAAACCCCGGACCTTCTTCATCCCGGATTTTACCGCTGACGAATCGGGCCTGGGGGCGCCGGTCTTCACCCTGGACGGCAAGATTATCGGGATCATGTTCCTGCGAATCTTCCTCACCCCCGGGGGCGGGGCTGGTAACATCCTGGGGGGAGCCGGCGGGATGGGGATCATTCCGGTGATCCTGCCCGCGGCCGACGTGGCCGAGGTGGCCAAGCAGGCGACAAAGCAGGAAGTAAAAGGTGAAAAGTAATGGCAGGTAGCAAGTAACCGGTAACCGGCAGAAACAAAGATAAGGCTAATAATATAGAAGAGAACTTTATCCCATGAAAAAAGGGGTCCTTTTCCTTTCATTTTTCTCCGTATTTCTCTTCTTGCTGTTCCCAACCCGTTCCTCCGGCGGGGAGATAGTCAAACCCTTTCTCGAACGGCTCGAGGACAACGCCAATCTCGGCGACCAGGAGGCCGCCATCCGGGATGTGATCAGAAATCCCCAAAAGCATAAGCCGGGACTTCTGGCCTATTTGAAAAAACCGAGGAACCTGAACAATGAGGACGAGCAACCCTCAAACGCGGTTTTATACACGATCGGGTTTACCCGTGATCCGGATTACTTCCCTCTTCTCTACGGGCTTATAAAAACCCAATATGCCAAGGACAGCTGTATCTATTATTGCGGGCTGGTCTTCGCCGCGGTCTTAACCTGTCCGGATAAAAAACATTCCAACCACCGATCCCACCTGCAACCGGTCAAGGATTTTTCCTTTTGGTTGAGCAGATTATTGTACGATAAGCCCTCCGCGACTTTGCAGAAGCGAAAAGACGCCGCCCTGGCTAAATTTATCGCCGGCGATCGCCGGCAAAAGCTCCAGGCCCGAAAGTTGCTTGATTACCCTCTCCGAAAACTGGTGGAAATCGCCAAATCCGGGGCCGATCGGAACCAGCAGATCAACGCCGCCATCGCCCTGGAATACCTGGGCGAATCCCTGGAGACCGCCGCGGATTTGCTGGTGCTCGTGATCCAGGGTCCGGTGGACGAATCCGACCGCTTCGTGGGCGCCTGCTACCGGGGAATTTTTAACATTTTGATCAGGAACAAAAGAAATCACCTGGCGGGGCATTGAGGCAGAGAGCAAAGGGCATCCTTCGACTACGCTCAGGACAGGTAGGGCAAAGGGCAAAGCGCATAGGGATCAGAGCAAATGGTGATTGACGAATGACGATTGTGGATCGGAATATAACGTCATTCCCGCAGAAGCGGGAATCCAGCATTTTTCTGGACCCCTGCTTCTGCAGGGGTGACAAAATTAAATTACCGGCTATTGGTTTTAACTGCTGGTCAGTTGGTCTGCTGGTCTTTTCACCTATTACTTGTTACCTGCTTTTTGATACATCTCCCTGATCTCCTCCGATTCGATGATGTGAACCCCGGGGCGGCCCTGGCGGGTGGTCTGCACCATCGCGAAAGCCACCGCTTGGGCCTCGATGGGGCGGAACCTCTTCATCGGCCCGACCAGCAGGAACGAGAGCTTGTTCCCGATCATCAACTCCCTTTCCTCCCATTTCCGCTCCTCCCCCCTTTCCCCGACGAGCAGGGAAGGCCGGAAGAGGTAAACCCCCGGAAAGCCCAGCCGGCTCACGGCCTTCTCGATTTCGCCCTTGGTCCGGTTGTATAAAAACCGGGAATGGGAGCTGGCCCCGATAGCGGTAACGATCGCGTAACGCTCCGCCCCGTTGGCCCGGCCCAGGCGGGCGATCTCGAAGGGATAGGTGAAATCCACCCGGTAGTAGGCTTCGTCCGAAACGGCTTTCTTCCGGGTCGTTCCCAGGCAGCAGTAGATATCGTCGGCCTTGATCAGGTCCGCTTTCTGCGCGAGCGAATCGAAATCAATCACCTGCTGTTCAAGCTTTTCATGGTCGAGGGGCAGTTTCCTGCGGGCCAGGACCACCACCTTCCCGTAATAATCGTCCTCCAGGAGAAACCGGAGGCAGTGCCCGCCCACCAGTCCGGTGGCGCCGATTAATAATGCGGTTTGGGATCGGGTAGAAGTTGTTTTCAGATGAAAATCCCCCTTCCTCCCCCTTTCAACAAAGGGGGAATAATATGTTCAACCAGAAAAACTCAATTGCTCCAAATCCACTGTCTTCCGGAGGTGTTTATTTGTAGTTTGCCGATTCACTTGTCCCGTCTCTGGGGGGATCGGCGGTTTTAAATATTGCCCGATAAATCGGGCAACTACAAGACGGTTGAATCGTTTGCCTAGTTTGGATAAATTATGAAGTAATTTTTCAAAGGAGGAAAACCATGCCTGACAAGGAATATTTCGAGGATTACAGGATTGGAGAAAAAACCCTGAGCCCGGCCCGGACGATCACCGAGGCCGACATCCACGCCTTCGCCGCCCTGACCGGCGACTGGCATCCCCTGCACACGGACGTGGAATACGCCAAGAACACGATGTTCGGCGAACGGATCGCCCACGGAATGCTGGTCCTGGTGATCGGCAGCGCCTTGCAGTTAAGGCTCGGCCCCTACGCCGCCCTGCCCAAGTATTTCATCGCCTTCTACGGGATCGACAAGGTCCGGTTCACCAACCCGGTCCGGATCGGCGATACCATCCACTCGGAAACCGAGATCATGACGGCCGACGCCAAGGACGATACCCGCGGGGTGGTCACCGCCCAGTCCACGATCAAGAACCAGCGGGACGAGCCCTGCTGCGTTTATACCGCCAAGTTTCTCTGCGCCCGGAGGCCGAAGTAAACCGGTCGCCAGCGGCCGGTAACCAGTAGCAAAAAATGGTGATAGGTGATGGGTGATGGGTAATGGGTAATGGGTGGCCCAGACTTCGCCAAGGCTACGTCGGGCTCGCAGAGCTCGGTGGTTGGGTAGCTAGAAAATACAGAAGGCAATCAGGTAACCAGGAATTGAATCGTAGCCGCAACCTTTCCTACGGACCCTGCCCTGAGGGCCCTTCCTTCGATCCCGAATGGGGTCTTCCCTCGACCCTGAGGGTCCTCGGGACGAGGACCCGAACGGGCTGGACGAGAACCCCAAAGCGGCAGGACCAGAACCCAAACGGGCAGGTTGCTATGATTTTCCTATGATCCCGGACGTTTTAATCCCCTTCGTTACCATCGGGCTGGCGGAGCTGGGGGATAAAACCCAGCTCTCCATCCTGCTTCTCTCCTCTAAAACCAAGAAGCACCTGAACCTTCTCCTCGGGGTGATGCTGGCCTTCCTGATTACCGACGGGGTGGCGGTGCTGGTCGGTTCCTGGGTGACGAGCGTCGTCCCGATTTTATGGCTTAAGATCATCTCCGGGCTCATCTTCATCTTTTTCGGGATCCTCACCCTGGGGGACACCGATTCGGAAGGCGCGGCCAAAGCTTACTCCCGGAACCCCTTTATCTCCGGTTTCGTGATGATCTTTTTGACCGAGTGGGGCGATAAGACCCAGATCGCCGCCGCCCTTTTTGCCACCAAATATCGTCCCCTGCTGGTTCTCGTTTCCACCCTGGCCGCCCTGGCCTTGCTTTCAGCGATGGCGGTCTACCTCGGCAGGTTCATCTCCGATAAAATCGACAAGAAAACCATCTCCAAAATCGCCGGGATCCTGTTTATCCTGATCGGCGCCTCGTTTTTCCTGTTCTTGATCAAATAGTGAGTTGGTAATTTGGTGTGTTGGTGAGTTGCTGCGCTCAGGGATGGTTGAAGAATTTTCCATTTATTGATAGCTTAGGTAAATATTTGAAGGTACTTATTAAACACCCTCACCCTAACCCTCTCCCGTCGAGGGAGAGGGAAGCGTTAAGGGCTTATCGTTTCCAAAATACTCTCCCCCTTGAGGAGGGAGAGATAGGAGAGAGGGTGAAAAATAAAATAGACCCAAAATCAAAAAAGGAGTCGAAAAATGCCGGCAGCCAAAGGAAACCGCCTCAACCTGGTCACCGGAGCCTGCGGATTCGCCGGATCCCACCTGGTCAAGATGCTTCTGGACGATAAACAGAAGGTGATCGCCACCGACCTGGCCAAGGCCTTCGCGCATCCCAAGAACAAATTTATTTACAAAAACATCGGCCTTGTTTTCTCCCACCCGAACTGCCAGTTCATTCCCTCCGACCTGACCGACAAGGGAAGCCTCCAGGCGCTTTTCAAGCAGCCGGTCACCCACGTCTTCCACACCGCCTCCCTCTACGATTATTCCGCTCCCATGGCGCTCCTGGAAAAGATCAACGTCCAGGGCGGGCGCAACCTCTTCGAGCTCGCGGTCAAGCACCAGGGCCTGAAACGCTTTTTCCACTGGTCGACCTGCGGGGTCTTCGGCAAACCCCACACCGCCAAGGAAGGG
>JAPLJI010000180.1 GCA_026388655.1 Pseudomonadota bacterium
GGCCAATGAGATCCTTATGGCTTACAAGATCAACGGTCTCACCATCCGGCCGCAGAACGGGTTTCCTTTCCAGCTGGTCGCGGAGGGCAAGTGGGGTTACAAGTGGGCCAAATGGATCTCGGGGATCGAGCTTTCCGACAACGTGAATTACCGGGGTTTCTGGGAAAGCCGCGGCTATTCCAACACCGGGAACCTGGAGGAAAGTTTTTTCGGACCTTGATAAGCTTATATTTTCCTTGTCATCCTGATCCCGCCTTGGGCGGGAGAAGGATCTAGATTTTTAAAACGAGATTCTTCGCTTTACGCTCAGAATGACATAATAAAATCGTTCCTGAGAATATGAAAACCCAGAGAAACATCTTCCCGGTAATAAAAAATATTCCGGCCCCGATTCTAATCCTCTTCCTGTTCCTGCTTTTCCCGGCAGGATCCCTGCCGGGTGCCGAAAATACCCCTCCTCCACCCGGAAATCCTTTGCTCTCCCCCACCGGGAATTTCACCTTCGGCTCCGAGTCCATCCTCAAGGCCTGCTGGACCGAAGAGGAACTTCAGGGAAGCCCGGAGGACAAGCAGGACCGGTCAGCTCCTTCGGGTTCGTCGAGTCCGCCGGAAAGGACCGGGCCGAAAAACCGGCGGGCGCCCCTGCCCCCGGAGCTCCAAAATTCCATCCGCTCCGTCCAGCCCTCCGGAGGAGAAAAAATCCTGGCCCTGACCTTCGATCTCTGCGAAAGCCCCGGTGAAATCACCGGGTACGACGCCGGGATCGTTAATTACCTCCGGGAAAACGGGATCCGCGCCACTTTCTTCATGAGTGGGAGATGGATGCGGGACCATCCGGAAAAGGCCCTCCAGCTGATGGCCGACCCCCTTTTTGAAATCGGCAACCATTCCTGGTCCCATAAAAACCTCCGGAAAAGATCGCCCCGGAAGATCCGGGAGGAAATCCTCTGGACCCAGGGAGAGTACGAACTGCTCCGGGAGAATCTCGCCGCCCGTCCCTGCGTCCGGAACGCCGGGGAAACGGAGATGGACAGGATTCCCCCGGTTCCCCTGACCTTCCGTTTTCCCTTCGGCACCTGCACGCCCGAGGCCCTCAAATTCCTGGCCGAACTCGGCCTCCCGGCGATCCAGTGGAGCCTGGTCCCAGACGATCGGGGCGACGATCACTCCTCCCCTCAGATCGCCCGGATCATCCTCCGGGAAGCCCGGCCCGGCTCTATCGTCGTCCTCCACGCCAACGGCCACGGTTATCACACCGCGGAAGCCCTGCCCAAGTTAATCCCGGAGCTCCGGAAGGCGGGGTATGAATTCGTCACCGTCACCGGGCTTCTAACCCGGGCCCGGAAGGTTTCCAATTTTTCCGATTGCTTTGAGCTCAAACCTGGAGATAATTATCGTTATGACTTTATCACGGGAGTAACAGCCCTTGTCCCCCAGCGCTAAGCCTTGCTGGTATTTCCCTCCCATAGGAAAAAATAAATGACTGGAAAAAAACCATTTTCTAAACCACGTTACCCCCTCGCCTCCTGCTCCCTCCGGCACCTGCAACCGGAGGACGCCTCCATCCTGGCCCGTGCCCTGGTCTCCCTCGATCCCTGGCTCACCCTCGAATACCAGGCCGAGGGCCTGGATCGCTACCTCGCAGAGCCGGACCAATCTCTCGACCGCTTTGTGATCGCCGTCGAGGAGTTCACGGCCGGCGTGATCTGCGTCCGCCATCCCTGGCTCAAGGGCTCGCTCCTCGAGCTGATCGCCATCCTGCCCCTCTACCAGGGCCAGGGCCGGGGCCGGGAAGTGATGAAATGGCTTGAACAGCAGTCCCAGGGCACCTATCGCAACATCTGGATCCTGGTCTCCGGCTTCAACCGCGGGGCCCGGGGTTTTTACCGGCACCTGGGTTACCAGGAGATCGCTCCCCTGACCGACCTGGTCAAGCCCGGTTATGATGAGTTTCTTCTCCGTAAAATCCTACCTGGAAAAGGAAAATAGCAAATCGCCGGCCTCCAGCCCGGAGGGTCGCCAGAAACCGGGGATTCTTTATCAATCTTATATTTTATTGTCTACGGTTCGCTGCCTGGGCGACGTAGCCTTGGCGAAGTCAGCTCGGCGGTCAGGAAAAAGCAGGAGCTCAGGGTGAGCTCATAAAAATCCGACCCCGCTAACTAAAACTTGTAGAATTTGTGCTCTTTTTCCACATTCGGGACGTGGAGGTAGCGTTCTACTAAAAACTTTTCACCGGCGGGAAGGGTGAAAACCACCGGTTTGTCCACCCGCTTCAGGACCAGGTTGAGGTTGTCCCATCCGAACTTGGAATGATCCTCGTTAAAGAAAAAAGGCACTACGTTCCACTCCAGCAGAAAGTGTTCAGTCCGGGTTGAGGGGCGGTGCACGATCATGTGCGTGTCGTAATTCCCGATCGCCGTGTTGTCATCCCTCCAGTCCAGCGTGATCGTGCTGTGCTTCTGTAAATATTCGTCGTAATCAGCCCGCATCAGCATCGCCCCCTGGAAACCGGTCAACAAATGCCACTTGACCCAGTTGGGGTCCCGGGTTTTCTCCCGCTCGGACATCACCCCGTCAATCGCGTAACCTACCCTGTCTCTCTCGGTAAGATGCCACCCCTTCATCGCCTCCATGTATTCCTTTTCGGCGCGGTTCATCTCCTCGCCGATGATGACCTCGAAATCCTTCAGGAAAATGGCCGGGTCGAAGGGGGAATAATAGGTCATGTAGTTATATACTGAAAATGAGCTGGCCACGATGTCGTCAAAAACCACCGGGGACCCGATCCCGAGCGGGGTTGACTGCTTCCAGGCCGACCGGTTGTAGCTGATCACCTGCCCGTCATACCAGGCGCGCCACGAGACATTGAGTTCATCCTCGTTATCACTGGTACTTCCGATGTAGAACCTCAGGGAGATCCGGATCCGCAGGTGGTCGAAGACATCCATCGGGATTCCCCCGATGCTGGGGGCGGCATACCAGCTCCGGATTTTCAGGGTGGGGACGATCTTCCCCTTCCTTTTCCGGGGCTCGGTCTGGTTCAGCGAAAAAGGAGTAAGGGTTATGGAGGTCTCCGGGCAGAATTGAATATGGTCAAAAGGAGACCGCTCCGGCGGATTTTGCGCGAACGAAGCGAGGTAAACCCAGCCCTTCTCGTTTTCGTCCGGGTGGGAGATCTCCACTTCTTCCAGGTCCTTGATCTCGGGGAATTTCTCCCGGACATAGTTCTTCGCCACCTTGTGCCCGGCGTTCAGCACCATGAAATAAATCTGGTCCTGGCCGTTAAAGATCCCATCCCCATCCTGGGGGTTTGCCTCCGGCCCGGAGGGCAGGACCACCCGGCCGGCGGGACTGAATTCCAGGAGATCAAAGGGGATAATCCGGAGCCGGCCCCCCTGAAAAGAAATCACCCTGATATTGTTCAAGGGGTTGCCCTGGATACTCCCCAGTTTTTCCGCGGGGAGACAGGCGAGATCGATCAGGCGCTTCAGGGTCTTTTTGGTTTCCACCGGCGGGACGACCTTCCCGTAACCCGGCTTTTGCATCTCGGCCTGCTCTTCCAGGAAAAGATCATAGTAATTCCTTATTCCCGGGCCGTATTCCTGGCGAAAGAGATTTGCCTGCGCAGAGATATATTCCGGCCACTTTTTTTCCTGCGCCCTTACCTTCTGCCAGAACTCCGGGGGGAGTTTTTTTGTCTCCTCATCGGTCCAGGATGAGAGGGGGAAAAGTTCCTCCGGCCAGGGGATGGTGCCGTCGGCCATCTGCCTTAACTTCTCCGGGGTGATCGTCTTCGGGGCCTGGAACCGGGCCTTCGGATCGTCCGCCCCGGCCGGCCCAGACCAAAGGAAACAGGCAAAATAGAAAACAAGGAACAATATAATTAAGGTTTTCTTTTCATAATTGCTAAATTTAGCTATTTCCCCCTCTCCCCTTCCCTCTCCCCTCGAGGGAGAGGGTGAGGGGGAAATTTTAATGTATTTTTTCATTTGGTATCCTTTGCCTTTTGTAACTCTAGCACCCAGGATGATAATTTTTTATCCCCCTGGAAAAGCACGCCGCGGTTCCAGTAGTGCTTGCCGGTGACCCGGAGTAAAAATTCACTTCCGGAAAACTCGTAGTTTTTCGATGTATAGTTGGATATGATCGAGTCATCAAATACCACGAATTTTCCCACGAATTCTCCCAGTGCCGGGTTCACGGATTTCCAGTTTGTATAATCCTGCCCCTTTTTAAAGGGAACGATCTCGTAGCGGTTGGAGATCTTGGAAGCGGGCGTGGCCAAGACCAGGAGAACGCCGTCGCTGATCCATAAACCATTCTCATGGGTTATCCGGACTTCTCCCCTCACCGGGTAACGACTCTCTCCCTGGTCGGAGTAATAGCCCCTCGCCTCCCAGAGTCCTTCCTGAAACAGAAATGTGTGCTCGTTCCGCAAACCGTTGACCGCCAATGAAAAATATTTCCGGCCTGTTTTCTAATGGATTCCTAAATGGGTCGACCGAAAACTATATGCCTTTTGAATCGGCTACTTCTGCTCCGGGTTCACATTTTTTTCCAGGGCCTTGTCCAGTTTTTCCTCCACCCTTTCGAGCTGTTGTTTTTCCCGCCCGAAGATCCAGCCAAAGTGGACCAGGACATTGACGCTGTTGACCGGTTCCCAGGATTCCCCATTGAGATTGTCGGCGTGTTTAAGGCTGGATTCATAGCGGACGAATTCAACCTCAGGCCGGACGAAGAACACGGAACCCCTCAGCTCCGGACCCAGTGAAACCCCGTAGGAAAGGATCTCACCTTCAATATACTGAAAGAATTCTTCGTCATCCCCTTCGTCCGACTCGTAAGCAGACAATCCTCCAAAAACGGCGGCATTGAAGCCAAAATTATCGATAAAGTCGTAAGAGAGAACGACCGGAAGCCGGAAGGTCAAACCGTAGCCTTCGAAAAGAGCCTGGTAGGCCACGGCCGGGACCACCGCCAGGTGCAGGTCGCCTTTTTGCAGGAAGCGATACTTGGTGTCCAGCTCGATGCCCAGGGCTCCCGGGGCCACCCGCCCCCCGATTTCCCAATTTTTCGCCAAGCCGACATGGAAGGCAAATTCCGGGATAACATTCGGAACGATCACGTGGTCATTATCGTTAGACATCCGGTTGATCCCGAAGGTCATCCCGAAGCTTGATTCCCCTTTCCCCAGGGTTTTCGCGCTGTGATAGTTCCCGGCCATCATGCATCCGCCGGTAAGGGTCATCAGCAAAATCGCCGCCAGGCCGAAACGGACAAATCCCCTCCTCCGGCATTCCGGCCTCCTCGACGCTTTCCGATAATCTTTGCCCCTGAAACAATTTTTCATCGCCGGCCTTCTGAAAATTAAAAGTAAGGTTCATTTTCTAACGGATTCCCGCAAAGGTCAATTAATTTTATGAGCATCCGCAAGCTGATGCGGTCCATAAAAAAAATCGCAGGCCGAAGCCTGCGGTTTACCCTTTTAAATTATCTAAGAAAGCCCGTGGTGGAAAGGCTCTCGGCCTAGAAACTGACCGGTTCCCGGCCTTGCCCTCAGTGCCCCCCGCCGCCCAGGTTCAGGCCCACGACTCCGGCGATGATGAGGGCGATGGAAAAAAGCTTGAGGGCGGTTACCGGTTCCCGGAAAGCGAAAATCCCGATCGCCACGATCAGCGCGGTTCCGAGCCCCGACCAGATGGCGTAGGCCACGCCCACCCCGATCGTCTTGAGCGCGACGGCGAGGGAAGAGATGGAGAGAAGGTAAAAAACAAACATGAGCACCGAGGGGACGGTCCGGGTAAAGCCGTCCGAAAGCTTCATGCAGGTCGTGCCGGACACCTCGAGCACGATCGCCACCACCAGATAGACCCAGCTCATCGAGACCTCCTTGGTTAAGTTCGAAGTCCTCCGTCCGAAGTCTTTTTAACTAATTTTAGGTATTTGCGAAAGTCCGCGGGAGAAAAACTCGTAAGCTAGAAATTAATAGTGTCCCATAATTGTTCATAAGATTGGGGTCATGGGAAAGAATGGAGGTTTTAAAACGCCAGGAGATTATTTTCTTGTAGTTGCCCAATTTATTGGGCTCATTAAGTTCGATTGAGATATTGCTAATGCGAGGCTTCCCTCAATTAAACTCGGGACAAGTTAGTCTCGCTCGGGACAGGAGGGGAGCCGTTTAATGGGTTCCCTCGGGAGGGCAGAGAAACCCTCCCTTACGAAAACCGCCGATGAATCGGCAAACTACAAATAATTTTTCAATCGCTTAAATCCATGTACAAACTTGGGACACTATTAAATAATTTTTCAATCGTTTAAATCCATGTACAAACTTGGGACACTATTAAATAATTGGTAAGAAAATTTCTGTCATGGGGAAAATCCAGACGATCATTTTGGGAATAATTTTGGCCTTCAGCGGGGTGGTTTTGAGCTGCGCCGGAAATAAAAATCTGGGAAAATCGGACCCGGGTTCCCCCCCGGTCTGGGTGCTCAAGCTTCCCCAGGAAAAAGGATATACGTTTGCCCGGGGTTCCTGTGGGAGGACCTCTAATCCCAAGGACGCGGAGGAAAAGTCCGCCGACGATGCCAGGATTCAGCTGGCCAAAACCATCAAGGTCGAGGTTTCCTCCCTGCTCGTGGATTTTGAGAAGTCCGGCGGTTCGGCCTTCGGCGGGTCCCAGTTCATTCACGATTACAATGTCCGGGTGGACCGGGAAGCCCTGGAACTTTCCCTGGCGGGTTCGCAGATAATCTCGGTCTGGATGGACCAGAGGGGCAGGGCGGGGCCTCCCGGCACTACCTATGCCCTGGCGCGCTTGTCGAAGGATAACCTGGTGGCGGATCTTTCCCGGATGGCGGAAGAGATGAAAAAGAAAGCGGAGGAGATGCAGGGGCGGATGGACCAGGGCAAAGGTCTGGCCCCGCTGATCCAGAAAATGAAGGATAAAGGGGTGGTGAAAACCGGAAACCGGAACGAGCAGGTCGAGGGACCTCCGGAGGAGGCCTTCCAGGACCTGGAAAAGGAACTCGAAAAATTAAAAGAAAAATGAAAAATACTCAGGTTCATAATTCAAGGGTTCAGGGTTCAGTGAATCTGACAAACTGAGCAGTTACGAAAAATGAAGAAAAATAAAACTTGTCCCGCCCGCGGTTTTGGTTATTTGATGGTGGCTCTGGCTTTCCTGATTTGTTCAGGGGGAGAAGCCCTGGCCAAGGATCGTCCCGAATGGATTCAGGGAGGGAAGATCCCCCGCTTTCCCGCCCAGAGATACCTGGTGGGGGTGGGATCCGGCCCGGCCACGGGGGACGAGACCGCCGATACCAACCGGGCCGACAGCGCCGCCCGGGCCAACATCGCCAAGCAGATCCAGGTGCAGGTGAAGGAGGCGATCACCGACATCCAGCGGGAGGAGGAGGGCAAAAAAGGGTCGACCGGTTCGGTGACCGAAGTGAAAAGCGAATCCTCGGTGGATCTTTCCCTGGAAGGGGTGACGATTGTCGAAAGGTATTTCGACTCAAAACGGGAAATTCACTATTCCCTGGCGGTCCTGGAGCGTTCCAATGCGGCCGGGAGATTGCGGGATAAAATCCGCGATATTCTTAAAGCCGTGGCCGAGGTGGGCAAGGCAGCTCAATCTTACGAAAGCAAAAACCAGATATTTTTGGCCTTGAGTAATTACCTCCGGTATCTGGACCTTTTCGAGGAAGCTTACTCACACCAGCTGGTCCTGCGGGTCCTGGCCGGTTCAGGCGAGATGGAGGCTTTTGCCGAGGGGGATTCTTCCGGCCTGGAGAAACGGGATCTTCGGACGGAGATTGAGAAGGCCAAGACCAGGATTCAAGACCTGCTGTCGTCCCTGGAACTAGAGGTGGTGGCGGGGGATAAGCAGAAAGGCGAGGTGGGACAGCCGCTCGGGGAAGACCTTAAAATCAGGGTTTTATTCGAGAAGGCCCAGGCCAGATACCCGCAAAAGGGATTCAACGTGGGATTTGAATTCCTGCAGGGGAAGGGGAGGTTGTTGGAAAAGGTCCAGGCGGGCGATTCGGGAATATCGGTTTCGAAGGTGTATGAAATCAGTACCCCCGGCGATTCCGGGGTGGCGGTGGTGGAGGCCTCCCTGCTCCCGGATGGGTTGAGCAAGGAAGGGGAACTGGAACCCGATTTCTTGCAGGCTTTGCGAAGGGCCCGGGCGGATTTTACCATCGACCTGCCCTCGAAAAGATTCGTGGTAAGGATCTTTGAAACCAATGCCGGCCAACCGGTGTATAATTCCGTAGTGGAGGGCGAGATTGTCCAGGGCCTGGTCAGCCAAGGATTCCCGGTAATCGAGCAAAGGGTGGTTTTGGAAAAGATTTCGGAGACTTTGCTCAGATCCGGCAATATTCCCCAGATCGTGGGAGTGCTCCGCCCGATCGCGGAGGTGGTGATCATCGGTGAGGTCCAGGCCGCCGAGTCCAGCCGGATGGGTCAGATTGTTTTCTCCCGGGCGCGGGGAACGGTCCGGGCGGTGCGGACGGACACCGGCAAGGTTCTGGCTACCGTTGACCTAGAGGTTATGGATGGAGGAAACGATCCGGCCCGGGCCGGGCAGAGGGCGATTCAGAAGCTGGCTCCCAATATCGCCGGACAGGTTTTAACGGGATTGGCCCAGGGGTTGAAATGAGCCTAAATAAGTTCAAAGTTTCCTTCGACCCCGAAAGGGGGCTCAGGACGAGAACCCCAGAGGGGCAAAGTTCAAAGTTCAAGGTTAGGACAATCGAAAAAGTTCTGTTGTTTTTTTTCCTTCTGGTTTTTTCCGGGACCGGAGCTTTCGCCGAGGAAGGGAAGATTTTCCTGGCGGTTCTCGATCTGGAAATAGTCGGGGATATTCCCCGGGATTTGAGAATTCCCCTGTCCGAGTCTCTCCGGGAGGGACTTTTCCGGACCGGCAAGTTCCGGGTAATTGACCGTAACAATATGGACCGGATTCTCAAGGAACAGGGTCAACAGCTTTCCGACTGTTCTTCGAGCGAGTGCGCGGTCCAGGTCGGGAGACTCCTGGGGGTGCAAAGGATGGTGACCGGGAGCTTGAGCCGGGTCGGGAATATTTACGTGATCTCCGCCCAGCTGATTAACGTCGAGACCGGCGAGATTGAGATGATCGCTTCCGATCGCTGTCCCTGCCAGACCGATGAGCTTTTGCCCTCGGTGGACCGGGTGGCGGGCCGGCTGGCTGGAGCCAGGCCTGAAGAGGAGGCCGCTCCTCCCGAGAAGATAACCCCGGCTCCCGCCCCGGAAGTTAACCCGGCGGAAAAACCCGGCGTTTCACCCCCGACCCGCCATCCGAAGAGGTTGTGGGTGGCAGGCGTGCTTTCGATTGTCCCGGGGCTCGGGCAGGTTTACAACGGGCAGGTTATCAAGGGAATCATTTTTTTCGGGGTTTGCGCCACTTTCGGGGCGTTGGGAAGCGCCCAGGCCAAGACCACCGGAAGCAAAGGGATTTGGGGCGGATTGGGCGGCGCCACCTGGCTGGCAAATGAAATCGACGCGGTCTGGTCGGCCCATCGGATCAACCGGGCGGCCGAGAGGAACGCAGGAACCCAGGGAAAGACATCTCTATCCCATGACAGGATAATGGCTAATTTAAATATTCAAGGAGGGACGAAAATTGAATAAAATTCTGACAGGTACAGGTAGGATCTGGTTATTAATTCTGGGGGTAACGGCGGGAGTCATGGTTCTGGCTCATTTCGCCCGCGCCCAGGCTCCCGCCCAGGGGGAACCGGTCAAGAATTTCGGTCTCCGGGATCTCAACGGGAAAATGGTTTTCCTGAATGATTTTTGCGGGGAAAAACCCAGCCGGATCGGATGGAAGCCGAGGAAAATGACCATCGTGACTTTTTTCGCCACCTGGTGCAAACCCTGCAAGGCCGAGACCGGCCTTTTGCTCGAGCTTTATGAAAAATGGAAGGACAAGGGGCTCCAGATCGTGATGATTGGATACGGGAAGGATCAGACCGAAGAGGTTCTGAACGATTATATCAAGGAAAGGGGGATATCCTTCCTGGTGATGGCCGACCGGACCGGGGTGGCGGGAGAGAAATTCGGGGTGACCGGGATTCCCCGGGTCTTCGTCCTGGATCAGGCCTGCAGGATTAAGGAAGATGTCCACGGGGCGAATGAAAAATTCACGGAGATGATGGAAGCCCATGCCCGGGAACTTTTTGGGGTAGAGGCGGAAACCGCGCCCACCCCGGCCCCCCCGGCAGCGACTCCCCCTCCGGGGCTGGCCCCGGCCGGGAAAAGCAGCGGGGAAACCGAACCCGAGATCGTAATTCTTAACGCCACCGGGAAGCCCGAGCTGGCCCAGGAACTCATCGATATTCTCAACAAGAACGGTTTTCCGAAGGTGAAAGTTTTATCTCCGAAGGAAGGCCAGTATCCGGAGAGCTTGATTTATTATTGGGAGGAAAATAAAAAGATCGCTGAAAAGATTTCTTTTCTCCTCGGGGGGATCAAGCTTGCCCAGGTGAAAAAAAGTTCGCCGGTCACGATCCTGATCGGTAATGATTGGGGAAAGTAATTAATTACAAAGTTCAAAGTTCAAATATCAAATAAAATCCAAAGCTCAAATTTTCAACATCTTAGCATAAGCTCAACGCCATAAGTTATAGGCTATTTTGACATTTGGATTTTGACATTCATTTGTCATTTGAGCTTTGTCATTTGAACTTGTTGAAGAGGCAGCAATTCCTTCCCGATTGAAAATTACCTGTCTGTCCATCGCGGGTTTTGATCCCACCGGAGGAGCCGGGGTCGTCGCGGATATTCTGACTTTTTCCCGGCTGAAGGTGTGGGGGACCGCGGCGGTCGCGGTAATCACCGCGCAGAACAATGCCCGGGTTTATCAGGTTAAACCTGTTCCCGCGAGTATTTTGAGAAGACAGGTGGAGTCAGTCCTGGAAGATTTTTCCATTCAGGCGGTTAAAATCGGCGCGCTGGGGAGCCGGGCTAATATCCGGGAGGTTTCCCGCCTGATCGAAAGTGTTCAAATTGAAAAGGTAGTGGTGGACCCGATTCTCCGCGCCCGGGACGGCACCCGGCTGATGGAAAAGGGCGGGGCCGGGGATTATCAAGATTATTTGTTTCCCCTGGCAACGATTATTACCCCTAACCTGGTTGAAGCCGCCGAATTCACTGGCTTCGAGGTCAGGAACCCGAAAGAGATGGAAAAGGCGGCCCGGGCCCTTTCCCGGTCCGGGGCGGGCGCGGTTCTGGTAAAGGGAGGGCATCTAAAACGGGGGGCGCCCCGGGATCTTCTATTTGAGAAAGGCGAAATTTCCTGGATTTCCGGAACCCGGAGAGTCCGAGCGCGGGTTCACGGAACCGGTTGTCTGCTGTCTTCGGCCATTACCGCGTTCCTGGCCCGGGGAAAAACCCCTCTCGACTCGGTTCTCGCGGCCAAGGCAATGATTACCCGGGCCATAATCGACTCTCAAAAATACCCGGGGTGGCGTTACCGCCTTATGATCCGGAAATAGCGGGGGCCCGGTTTCGGGTCCGGTGCTTCAGCCTCGTCCTGCGACCAAAAGACCCGTAAAATCGGGTCTTGACAGCCAGGGATTACTTACTTTAAATATAAACTTCCAAACTTTCCTAAAAAACCGGGGGAATCATGGCGAAAGCTAAAAAGGGGGATAAAAAGACAGGTATGAAAAAGGCAGAAAAGAAGAAGGTGAAAAAACCTTCCCTGGCCTCCAGAAAAAGTTCGGGTTCAAAGAAGACGGTCAAACCCGGAGCGGTAACAAAAGCCAAGCCGAAGATCCGGGCGAAATCGGTTTTGAAGCCAAAGCTCAAACCCCGGGCCGGTAAGCCGAAACCCTCCCCCATCATGGTCAAACCAACAAAGGCCATGGTTAAAACCGCCAAGACCAAAAGTAAACCGAAGATGACTCCGGCGGTGGCGGGGAAGTTTTCAGCTCCCGAACTCGAACTCGGTTTCCGGCCTCCCGCTGCCATGCTCACGGCGGAGAAAAAGGGCAGACAGAAGGTTCCTCCGACGGATACGATCAAAAAGCGATTCATTAAAATGAAGGAAGACCTCCTCCGGGAAGTGGCGAACCGGATCGAGAGCGAGACCGATCATCGTTACGAGATCGGAGACATTTATGACCTGGCCACGAGCGAGCGGGACCGGGAATTTTCTCTTCTGGTGGGGAACCGCACCCGCCAGCGTTTACAGGAGATTGACGCCGCCCTGGACCGGATCAACGAAAAGAGCTACGGGGTTTGTGAAGACTGCGGCCAGAGGATTTCCCCGGGACGGATTTTAGCCATGCCTTTTACCCGGCTGTGCGTGAAATGCAAGGAGGAGACCGAGAAAAAAGAGGAAGAAGAATCCCTCCTGGAACACCCGGACGAGGACGAGCGGGTTTACGAGGGCCTGGAAGAGGCCGATGATTTTGAAGAGGAATAGTTTGGCAAAGCGCAAAGGGCATAGAGCATAGTGCAAAGCGAAAAATGTAGTTGCCCGATTTATCGGGCTATGGCGCCGAAGGGCATAGCCCAAGGTGTAGAAAAAAGTAAAAAATTAGAACGATAAGTTTTGAATTATTAACAACCAACCTTTTACTCCCAACTCTCAAAAATTGAAAGGTAATTAGGACATGAACCGGCGCGTCTTGGCGGTGGGGTTGGTTTCGCTGCTTGTTGCCTTGGTATTTGGGGGCGCGGTTTTTCTTCACCAAAAACGGCCGGTTCGTTTGCATGAAACCCGCTTGTTGATGGGCACGATTGTGGACCTGGAGGTTTCTTTTCCGGATCCGGAAATCGGGAAGAAGGCGATGGCCGCCGCCTGGAAAGAAATGGTACGGTGGGAGCAGGTTTTCAGCGAGAGCCGGGCGGACAGCGAAATCATGCTTATCAACCGGATGGCGGGGTCAAGCCCGGTTCGGGTGGGTCCGGAGGTGTTCCAGGTTACCCGGGCCGCGCTCGAGTTCTCCCGAAAGTCGGGAGGGGCTTTTGACCCCACCTGGGCGGCCCTGGCCCGGGATCCCCGGGGCTGGCGGATAAACCCGGATAATCCCCGGGTTCCCTCGGACGAAGATCTGCGGAGGATCCTGCCCCGGGTTGATTATCGAAAGGTCGAGATCAATGAAGGTGAATCGCAGATATTTCTCCGGGAAGCGGGGATGGCCCTGGGCCTGGGCGGGATTGCCAAGGGTTATATCGTGGACCGCGCGGTATCAGTCCTCCGGAGCGGGGGAGCAAGGTCCGGGATTGTTAACGCGGGCGGGGATCTCCGGGTTTTCGGGAAGCCCTGGGCCGGCCCGGCCTGGCGGATCGGGGTCCGGGACCCCCTTCATCCCGACCGGATCCTGGCCCGGCTCTCAGTTTCCGACGGAGCGGTAACTACCTCCGGCAATTACGAAAGGGCGGTCGTGGTCAATGGGGTTCGTTACCATCATATTTTTGATCCCCATACCGGGATGCCGTCCCGCGGAATGGCAGGGGTTACCCTGGTCGCCCCCGAGGCGATCACCGCGGATGCCCTGGCCACCGCAGTTTTTGTCCTGGGGATGAAAAAGGGTGAAGATCTCCTGCGGGGGTTTCCCGGCGCCGAGGCGATCCTGATTAATGAGCAGGGGGAACGGTTGGTTACTAATGGATTGAAAAATCGGGTCGAATTTCTGGATAGGTAGATTCGGGATATTGATCCGGGGTGATTTCCGGAAGGAAGATCCGGTTCTGCCCGGATTTTCGCAGTGCGAGCGGAACGGCGCCCAGGGGTGATTTAATCTGGGTTTTTGCCTCGATCCGGTAGGAGATTTCACCCAGGAGAAGAACGGCTCTGATCCCGGCCCCGATTTTGAGAAAGTTGAGGCGGATGGGGATTTCGATCAGGGAGGCCCCGTAACGGGGGAGGTGGAAGGGAAGGTTGGGGTTGTAAATGGAGCCTTCGGCGAATTTGAAGCCGTTGAGGTAAATGAAATAATCCAGACCGCCGATCTGGAGACTGAAAGGATTGGGATTTTCCACGGTCAGGTTCAAGGTCAGGAAAGCCTTTTTCGGGGAGATGGAATGGATGGTAATTTCCTCGAGGTTTAAACGGGGTCGCCTGACCAGGCCGATTTGAAAAGGAAGCTTCAACAATACGGCCATAATTTTTTGCCAGAACTCTTTCATTATGATTTTCTATATAATTTAGGTAAAAACTTATCTGGATCCGGATACAAATGTCAATCTGAATACAAACTTGAAACCCGAGACCCGAAACTCGAAACCATTTTAAATTAAGCAACAATATGCTCTGGTTTTTTTACTCTTTAATCTGCGCTTTTTCTCTGTCGATTCTGGACGCCCTTTGCAAGGAGCTCCTGCAAAAAGAGAATACCCTCCTCGTTTCCCTGATCCGCTGGGGCTATTCACTGCCTTTCCTTTTTCTTTTTTTCCTTTTCATCAAGGTTCCCCCCCTGGACCGGACCTTCTGGACCACGGTAACAGTCCTGGTTCCGCTCGAGATCACCGCGGTTATCCTCTATATGCGGGGGATCCAGATTTCCCCGCTTTCCCTTTCGATCCCGTTCTTCGCGCTGACCCCGGTTTTCATGATCGGGGTTGCCTACCTGGTCCTGGGGGAGGTCCCGGACCGCTCCGGGGCGGCCGGGATCCTGCTGGTGGCCCTGGGGGCATATATCACCAACATAGATTCCCTCCGGAAGGGCTGGGCCGGTCCGCTCCGGGCCATCACCCGGGAGCGCGGGGTGATGCTAATTATCGTAGTGGCCGTCATCTACAGCGTTACCGGGGTGCTCGGGAAGGTCGCGGTGCTCCATTCCAGCCCGGAATTTTTCGGGGTTTTTTATATCCCGCTTCTCACCCTGGTATTGTTCCCGGTTTCCGCGGCCCGGGAAGGGCGGGGGGTGCTAAGGATATTTAATAATTTTCCGCGTTTTCTCCTGCTCGGTTTTTTTTCGGCGTTGATGGTGATCACCCATTTCCTGGCGGTCAGACTGGTGGATGTGGCCTACATGATCTCGGTGAAAAGACTTTCCCTGGTTTTCAGCGTGATCCTGGGCCGGATGTTTTTCCACGAGGAATATTTCGCCCAGCGACTGGCCGGAAGCCTGGTCATGCTTTTGGGGGTGGTTTTAATAGTTTTGTGAAAATATTAATGGGTGTCATTCTGAGGCTTCCGCCGAAGAATCTCGATTTTGTTTTATGATTTTAGCGTATTGATTTTGTCGTGGAGGGACTGATTAGATTCTTCACTCCGTTCAGAATGACAAACAATATTTGAAAAACAGAAGGGGCGGGATTTCTCCCGCCCTTTCTGTTTTTTCAAATCAAGTACCCTTGCTTAAATTATTTTCAGAGCTGTTCCAGTCCATTCTGGATCCCGCTGAAGGTATCCGTGAACCCCTGGAAAAGTTGTCCCAGGATGGATTCTTCAGGGGCCGGCCCGGTGGACTGGAGCGGGATGGTGCCTTCATAGGTCCCGCTGACACCCTCTCCCTCAACGGTAATCTTGGCCTCGGCCTTGCCGTCGCAGGTTTCATGAAAAGTCAGAAGCACATCGTATTTAACCCCGTTCTCGTCGGTTCCCTTCACCCCCAGGGTTCCGCCCACCGGGTTTTTCACGCAGGCGGGGTCAATGGTCAGATCCTGGGCCATTAATTGGATGGAACCTTGAGCCATGTCCAGGGAACCCCATTTCGAAGAAGTCCCGGAGATATCAATGGTAGTGGTTGCCGCTTCCGGGTTTCCGGGTTGTTCGGACATGTCGGAGACGATAATGTACTTAACGTCAATCGATTCGGTTATGGCTTTGGTGGAGGTGATGTCGGCTTCCATGGTCAGATTGGCTTCGGTGGCTTTATTCTTGCTTACAACGCTGATGGTCCCATTGGCGGAATAAGTCATAAGGGCATAACCGATGATTTCTTTGCTATCTTCCGTGTACCCGGAATCGCCGGTCTCGATCTTGAATTCACCGGACAGCTTGTCGTTGGAGGAAGCGGCGGTGAAGGCCAGTTCCCCGTTTTTCCGGGGTTTGCTGCCTTCAAGAAATTCATCAAAAGAAACCGTTACCGTGAAGCCGGCGTCGGTGCCGGTGGGCAAGTCGAATTCATCAATGACCGCCAGCGCAATCGAGCTTTCGCCCTCTTTCCAGACCAGGGCTTCGGTGCATCCCTCAGCGTAGTCCCAAGTTGCTTCGGCTGAGGTGCAGGATTCGTTTTCGTAAGGATCAAGCTTGGGGTCGCAACCGTCGGGGGCGATATCCAGAGAAAATCCGCGCGGGCAGGTAAAATTGCTATGTAAATCCAGCTCTTTCGCCATGGTTTGGAATTTGGGGCTCTTCGGGGCGAACCCGATAGCTATTCCCCCCTGCATGAAAAGCATCGCCATGTCCGTCACCTGGGTGGCTATTCCGATCGCTTCGGCGCTGGCTTCTTGTGCGATCTTGGTCTGGTCCGCGGGCGGGGTGGTGAGGGCCTCTTTCGCCTTTCCGCAGGAAAAGGTTAACCCCCCGCTTACCAGGAGGCCCACCGCGGCCAGAACCATTAACTTCGCTTTTAGACTTTCCATATTTTTTCCTCCTTTCCTGGATGTTCTCCAGAAATGATTCCTGATTTACATTCTCCAGGCATTATCCTGCCTTTATTGTCAATGATTGAATATTTTTTGTCCGTGATAACGGTCACTCAGATAAAATAATATTAATTTTATACTATTAACGAAGAATAAGAAAGTGAGGGGAAACCCGGGAAAAAATATTGTGACAAAGTTCCATTTAATTTATAATATTTTGCCGAATATATAAGCGAAATAAGATATGGCATTCCCCTGGATTTTTCAAGGAAAAACAAGGAGGAAAGATAATGGATAAAAAGGCAAAAATCTTCTCGGTCCTTTTAGGTCATCCCGAAAAATGAGGGATCGGGCTCAAGAATCAAAACGCAATAGTACTAAAACACCAAAACACCAAAACACAGAGAACCAACTCACTAACTTACCAACTTGCCAACTCACTGCTTTAAAAGGGAGGAAGGATGAACAAATATAGAAGACCCTGGGTCGGAGGCGTGATTTTATCCATCTGCGTTTGTCTGGCGGTCCAAGGTTGCGGGGGAGGCTCGGGCGAATCTACCGCGCAGCTGGTAGCGGGGCCGTTCCTCTCCACGGTTACCCAGGACAGCGCCACGATTACCTGGCAGACCGATAAAAAAGAAAAAGCGGTGGTGGAATACGGCCCCACCGAGAGCTATGGGAAAAAGGCTTCCGGCCAGACCAGCAAGGTGACCCTGGGAACCGGCGATTTTTACCTGAACACGGTTTCGATCGGAGGCCTGGAGCCGGTAACCTGGACCCATTACCGGATTGGCTCTCTGGAACAGCCATCCCCGGATTTCCGCTTCCGCACCGCCCCGGCCCCGGGCGGCGATTTTAGCTTTGTAGTTTACGGGGATTCCCGCCCGAATCTGCCCATCGCGCTGGCGGCGCCGGACGATACCATTCACCAGGAAATATTAAACCAGATCCAGGAACTGGCCCCGGATTTCGTGGTCAACACCGGCGACCTGGTTGCCGAGGCGGAAGATCCCGCGGAGTGGGAACACTTTTTTTCCGTCCTGGGCAGCTTTACCTCGACCATCGCCTATCACCCGGTTTTCGGCGAGTATGACCGGGGCGGGGAGGCGGTCGAATCCGGCTTTTTTGGCACGCCCTCGAACATTTATTACAGTTTTGATTATGGCGATTCACACTTTATCGTGATTAAC
The DNA here is from genome assembly GCA_026388655.1 of Pseudomonadota bacterium. Taxonomy (GTDB): domain Bacteria; phylum Desulfobacterota; class JAPLJL01; order JAPLJL01; family JAPLJL01; genus JAPLJL01. The sequence goes on from JAPLJI010000180.1 coordinate 17,767, forward strand.
ACCTCGGCGGATTTTTCTCCCCAGAGCGTTCAATATGATTGGCTGGTGAAGGATCTTTCCGAGGCCAAGCAACGGGAGGGAATCACCCGGCTTTTTGCCTTCATGCATGCCCCCGCCTATTGCAGTTCCTCCGTATTCGCCGACGACCAGGAGGTCAAGGATGCCCGCGAATATCTGGCCCCCCTGTTCAAGAATCAGGGGGTAAAGATGGTTTTCCAGGGGCATGTTCCCATTTATGAACGAACCAAGGCGATAGACGGAGTCGTTTATCTGGTTACCGGGGGAGGGGGAACCGAGCTTGTTGACGCCGGACTGCTTCACGCGCAACCCTGGACTATCTACAAAGAAACCGCGAATCATTTTATCGAAATGAGCATGGGATCGAATCATATAACCATGAAAGCCAAGTATAAGGACGGAACTGTCATAGAAACCGTGAATTATTAATTAAGGCGGAGAAGAAATTATTGCTGATAAATCAGTTCATAAGTAAAAACCTCGTTTGTTTGGTAATAATATCGGTTCTTTCCGCCTGCGGCGGGGGGGGAGGGGAAAAAATAATTTCCCCCACGGATGAGGCCCTGCGGCCGGCCGGCCGGCTCTCGGACGGATCGATCCTGATTCCCGGGGGCTGGCGGGTTTCCCCTCCCGGCACCCAGTTCAAGCTGGGCAGTTTCCCGATGAATATTATTCTCTCCCCGGACGGGAAGAAAGCGGTGGTGACCAATAACGGTTTCGGGTTGATGGAATATGCCGAGCGCCCCACCGGGCCGGCCACGCTTCCGGATTACAAGGAGTATGAACGGGTTTTCGAGTTTCGCCCCAAGGACCAATCGCTTACCGTTCTCGACCTGGAACAGGGCCGGGTGATCCAGGATGTCTGGGCCCATGCCTATCCGGGCTCGGCCACCAACGAGGCTTTCTTCCTGGGCCTGGCCGTCGACCCGGCCGGAACCCGGCTTTATGCCTCGGGAGGGCAGTCCCAGAAAATCCTGGTCTACGACTGGCAGAATGCCGGGCTGGTTATTAACCGGGTTATCCCCCTGCGCGGATTTCCCGGGGGGCTGGTCCTTTCTCCCGACGGCAACACCCTCTACGTGGCTGAGAACCTGGGAAACAAGGTGGCGGTGGTTGATCTCACCACCGATTCCATCCGGGCGGAGATTCCCGCGGGCTCCTATCCCTACTGGCTGACCCTCTCCCCCGATGGCGGAATGCTTTATGTCTCCAACTGGGGTCCCCCGGCTTTGTGGGAGAGCTCCCTGGTCTGGATGATCGATACCGGCTCCCTGGACGTGGTTAAAATGATCGAGGTCGGGAAGAACGCGGAGGGAATGGCCGTCACCTCCGACGGAGGGGAATTATACGTCGCCAACAGCGACACCGACGACATCTCGGTAATCGATACCGTCCTGGGAGAAGTAACCGAAACCATTTCGCTCCGGGACGCGCCGGATCTCCCGATGGGGATTTACCCCACGCATTTGAGCCTGAGCCCCGATGAAACCCGGCTTTACGTGTCCTGCTCCGGGGAAAATACCGTCCGGGTGATTTCCCGGCCCGGGCACGAGCTCGCGGGGGTCATTCCCGCGGGCTGGTATCCCACCGCCACCGCGGTCAGCCCGGACAATCAATCCCTTTATATCGTGAACGCCAAAGGGGAGGGGGCGGGACCCAACCCCAACTTTGAATATATCGGGGGCCTGATCCGGGGAACCCTTTCCCGGGTTGAAACCCCGGACCGGGAAAGTCTCGCGATCTATACCGATATCGCCAGGGAAAATAACCGCCGGCCTTCCGGATTTTTTTCCGATGCGGCAGTCAAGACGGGGCACTCTCCCATTCCTTCCGAACCAGGGGAATTCTCAGCCCTCAAGTATGTTTTTTTCATTATGAAGGAAAACAAGACGTATGATCAGGTTTTCGGTGATCTCGAGGGTGCCGATGGAGACCCCGATCTCTGCATCTTCGGCGAGGAATACACCCCCAACCAGCACCAGCTGGCCCGGGAATTCACCAACCTGGATAACTTCTTTTCCAACGCCGAGGTTTCCGTCCAGGGCCACATCTGGAATACCGCTTTGACCATTACCGATTACAACGAGAAAACCTGGATGGCGGGTTACCGGGATCAATCCCGGATCGCGGCTTCCGGGATTGAAGCGGCTTCCTATCCCTGGGCCGGTTTTATCTTTAACCAGCTTCTGAATTCCGGCGTGGGGTTCAGGGATTACGGCCAGGTGGTCGGGATCGTCGGGGAACTGAGGCTTTTCGCCCGCTACTGGGATGGAAGACCCTGGGAAATGGGCCGGAAGGACATGGAAAAAATTATCCCCATCATCAACGATATTCAAAAAGGAAAAGTCGAACCCTTTACCTATATCCTGCTTCCCAACGATCATACCTATGGGATCACGCCGGGAAAGCCGACCCCGGAATCGATGGTGGCGGACAATGACGAGGCTACCGGCAAGCTGGTCGAGGCGATTACCAACAGCCCCTACTGGAAGAAATCGGTTATTTTCATCACCGAGGACGATCCCCAGAGCGGGGCGGATCATGTGGACGCCCACCGGACCATCTGCCTGGTGATCAGCCCCTATTCCCGGCGCGGGTTTGTTTCCCGCACCCATTACAGCTTTTCCTCGATCCATCGAACGATTGAGCTGATCCTGGGCTTGAATCCTCTCTCCCGTTCGGACGCCGGGGCGCCCCCGATGTATGACTGCTTTACCAGCCAGCCCGATCTCACCCCCTTCCAGGCGGTTCCCCGCCGAATCCCTGAAGGAGTGACCCAGTCCCTGGATCAGATGAAGCCGGATTTAAAAGCCATGGCCCGGGAATGCCAGAAGATGAATTGGGATATCCCCGACCAGGTCGATATCGGACGGATTCTTTATAAGGTGATGAAGGGGAAGAATCAGAAGAAAAATGGTGGTTAGGTTGCTAGGTGGCTAGGAAAGAAATTGCGAAATGACAATTGAAAGAAGAAAAAAGTCAGAAGGCGGAAGGCAGAAGAAAATATAGTGGCCAGTAGACGGTGACAAGTGGCAGATTTAAGGTTTTGATTACGAAAAGATTATTGTAAGGGTTTCACGGAAATAAAACACTGAAAGTCGGGGAGAAAAAAACCTATTTATTCATTCCAATTCTGGCGGTTTGCTGAACCCCGGTGACGGAAGCTGTCATTCACCGGGTTTATTATTTTATTCCGACAAAGGCAATTGAATCCTTTTTGACGTTTTTCGCCATCGAATTTTTTGTAGTATGCCGATTCATCGGCAGTTTATTAAGAGCCCGATAAATCGGGCAACTACAAATTAATAAAGAATTCTGATTGAATTGTTTGGGTTTGTTGAAATTTTTTCAGGGGGAAAAGAGAATCATTCCCAGACCATATGCTGACGGTAAAATACGGGCCCTTTCATCCAGGGCTGGAGGAGGATTTCACCCGGTTCCTGAAGGACCTGAAGGGGGAAAACCCGCTTTCCCCCGTCGGGGTGATCACCCCCTCCCGCTGGCTGCTTTCCCACCTGAAGGAAGTCTGCCTCCAGGACGGGGTGAATCTTTTCCACGTTTCCTTCCTCACCCTGCACGCCCTCGCGCTCAAGATCCTCCGCCGGGCGGGGGAGGCGCTGGCTCCGGAAGAGGAGATCGCCTTCGATTTCCTCCTGCGCAAAATCCTCGAGACCGGAAACTGGCCCGGGTACTTCCACCAAGGGGTGAGGAACAAGGGTTTTGCCGAGGCCTTCTACCAGTCTATCCGCGACCTGAAGGATAGCGGGATTAACCCGGATGACGCCATCGCCGCCGTGCGGGAAGGTTACGTTCCCGGGGGCGAGCGGGTGGCGGAAATTTTTCGAATCTACCGGGCCTTCGAGCGGAAACAGGACGAGCTCGGGCTCCGGGATTACGCCGATTGCTACCGCCGGGCCGCGGCCTTGATCCGGCGGGATGATTACCGCCCGGGATACACCACCCTGGTTTTGTATGGTTTTTACGACCTTTCGGGAAGCCAGCTCGACCTGGTGGAGGCGCTCCCGGAGAAATTCTCGGTGAGCTGGTACTTCCCTTTTGACCCGGAGGATCCGGATTACCGGTACGCGGAACCGTTCTTCAAGCTCAAGCCCGTGGGCCTGGCCCGGGAGATCGTAAACCTGAATCGGGGGATCAGGGCCGGGAGGGGCGGGGGGAAGAAGCCGGTCCTGATCAGCGCCTGCGGCCCCCGCGACGAGGTTTTCTGGACGGCCAAGAAAATCCTCGAGCTGGTCGACGCCCGCGGGTATAAATTCGAAGATATCGCGGTGATCTCCCGGGGGCTGGAACCCTACCGGGAGGCCTTCACCGCGATCTTTCCGGAAAACCTGATCCCCTTCTCCGCCAGTATCGGGGAGCCGGTGGCCCTGCATCCGTTCATTCGGGCGGTGATGGCCCTGGTCACGCTCCCGGGGGAGGGTTTTCCCCGGGGACAACTCCTGGAGGTCCTCCGCTCCCCGTATTTGCGGCTTTCGGCGGATTCCCGGGGCCCGGGAAAAAGGCCCGATCTCTGGGATAAATGGAGCCGGGCCCTGGGGATCGTCCGGGGGTTGGACGCCTGGATCAAGGGTTTCAATCTCGGCGCGGAGAAAGGGGAAATTCCGGTCGGGGACGAGGTAATCAAGGTGGACCGGGAGCAGGCCGGAATCCTGCTCAAGCTTTTAAGATCGCTTCAGGCCGGCTTCGAATCCTTCCCGAAAAAAGCCGGTTTTGACGAGTGGGCCAAAATTTACCGCGGGCTGATCGGAACTTACCTGGAATCCGAGCCACCGTCCCCGGGTAGTCCTGCGAACGCCGGAGAAGATCCCCGAAAGGAATTTTACGCGCGCCGGGAGGAGGCCGTCTGCCAATTCCTGGAGAGCTCGCTTTCCTCCCTGTCCGGTTTAAAGAAAATCGGTTTCGAGGTTGGCCGGGAGGAGTTTTTAGATATTTTTCTTCAGGTCCTGGAAGAGGGAAGGGTGCCCCTCGGGATTCCCGGACATCCGGGGCGGGGGGTCCAGATCCTGGATGCCATGGCCTCCCGGGGACTTCGGTTCAAGGTAGTATTTCTCCTGGGGGCCAACGAAAAGAATTTTCCCCGCTACATCCAGGAAGAGCCCTTTCTCCGGGATTCGACCCGCTTCAAGATCCAGGAAACCCTGGGGGCCTATCTGCCCGAAAAACTGAAAGGGTTTGAAGAGGAAAGGCTGCTTTTTCATTTCGTCCGGGAATCGGCGGATGATCAATTGTTCATCCTTTTCCAGAGGTCGGACGAGAGTGGAAAAGCCCTGGTCCCATCCCTTTACCTGTCGGAAATATCGGGGGAATTTTCCGCCCCGAAGGCCGATTTTCTCGTTCCCAGGATCAAGCGGGATAAATATAAAGTTATATGTAAAAAATATGGCTATAACTACTTGAATATTAAGGAAAATATAATTCATATATTACTCTCAAACGAAAAGCCGGGAAAGGGAATTTTTGATTCGAATCCGGGGTGGAAAAATCATCTCGAAACGATGGCCGGCCTTTACCGGACGAGGGGTAAAAGCCGGAGCCTGGGTCCCGGCGATGGAATCATCGGGGAGATTCCCGATTGGTGGCAGGAAAGAAGCCGGAAGGGATTTTCCCCCTCCTCGCTCGAGCAGTATGTCCGCTGCCCCTTTCAGTTTTTTCTGGACCGGGTTCTGGAGATTGAGTACCTGCCCGAACCCGAGCCCATTTCCGAGATCGGCCGGGATCAGGTCGGCTACCTTTATCACCGGATTCTCAAGTTCGCTTACCGGGAATTGCCGGGAAAATGGCAGGAGGGGACCGGATGGAAAAAGCTTCTAACCGGAATCCTGCGCGAGAATTTCGCGGACTATTCCCGCGAGTTTTCCACGGGTTTTCCCCTGGTCTGGGAGATCGCCAAGGAAAAGATTTCCCGGAATGTCCTGCGGGCGGTTGAGTGGGATAAAAAGCGCCTTCAGGACACCGGAATGACGCCCAGATTTTTCGAGGAAAAGGTTCTGGGTTTTCTCAATCTGGGAAAACGGGGGTGGGAGAAGGTTCTCTTCCAGGGCGTCATCGACCGGGTGGATGAAAGGATCGAGGTGGAGGGAAGCCGCCGGAAAGTAATCGATTATAAATCCCGCGCCCGGCCGCCCGCTTCCGCTTTCAAAACCCGGATCCTTACGGGGAGGTCGCTCCAGCCCCTGATCTACCCCCTCCTCGCGGGCTCCCTGCGGGGGAGAGAGGCGGGAGCGGAAAATCCGGAAACGGAATTCTCCTTCATTTATCTCGAAGGCACCGGGAAGGATGGGGGACCGCTGGAGGAAAATTCCCTCGAGAAGGGTCTTGGGAAAAACCTGGAGGTCTTTTTTCCCACCCTGATTTTTCTGCTCGAATCCATCCGGGACGGGCGGTTTTTCATCAACCCGAACGAAAGGGACCAGTGCGGTTACTGCGATTATTCCGCCGTCTGCCGGAAGAGCGATTTCGGAATCCAGCGGAGGCTCGAGAATGATCCCCGGAGCTTAAGGCTAAGGAACCTCGGAAAATGAAAGAGATCCCGGACCAGGTTCAGAGGGAAAGGGCGGTCACCGAGACCGGCTGCAATGTCGTGCTCGTGGCGGGGGCCGGGACGGGCAAGACCACTATCCTGGTGAAAAGGATCGCGGAGACCGTCCTGGGCCAAGGGATCCCCCTGACCCAGATCGTGGCCCTGACCTTTACCGAGAAGGCCGCCGCGGAGATGAAGATCCGGCTGGGGCAGAAACTGGCCCAGATGCACGGCTCTCTCTCCGCGGAGCGGACGGGAAAAGAAAACGTGGAAGCCGGTGACTTATGCGGGCGGCACGGCCTCACCCCCGATGATCTCCGCGCCCGCATCGAGGCGGCCCGAGAGGTCCTGGAGCAGGCCCAGATCGGGACGATCCACAGCTTCTGCGCCCACCTCCTGCGCCTTTATCCCCTGGAGGCCCGGGTTTCCCCGGGTTTTCAGGTGGACGAGGGCGCGGCTTTCGAGGAATTCCTGGACCGAAAGTGGGGACAATGGATCGAGGCGGAGCTCAGGCTCGGGAACCCGCGGGAACCCGAATGGCGGGAGATCCTGGGGCTAATCCAGCTCGAGGACCTGGGCCGGGTGGCCCGGGCGCTCTCCGATTTTGAGATTCCGCTCCCGGCCGGGGACTGGGAACTCGGGGAGGGGGAGAGGCTGGCCGCCCGGCTCGGGGATTTCGCGGGCCGGCTGCAGGCCCTGGTGGCCCGACTCCAGCAGGTGAAATCGGTCACCCTGCTCGAGAAACTCGAGCGGCTCGGGGAGATCGTCCGGATGATCCGGGAAGGGGATCCGGGGAAGGATCAGGCGGTTCGCGAGTTCGCCTCGCGCGGGGGCACGACCGAACCCAGCACCAAATGGAGCGAGGAAGACCGGGCTCTGGCGGCCGGCCTTTACCGGGAGGGGATGGAGCTCATCCAGGTCAATCCCCGGGCCGCCGGCCTGCTTTTCCGTCTGCTCCTGCCTTTTATCCGGTCTTTCCGGGAGGAATACCTGGCCCAGGGCTGGGTCAATTTCTCCGGGCTGCTTTCCCTCGCCCGGGACCTGCTTTTCCGGCATCCGGAGGTGAGGCGGGAACTGAAGCAAAAGTTCCGGGCGATCCTGGTGGACGAGTTCCAGGACACCGATCCGATCCAGTACGAGATCATCCTCCTGCTCGCGGAAAAGCTCGAGGGCAGGGCCTCCTCCTGGGACGGGCTCGAGCTGGAGCCGGGCAAGCTTTTCATCGTCGGGGATCCGAAGCAGGCCATCTACACCTTCCGGCGGGCGGATATCGAGGCCTACGAAGAGGTCCTGGACCGGGTTTTGCGGCAGGGGGGGGTTCCCCTCGATCTTTTCACCAATTTCCGGAGCCACCCGGGGATCACCGGTTTTGTCAACCGGGTTTTTGACGGGGGCGCGCGTCCCGGCCTGGGGCTGATCGAAGCCCGGGCGGGGGTTCAGCCTTCCTACCACGCGATCAGGTCCAGCCGGAAGCAGGAGTTTCTCCACCAGAAGGTGGAGATCATCCTGGTGGACAATCCGGGGGGCGGGCTCACCGCCGACGAGGCCCGGCGGGGGGAGGCGGAGCTGATGGTCCGCTGGATCCGGGAGACGGTGGGGGAAACGCTTCCCGACCCGGAAAAGGGCCCGCGGAAAGCCGGTTACTCGGATATCGCCCTGCTCCTCCGGTCTTTCACCCCGGTTTCCATTTACCTCGAGGCTTTCAAGGAAGCCGGGATTCCCTATGTAATCCAAGGCGAAAAGACCTTCTTCTCCGCCCAGGAGGTGCTGGATTTTTATAACCTATTAAAGGCCGTCGCCGATCCCCATGACCAGCTGGCGCTGGTCGGGGTCCTCCGCTCGCCCCTCGGGGGGTTGAATGACCGGGAGATTTACGAGCTGAAGCGCCGATCCGGGCTTTCCTATCTGGGACCGTTACCGTCCGGCCCGGCGGGGGCGCCCGGGCTCGGATCGCTTTACCAGTCCCTCCGGGAGCTTAACGCCCTTTCCCGGCAGCTTTCCCTCCCGGAGATCATCGACCAGGTTTTCGCCCGCACTTTCATCCGCGAGGTGACGGTGGCCGGGCGCCTGGGCGAGCAAAAACTCGCGAACCTGGAAAAGATCCGGGCCCGGGCGGCGGAGATGGCCCTTCCGGGCGGTCGCCCCTTCGGCCCCGGTCTTTCCGATTTTGTCCGGACCCTGGAAAAATCCCACCGGGAGCTCAAGGAAGAAGGGGAAAGCCCGCTCGCGGACGAAACCGTGGAGGCGGTCCGGGTTATCTCCATCCACAAGGCCAAGGGGCTCGAGTTTCCGTTCGTGATCCTCGCCGATCTGCACCACCTCCCCCGGGGCGCGGAGGAGGATCAGCCGGTACGGGCGGATCGCCGGGGACTGTCCCTGGGGCTTTCACTCCCGGGGGTGAAGTCGCTCTCGGCGATCGAGCTTTTAAGGAAGGAAGAACAACGGAAGGAGGAGGAAGAAAAACGCGTGCTTTACGTGGCCATGACCCGGGCGCGCGAGCGCCTGCTTCTCACCGGTTCGGCGCGGTACCAGGATCACACCTGGCTCCGGCAGATCGCCCGGGCGCTGGAAACCGATTTCCAGGTTCTGAAACCCGGGAGGTTAGAACTGGGCCCCGGGGTCGGAATTGATTTTTCGGTTTACGAGTTCAATCCCGCCCGCGCCCCGAGGCGCAGGGCGGGGTCCCGGCCCGGCAAACCCCGGGACTTTTCCAGGATCTCCGCGTTCTGGAAAGAGCGCGAGGAAATTTACCGGTCCGTTTCGCCCCGTTTCCTTTCCCCCACCGGGCTGGAAAAATGGGAGGAAGCTCTCATGCCGGCGCTCGAGGGGGAGGAGAAGGGATCGGAAGGCCGGAGGCCCTGGCCGGCCGGGGATAGATCCCCTTCCGCCCGGGTGGGGATTATCTGTCACCGGGTCCTGGAGGAGTGCGATTTTCAAACCCTGGCTGATCCCGGCTTCGAACTTTCGGAAGTAGTGGACCGGGCGGCCCGAGGCTTTCCGGAGTCGGAGTCGCCGGATTTTAAGGCCGCCGAAGAGGCCCGGGTCGTCCTGCAATCATTTGTTTGTTCCGAAATATTTGCCGGGATCCG
>JAPLJI010000121.1 GCA_026388655.1 Pseudomonadota bacterium
CCCTGCCCTTCCTATAGCAACAGCGTGATTTATCATTTCTTTTTTCTCTGCGGCAAATTGGCCCGGCCGATTTGCTTCCGCCGTTTGCTCTCAATCCCTTTGATGCTTTCGGCCACTTCCAATCTCGATCATTTTGCTGACATCAGCAAAATGATCCTCAATTCGGTGCCCGCTATTGAAACAGGCCATTTTGGCCTTCTCGATGACCGCTTCGTGAGAAGATGGGGTCAGCCCTTGACATTGGACATATTCCATCGCCTTCGAGACATCATTTCCCAAGTCCCTTAATCGAACCGATTTATCTTATCTTTCTGGTTTATCTTGTCTCTCCGGTTTCTTTGGTTTCAAACCCCTTGGCAGTGGATACTTAAAAATGAAATTTTTCTACGGCTGTCAAAAAACAAAACCTGACCCCGGGCACACTATCAAATTACTGCCTACAATGTCAATTATAGGAATATATTATTTCTCCCCCACCTCGGAATCAAACCGACCTAGCCCATCTTTCATCCTTATTACCTCTTTCAATTTCCTTTCATAAACCAAGATAAGGAAATATTATGTTCTTGCTTTAAATTATTAAAGCAGTATAATATTTTCGGAAACTAAGGAGGGAAAATGGCGGAGAAACGAGTTGATTTGGCCGAGAGGCTGAAAAACGAAAGGGAATCCCTTAAACTCACGAAAAAGTATGTGGCCGAAAAAATGGGCTTCCCCAATTATCAAACCCTGGGCGCCATCGAGGACGGAATCAGGGAAGTAAAAGCCTGGGAGCTCCATATGCTCTCCGGCATTTATGGCCGCTCCCCCGATTATTTCTTCAATTATTCCGGACCGGACAAACCCGAGCCCATGGTTATTTTCCGGGGGGGAGGCGATTCCCAGGAAATCCAGTTGTTGACGAGGAGATTCCTTGCCCTCTGTTCGAGGTATAAAAAACTCTTCGAACTCACCGGTGAAAAATGCGAAGAGCCTGAAATAGACCTGCCGGCTCCCAATAAGGAAAGGTTGCTTCAGAAGGAATACGAGTATGTGAGCAAGTTGGCGGATGAACACCTAAAGATGTTGGAGGTGGGAAGAAGACCGGCTTTTCCCCTGTCCATGGCCCTTGAATCGCGGGCGGGGATAAAAATTATTTTTCTTCCCTTCGGCAAGACCGGATCGGGGGCTTCCGCCATCGGGGATTTTGGACGGGCAATCCTCATCAATTCCAATGAGGCCCCGTGGCGGCGCAACTACGACCTCGCCCATGAATTTTTCCATATCATCACCTGGGATCTTTTCAAACCCCTAGAACACCTGTCGGAGTCCGGCAAGCAGCCCGTGGAGAAATGGGCCGACGCCTTCGCCTCCGCCTTGCTCATGCCCGAAAACGAAACCCGGGAGGAATTCCTGAAGCACGTCGAATCCCGCAAAATAACCTATCTCAGCCTCGTCCAGATGGCTCGGGACTTCGGCGTCTCCACCGAAGCGATGCTTTGGCGTCTGGTCAACCTTCAACTTCTGAAACGACCGGAGGTTATGCAATTACTTGACGAGGGAAAGCTCAAAGTCCTCGACCGAGAAAAAAGAGTGGCCGATTGGGATGAGGAGAAACCATATCTATCCCAACGGTATATCGCTCTGGCGATCAAGGCATTCCAGATCGGGAAGATCTCCAAAGCCAAATTTGCCGAGTACATCGAAAAGCCCTTGAGTGAGGTCAGCAACTTCCTGAAAAAACACGGCTACGACGAGAACGAGGATTACTCGCTTGAATTTGCTACTGCTCGATGCTGACGTCATAATCGATCTTCACCGATTCGGCGTCTGGGACCAGATTGTTGAGAAAAATCAGGTTTTCGTTTCATCCATCATTCTGCATCAGGAGGTTTATTTCTATCTCGATGACGGCGGCACCAGGCATGAGATCGACCTGAAGACCGGGTTGGGGAAGAAATTCCATGAGATCTCGGCCGAAGCGTCGGTCCTCCATGGCTTTTCCGCCAGATTCGATGCCGTCTTCTCGGAGGAGATCCACAACGGCGAGAAAGAGGCCCTTTGCCTGATGAAAAGCAGGGGTGATTTGGCATTCTGCACCTGTGATAAGATGGCCATTAAGGCCTTGTCGATTCTCGACCTCGCTGAGAGGGGGATATCCTTCGAACACCTGTTGAGACAATCGGGCATCACCAAGAAGAATCTCGAACCTAAGCATACAGAATCTTGGTTCCAGCGCTTTTTGAAGGAAGGAAGCATCATGAAAATCCAGGGAGTAGGATCAAGCAAACCTTGGATAATCTAAAAATACGTAATTGGGGTTAGGTCTTGATATTTTCCAATCTGGTTCATATTGCCAGGAATTTTAGGTTAGACCCATTGTCTGATTTGAAGGCAGTAAAGTCAAGGCTATAAAGACGACCGCAGACGGCTGACGGCAGACCGCGGTAAAGGCAGGTCATAGGTGATGGGTGATGGGTAAAATCGCAAAGAGCAAATGCGCTCACCGGCAGTCGCCGGAGCAGACCTTTTCTCCTTTGCTTTCCCAGCAGTAGCACCAGTGGGATTTGCCATCACCGGTCCACCAGTTGGTTGAGGTTTCCTTCCCGTCTTTCAACTGGCGGGTATGGGTTCTTTCATGGACTACCTGAGGGCCGGG
>JAPLJI010000099.1 GCA_026388655.1 Pseudomonadota bacterium
GGAGCTCGCGGTTCCCGTTTTCCCCCTTGACGGTCAGGTCCAGAACCATGGGCTTTCCGCAATCGGCGCAGCGATAATCCTGGTCGATACCCAGGCTCTGGGCCAGGCTGGGGGCGTCGAGAACGGTCTCGATGATTTCGATCCGGTAATGCCGCTCCGGGGTCTTCTTTAATAAGGTCTGAACCTTCGAAATCATCTCGCTGAGGTTGGATTTTCCTTTCACCAGAAAATCATTGGCCCCCATGAGCATGGCTTTTTTAACCTCTTCGGGCTGGTCATGGGCCGAAACCACCAGGATCGGGATCCTGGAGGTGTGGGAATCCGCCCGGATCCGCCAGATCGCCTCGTAACCTTTCATCCTGGGGAGCATCAGATCCATGATGATGAGATCGGGTTTATGCTTTTTCAGGATTTCCACCCCTTCCTCCCCATCGGCGGCGACGCGGACGACAAACTTTTCCTGTTCCAGGATCTTCTGGTAGAGCTCCGAAAAAAACTTGTCGTCCTCGAACACCAGGATTTCCGGGGCTTTCTTTTCTCCCGATTCCTCCACCCCCCGGCCCTGGTAGAGGAGTTCCTTGATCTTGGCGACCACTTCGTTCAACCTCGATTTCCCCTTCACCAGGTAGGCATCGGCCCCCAGGCTTTTTACTTTTTGGATGTCTTCATGCTGATCCCGCGCCGAGAGAACCAGGATCGGCACCCGGGCGAACCGCGCGTCCGCCCGGATTCGATGAATGGCTTCCACCCCGTTCATCCCGGGCATCATCAGGTCCATGATAATCAGGTCGGGCCGGGACGTTTCCAGGGACTGCAGGCACTCCTCCCCGCCGTTGACCATCCGCACCTCGAATTTCTCCATCTCGAGCTTTCGCTGGTAAATCTCGCGGGTGTACTCGTTGTCGTCTACCATCAGGATTCTCGCCATTTTCGTCCTCCTTCAGTTTAAGGGCGGAGCCGGAACCGGGAGATATCCGGGATTTTCCACCCGGGATTCCGCGCTGGAAAAAGTAAAATCCACCGGCAGCTCCACGGTAAACGTGCTGCCGGCCCCGGGCCGGCTCTCCACGCTGATCCGGCCGGACAGGAGCCGGACATAGTCTTTCACGATGGCCAGCCCCAGCCCCAATCCTTTTTCCGCCAGTTCCGCCTGGTTTTTTCCTCGATAAAATTTGTCAAAAATGAAAGGCAGTTCCGTTTCCGCGATCCCGATCCCGGTATCGGAGACCGCGACCACCGCCCCGGTGGAATCCAGGCTGGGAGCGGCCAGGATCTCGATCCCGCCTTTCCGGGTGTATTTGACCGCGTTGGAGAGAAGATTGATTAAAATATATTTGACCCGGTTCGGATCGGTCGTAATCAAAGGGGTTTTCTCATTATAATTGATTTCGATCCCGAGCCCCTTCAACTGCGCCAGGGGCTGGACCAGGGGGAGCACTTCCTGAATGAGACTCTTCAGATTGATCTCGGCCAGGTCGCCCTTTTCGATCTTGCCCTGTTCCAGGCGGGAGGAATGTAAAAGGTAATCAAGTATCTCCCCGATTTCACCGGTATTGATCTCCATTTTTCCCAAAACCCGGCCGACTTCTTCCGGGATTTCGCCGAACGCGCCTTCCCGGAGCAGGGAGATGTATCCCGAGATGGCGTTGACCGGGGTGCGAACCTCGTGAGAGATGATGTTCAGAAGCTCCTTCTGGAACCTGACCGCGATCTCCAGCCTTTGATTGGCGAGCCGGAGATCAAGTGTCCTTTCCCCCACCGACTCTTCCAGCCGGGTGTTGATTTCCTTCAGGGAGAGATTGTTTTCCTCGATCAGCCGCAGGAGCTCGCGGTTGTTGCGCGCCAGCTCGTAATTTTTCCAGGCGCACCTGACCGAGCTTCTGAGATCCGCGTTGTCCCAGGGCTTTAAAATGAATTTGTCCACTTTGCCCCGGTTGACCGCCTGCTCGACGATCCCAAAATCCTGGTGGCCGCTCATTACCATCCGGATCGTATCGGGGGAGATACCTTTGACCTTCTCGAGAAGTTCCACCCCGTTAGCCCCGTTCATGGTATAGTCGGTGATAATCAGGAAAATCGGTGTCCCGTCGAACCGGGCGACGGCCTCTTCCGGGCCGGCGGCGGCAATAATTTCATAACCGTCGGCGGCCAGGGTCCGGCCTAGGATTTTCAGGATTTGCGGATCGTCGTCAACTAGAAGAATAATTTGTTTGCCCATGATTCTCTCCTTTTTTTCTCCTCATTCATATAGGGAGCAAGAAGCGAGCCAGGGGCCGGAAAACCGCGAAACATCCGGGTTCACCGTCGGTGTTGCTAAAACATTGTTTTCCATCCGGGTCCAATTTCGCGGGTTGATTTTGTGGTTCTTTTTAACCCTGAAGGGTCAGATATAACCAAACTATTAAATTGACGATTTACGATTGACGATTGACGAATGAAAAGCAAAGCGAACAGCAATTTTAAAATTACGGAAAAATGTAAATACAGAATTTATATTTTTTGTTAATCCGCAATCGTCAATCGTCATTCGTCAATCGTAAATTCTTTTTAACTCGAGACCCGAAACTCGAAACCATGTTGGTTCCGCCTTTTCCGTTCGCCCGGTTATGCTATATTTGGGGCTATGGAGCAGATGGTTCAGGACATCGCGTTGATGCTGGTGCCGATGCTTTTCGCCGTTTCCTTTCACGAGGCGGCCCACGGGTATGTGGCCGACCGCCTGGGTGACCCCACCGCCCGGTTGGCCGGGCGCCTGACCTTGAACCCGATCAAGCACCTGGACCTGGTGGGAACCGTCGTGTTTGTCATGACCCGGATGATTGGCTGGGCCAAGCCGGTTCCGGTCAATCCCTTCAATTTCCGCGATCCCAAGCGGGATATGATGTGGGTTTCGGTGGCCGGCCCGGGATCCAACCTGGTCCTCGCCATTATCTCCGCCCTGCTTCTCCGCCTGCTGATCTGGATTGAACCCTCCCTCCCCCTCCAAACCGAGTTTCCCAAGTTCGCTTCCAGCTCGTCTTTTTTCCTCGTTCCCTTTTTCCTGATGATCCAGATCAGTATCATTATGAACATCGCCCTGGCCGTTTTTAACTGCCTCCCCATCCCTCCGCTCGACGGAAGCAAGATCCTCATGGGTCTCCTGCCCCTCGATAAAGCCCAGGTCTTCGCCCGGATCGAGCCTTACGGTTTTATCATCCTGCTCGGTTTTATTTTTATTGGCGGCGTCGACTTCCTGATCCGGCCGATCATCAATCTCGTGATCAGATTACTTCTCTGATAATTGACGATTTACGATTGTAGATTGACGAGTGAAAACCCGAAAAGAATTGACGATTGCAGATTGACGATTGACGATTTAAATACCCTATAACAAATATTTAAAAATAAATGAATAAAAACCTAATAAGAAGTGACGAATAACGATTATTTATATAAATAAACCGAGAGGAAAAAATGAAATCGGAAGAGCTGAAAAAACGAACCAAAAAATACGCCATTGAAATAATTAAATTAGTGCAAAGTCTGCCGAAAGATAGAGTCGCTGATGTGATCGGAAAGCAATTATTACGGAGCGGAACGTCGGTAGGAGCTAATTACAGATCAGCTTGCCGGGCAAGATCCAAAGCCGATTTTATTTCAAAAATGAAGATCGTCGAAGAAGAAGCGGACGAATCTTTATATTAGCTCGAGTTGATAGAAGAAGCCAAGATTTACGAAAATGAGGTAATCAAACCAGTGATGAAGGAAACCACAGAACTCCTTTCCATCGCAGTTGCCTCAATCCAAACCGCGAGAAAACACCTATGAAATTTCTCTTATATTTTTTCTTTGGTTTTCATTCGTCAATCGTCATTCGTCAATCTACAATACCCATTTCAGTCTATTCAGAAAGTTATAGTTCGCTTATAATCTGGCGTTAAATATGAACGAAATAAAAAAACAACGGGTTCTTTCCGGGATGCGGCCCTCGGGCAAGCTCCATCTGGGCCACCTGGCCGGGGCCCTGAAAAACTGGGTTGATCTCCAGAAGGAATACCAGTGTTTTTATTTCGTGGCTGACTGGCACGCCCTGACCACCGAGTACGCCGACCCGGCCAATATTTATAATGACGCCCGGGAAATGGTGGTGGATTGGCTGTCCTGCGGGATCGACCCGGAGCAATCGGTCATATTCGTCCAGTCCCATATCCGGGAGCATGCCGAGTTCCATCTTCTTCTTTCCATGTTCACCCCCATCCCCTGGCTGGAGCGCTGTCCGAGCTACAAGGAGCTTCAGAAAGAGCTAGATCAGAAAGACCTGCACACTTACGGTTTCCTCGGGTATCCCGTTCTCCAGGCCGCTGATATCCTGATCTACCGGGCCCACAAGGTCCCGGTGGGAGAGGACCAGCTTCCCCACCTGGAGCTGACCCGGGACATCGCCCGCCGCTTCAATTATTTATACGGGGAGCGCCTGGTCGTCCCCGAGCCCATGATCACGGCCTACCCGCGGGTGCCGGGGATAGACGGGCGGAAAATGAGCAAGAGCTACGGGAACTCCATTTATCTCTCCGATCCCGAACCCGTGGTCAGGGAAAAAATCCAGCGAATGGTCACCGACCCCGCCCGGGCCTACCGGAAGGACCCCGGTAACCCGGACGTCTGCATCCTTTACAACCTGCACAAAATCTACACCCCGGAGGAAATCCGGAATCGGATCCGGCCGGAATGCCGGAGCGCCGCGATCGGCTGCACCGACTGCAAGGAAGAACTTCTGCGCTTCCTGATCCCGGCGATGGAACCCATCTGGAAAAAACGGGAGGAAATATTGAAAGACCCGGACGTGTTTTTGAAAATCACCCGCGCCGGTGACCAAAAGGCCCTGGCCTCCGCCCAGGAAACCATGAAAATCGTGCGGGAAGCGATGAAAATAAACTATTAGGTACGGAGTTTGCCAATTGACGATTGCAGATTGACGATTGACGAGTGAAATTCAAAACCAAAACTAGAAAAATCAAATATTCCAGATAATGGGTTTAATAATGCTTTTCAAATCGTCAATCGTAAATCGTCAATCGTAAATTTTATTTGTAACGATGGAATATAGAGTCAATCTTGATCTTTTCGAGGGTCCCCTAGACCTTCTCCTTTATCTGATCAGAAAAAACGAGCTGAATATTTACGATATCCCCATCTCCGCCATTGCCGAGCAGTATCTCCAGTACATCAAGATGATGGAAGATCTCAACCTCGACATCGCCAGTGAATACCTGGTCATGGCCGCCACCCTCACCCAGATCAAGTCCCGGATGCTTTTGCCCACGCCCGAGGAAGGCGAAGCCGAGGAAGAAGACCCCCGGGCCGAATTGATCCGCCAGCTCCTCGAATACCAGAAATACAAGGAAGCCGCCGATACCCTCATTTCCCGGGAAATCCTCGGCCGGGACACCTTCGCGCGGTCCATGAAAGAGGAAGAGATCCTGGAGCCGGAAGGACCGGGGGTGGAAGCCAGCCTGTTTGAGCTTCTGGACGCATTCCGCTCGGTCCTGAAAAAAGCCGCGGACGCGAACGCCGGGGAAGAGGTTTTTACCCTCGATGATGTCTCCCAGTACCGAATCAGCCTGGCCCAGAGAATGGATGAGATCCTGCTCTTCCTGGGTAAATCCATCGAAAAATACCCGGTCGAGCAGGGCATACCTTTCGAGGAACTGTTTGCCGGCCAGACGACCCGCGATTTTATCATCGCCACTTTTCTTTCGCTCCTCGAGCTGATCCGGCAAAAATTGGTCCGGATCTTCCAGCTGGAGCTCTTCGGACAGGTCTGGGTCAGGCCGCGGCTTGCCCCGGTCGAGGAACCGGTCCCGGAAACCCCGGCGGAGACTACGGAAGATCCCACGGTGAAGCCACCGGTGGAACCCACCGTGGAGCCTGCGGTCGAACCCCAGGCCGGACCGAAATCGGAGCCCGCGGAGAAACCCACGGCCCCGACCGAAAACCCGCTTTCTCATGGAGAGAATAGCGGTCCAGCGAAATCAAACGGGGGGAAATCAAAAAATTGACGATTGCGGAATGAAGGAAAACCAGTTTCGAGGTGGAATCAAAGATGAAGACCAGACTGAAAGACGTAGGGGCGGCATTCTACTGCCACCCGAAATGGGAGCCAATAGAATGGCTCCCCTACGAAAAACTGCTATGATAATCGACAACCCTAAAGGGTTGCCCGACAAAAGATTCTAATATTTGGATTTGATATGGAAAAAGGAAAAATCGCGGGAATCATTGAAGCCTTAATCTTCACCGCCGGGAACCCGGTGAGCTGGAAAGAACTCATCCAGGCCATGCCGGATATCCCTCCCGAGGATATCCGCATCGTCCTGGGAGAACTTATCCAGGAATATCAGTGCCACCCGGACCGGGGGCTCAGCCTGATCGAGGTCGCCGGCGGCTACCAATTCCGGACCAAGGCCGAGTTCGCCCCCTGGGTCCAGCGCCTGAACCTGCAGAAGCCCGCCCGTCTCTCCCGGGCCTCCCTCGAGACCCTGGCGATCATCGCCTACCGCCAGCCGGTGATGAAAAGCGAGGTGGACGCCATCCGGGGAGTGGAAAGCGGAGGCGTGATCCAGACCTTGTGCGAGAAGAACCTGGTCCGGATCCTGGGCTTCGGCCTGAAGGACCTTTCCCACCTGCCCACACTGAAGGAGATCGAAGAGTGAATATATTGACGATTGACGATTTACGATTGACGATTGACGATTCAATATCAAACCCAATGAATTTACAATTTACAATTTACGATTGACGATTGTGGATTGGAGAAAAATATAAAGCCTGTATTCTCTGTTACTAATTCGTTTCTCATAATTTATATTCCTTATTGTTTTTGCCTTTCACTCGTAAATCGTCAATCTAAAATCGTCAATTCTGTTTAACCCGAAACGCTATTTTATGGACCTTGCTATTGGCATTGATCTCGGAGGAACCAATCTCCGGCTCGCCCTGGTGGACCCGGAAGGCCGGATCTCTTCCCGCCGCCAGGTTAAAACCACCAGTTTTGCTTCTACTTCGGATCTGATCGCCGGGATCGCCCGGGAAGCGCAAATGCTGATCCAGGAAGCGGAAAGCGCGGGCGCCCGGGTCTTGGGCGCGGGAATCGGGGTCCCGGGAGGGGTAGACCCGGCTGGAGAAATCGTCTACTTCCTGACCAACTTTCCAAGCGGGCGCGATTTTCCCATGCGCCGGCTCCTGGAAGAAAAGGTCCAACGCCGGATCCGCCTGGGGAATGACGCCAACATCTGGGCTTACGGGGAGGGCTGGATCGGCGCCGGGCGCGACCGGAAAAACTTCGTCCTGATCACCCTGGGGACCGGCGTGGGCGGGGGAATCATAATCAACGGCCGGATCTATGTCGGGCACTCCGGCATCGCCGGCGAGATCGGACACATTACCATTGAGCCGGAGGGCTCTCCCTGCGCCTGCGGGGGCCGGGGCTGCCTGGAAACCATCGCCGCGGCCAAGGGCTTCATCCGCCTGGCCCAGGAATTGCTGGACCAGGGAAAATCGAGCCTGCTTTCGCAGTCCGAAGAATTCCAGCCGCTTTCCGCGCTGAATGTCTTCCGGGCCGCGCAGAATGGCGACCAGGTCGCCCTGCTCGTCCTGGACCGGGTCGGCCGCGCCCTGGGAATCGGGATCTCCGCGCTGATTAATATTCTCAACCCGGAAATCATCATCCTCGGCGGAGGGGTGGCGGCGGCGCGAGAACTTTTCAACCCGCCGATGGTCGAAGAGATCAAGCTCCGGGCTTTCTCCCGGAAAGGCAAGGAGACGCCGGTGGTGCCGCCCCTCCTGGGAGAAGACGCCGGGATCCTGGGAGCGGCAAGACTCATACTTCAAGTTGATGATTGACGATTGTCCCTCGTGATAACTCGGGATAAATAGATTGACGATTGACGAGTGAAAAACAAAAGAATATTTGAGAAAGAATAGCGAGATAAAAGCCAGCAAATAAAAATCGAGGGAAGAAATGAAGTCGGAAGAGTTAAAAAAACGGACTAAGAAATACGCCATCGAAATAATTAAGTTAGTGCAAAGTCTGCCGAAAGATATGGTTGCAGAGGTGATCGGCAAGCAATTATTACGAAGCGGAACATCAGTGGGCGCTAATTACAGGTCAGCATGTCGGGCGAGATCAAAGGCTGATTTCATATCAAAAATGAAAATCGTCGAAGAGGAAGCAGATGAATCGCTGTATTGGTTAGAATTGCTCGAAGAAGCCGAGATCTTCAAGAATGAGTCGTTAGCAAAGATAATGAAGGAAACAACTGAGCTTCTTTCAATCGCGGTGGCCTCTGTTCAAACAGCAAGAAAGCATTTATAAAATTAATATTTGTTTGCAAGGTTTTCATTCGTCAATCGTCATTCGTCAATCGTCAATTTTTATGATGAATCCTGAGCTCATTCGAAATTTTTCCATCGTTGCCCACATCGATCACGGCAAGTCCACCCTGGCCGATCGCATCCTGGAAACGACCGGGACCATCTCCGTCCGGGAACGCCGGGAACAGTTCCTGGACCGGATGGACCTCGAACGGGAACGGGGAATCACGATCAAGTCCCACCCGGTGCGGATCAACTACCGCGCCCGGGACGGCCGGACTTACTGCTTGAACCTGATTGACACCCCCGGCCACGTGGACTTTTCCTACGAGGTTTCCCGCTCGATTGCCGCCTGCGAGGGGGTGGTGCTCCTGGTGGACGCGGTGGACGGCGTGCAGGCCCAGACCATCGCCCACGCCTACCTCTGCTCCGACCAGAACCTCAAGATCCTCACCGTGATCAACAAAACCGACCTCCCCAGCGCCGACCCCGACCGGGTGAAAAAGGAAATCGAGGAGATCATCGGTCTGGACACCAGCAAAACCATTCTGGCCAGCGCCAAGGAGGGCTGGGGGACCGAGGAAATCCTGGAAGCGGTAATCCGGGAGGTTCCGCCTCCGGGCGGGTCGGCGCAGGAACCCCTCAGGGCCCTGATCTTCGACAGCTGGTATGACTCCTTCCAGGGCGTGATTATCATGATCCGGGTTTTTTCCGGGCAGCTCACCCGGGGAATGTCGATCAGACTTTTCAGCACCGGCAAGGAATATCTCGTTTCCGAGCTGGGAATTTTCACTCCCAACCCCCAGCCGGTGGAATCCCTCGGGCTGGGGGAGGTGGGTTACATCATCGGCGGGATCAAGGAAATCCGGGAAGCCCAGGTGGGAGATACCGTTACGAACCCGGATTTCCCCGCCCCCGCTGCCCTGCCCGGCTTCCGGCCCCTGAAGCCGATGGTGTTCACCGGGCTTTATCCCCAGGACGCCTCCCAGTACCAGCTCCTGCGCGAAGCCCTGGGCAAGCTCCACCTGAACGACCCGGCCTTGACCTATGAACCGGAAACCTCCCAGGCCCTGGGGTACGGTTTTCGCTGCGGCTATCTCGGCCCCCTCCACTCCGAGATCGTCCAGGAACGCCTGGAAAGGGAGTTCAACCTGAACCTGATCAGCACCGCGCCCACGGTGGCCTACCGGGTGACCCGGAATTCCGGGGAACTCGAGATGATCGAAAATCCCAACCTCCTCCCCGAGGACCATCTTTTCCAGGGGATAGAGGAGCCGATCGTCCTGGCCACGATCCACAGCCCGACCCAGTTCCTGGGGGCGCTTCTCTCCCTCTGCGAGGAAAAACAGGGGATTCAGAAAAGACTGGATTATCCCACCCCGAACCGGATATTGTTAGGATATGAACTGCCCTTGAGTGAGATCATGGTGGATTTCTATGACCGTTTAAAATCGCTGAGCCGCGGACTGGCCTCCCTGGATTACGAACCGATTGGTTTTCGCCCGGGAAACCTGGTGAAACTCCAGGTGCTGGTCAACGGCGAACCGGTGGATCCCCTCTCCATCATCGTGCACCGGGAACAGGCCGATTTCAAAGGCCGGGATCTGATCCAGAAGCTCAAGGAGCTTATCCCCCGCCAGCTCTTCGACATCGCCATCCAGGCGGCCGTCGGCTCCCGGATCATCGCCCGGGAAAACATCAAGGCCAAGAAAAAGGCTGTGACCGCCAAGTGCTACGGCGGCGACATCACCCGGAAGCGAAAACTCTGGGCCAAGCAGAAAGAAGGGAAAAAAAGAATGAAACGGATCGGGGTGGTGGACATCCCGCAGGAAGCTTTCCTGGCCGTCCTGAAAACCGGACAATAATACAATCAAATCCCAATGACCAACAACCAAATCCCAAGTAAATCCCAATTTCCAAATCCCAAGGTCAAAACAGCGGATGGCTTAAAGCGTATGCCTTGTGGTAAAAGAGTTTGGCATTTGAGCTTTGGATTTGATTTGAACTTTGAGCTTTGGCCTTTGAACTTTTTATTGATTGGGATTTGGGATTTGTTTGGGATTTGGGATCTGAGATTTGGGTATTAACTTAACCTCCAGCGCTTAGGTTCGCATATGAAATCCAACCACCACAATCCCGCCCAAGAACGACCGGAAAACGGCGCCCCGGCCCGGGCTGACCAGCCGGCCCCGAAAACCCGGATGCAGATTTTCCGCGAATATGCTCATTCCTTCGCGGTCGCCATTGTCCTCGCGCTCTTCATCCGGTCTTTCTTCGTCCAGGCCTTTAAGATTCCTTCCGGCTCGATGGAGCCCACCCTTCTCGTCGGCGACCACATCCTGGTCAACCGTTTCATCTACGGCTTCCGCATCCCTTTCACCCGGATTAAGCTCCTGGAATTCAAGGAACCCCAGCGGGGAGAGATCATCGTGTTCAAATACCCGGAAGACCCCAGCAAGGATTTCATTAAAAGGATAATCGGAATTCCCGGTGACACAGTTGAAATCCGGGAGAAAAAAATTTACATTAATAACCAGCTAATGGAAGACCAGCACGGAACCCATCGCGACCTTGTTATCCTGCCCCGGGATATTTCTCCCCGGGATAATTACGGGCCGGTCCGGATTCCCCCCCAATCCTACTTCGTGATGGGAGATAACCGCGATTCCAGCCTCGACAGCCGTTTCTGGGGGTTCGTGGGCCAGAAAGCCGTCGAGGGAAAGGCCCTGATCATTTACTGGTCCTGGAACCGGGAAAAAACTTTGCCCCGGCTGGGCCGGATGGGAGATGTAATCCGTTAGTAAGTTCA
>JAPLJI010000153.1 GCA_026388655.1 Pseudomonadota bacterium
AAAAAGGGGTCAGGTCTTGATATTTTCCATTTTTAGATGGTAAGGTTGCGATATGGCGCGTCCATTACGGGTGGAGTATGAGGGGGCGGTTTATCATGTGACCTCGCGGGGCAATGCGCGGGCGGATATTTTTATTGATGATGATGACC
This sequence comes from Pseudomonadota bacterium, assembly GCA_026388655.1. Classification (GTDB taxonomy): domain Bacteria; phylum Desulfobacterota; class JAPLJL01; order JAPLJL01; family JAPLJL01; genus JAPLJL01. The sequence goes on from JAPLJI010000153.1 coordinate 150, forward strand.
GGCAGAAGATTTTATCGGTTCTGGCCGGGGTGGTGGACCGATATGAGTTTGTTATCCATTCGTATTGTTTGATGAGCAATCATTATCATTTGTTGGTGGAGACACCCAGGGGGAATCTTTCTACCGGGATGAGGCAATTGAACGGGGTGTACACGCAGGCGTTTGATCGTCGGCACGGACGGGTGGGGCATATATTTCAGGGAAGGTTTAAGGGGATTTTGGTGGACAAGGAGGAGTATTTGTTGGAACTGAGCCGGTATGTGGTGTTGAACCCGGTGCGGGCGGGAATGGTGGAAGAGCCGGAGGACTGGAGATGGTCATCGTATCGGGCGATGGCGGGGCTGGAAGATGGGCCCAAGTTTTTGCATAAGGATTGGCTGCTCTCGGAATTTTCCTCTGAGAGCAAACGGGCCGGGGAGCGTTATTGTGAGTTTGTTAAGCAGGGGAAGGATGTTAAGAGTCCGTTGAAGAAGGCGTATGGCGGCTGGGTATTGGGAGGGAAAAATTTTTTGAAGATGTTGGAAGGGCGGCTTGAGCGGGGCGAGGGGAAGGATAAGAGGGAAAAGAAGGAGGTTCCGAGACGGGAGCGGCACGCGGTGAGACCGTCGCTGAAGGAGATATTTGAAAATCAGGCCCGGGATGGGGGGATATATGAGGCTGTATACCGGTGGGGGTATAAATTGAAGGAGGTTGGGGATTATTTAGGGAGACATTATTCGTGGGTGAGCAAGGAATTGACCAGAATGGAAAATATCAAGACCTGACCCCCATTTTCCAAAATCGATCATCAGGAAAGGATGTGGATATGGCGGAGAAAGAGATTAAAAAAATCGGAATTTCCACCGGGGGCGGGGATTGCCCGGGCCTGAACGCGGTCATCCGGGCCGCGGTTTACACGGCGATCAACAAGTACGGCTGGGAGGTCGTCGGGATCAGGGACGCGCTCAACGGGCTCATGGATACAAGCCAGACCATGCCTCTCGGTCTCAACGAGGTGAAGGACATCCTCAACAAGGGCGGAACAATTATCGGGACCACCAATAAAGGCAACCCCTTCCACTGGGAAAGGCAAAAGAGCGATGGAACCATCGAGACAATCGATCGCTCGGGCCAGTTGGTGGAGAACTTCCATAAGCTGGGACTCGGGGCTCTGATTTCGATCGGCGGCGACGGCTCGATGAAGATCGCCCAGCAGCTTGTCGAAAAGGGGCTTCCCGTCGTCGGGGTGCCGAAGACGATCGACAACGACCTTTCCGCCACGGACGTGACCTTCGGGTTCGACTCCGCGGTCCGGACCGCCTCCGAGGCGCTGGATAAGCTCCGCTCCACGGCGGAGAGCCACCACCGGGTGATGGTGGTGGAGATGATGGGCCGGCACTCGGGCTGGATCGCGCTTCATTCCGGGATATCCGGCGACGCCCACGTGATTCTCATCCCCGAGATTCCCTTCGACCTCGCGGTGGTCGCGAAAAAGTTGAAGGAGCGGAACGAGAAGGGGGATAAATATTCGATCGTGGTGGTGGCCGAGGGCGCAGTCCCGAAAGGCGGCGAGATGGCCATGGTGGGCAAAAAGGCCGACGGCACCGTGATCCTCGGGGGAATGGGCCAGAAGGTGGGCTTGGCCCTTTCGGAGATGACCGGGCTCGAGATCCGGGTCGTGGTTTTGGGGCATCTCCAGCGGGGAGGGTCGCCCACCGAGTTCGACCGGATTTTGGGGACCCGCTACGGGGAGGCGGCCACGGAGCTCATCGCCAAGAAGCAGTTCGGCAAGATGGTGGCCCTGAAGGGCACCGCCATCGTCGGGGTGCCGATCACCGACGCCATCGGGCAGACCAAGAAGATTTTCCCGGAGGGGACCCTGGTCAAGGTGGCCCGGTCCATGGGGATTTGCTTCGGGGACAGGTAGCCAGGGATTATCTTCGATTTTTCATCATCATTGTCGTGGGAATGGAACCCGGAGGATCGCCATAGGTCTATGAAATTTCGGAGGTGGACATTCAGTGTTTTCCTGGCTTTATTTTTAGTTTTCGGAAGGGGTGATAACTTGTTCGGCTGGGCCCGCCATAATCTGCTCACGCAGATAATCCTGGAAAATCCGCCGGAGTGGGTTAAGGACTTTGGCCAGGTCAAGGTGAATAAATCCACCTACGAGATCGGTTCGCTCAATCCCAAATTTAAATTGATTTACACGATCCCCGATAAATCCAGGTACCCGTCTCTTCCCCCCGGGTTTGTCAGCTATGCCCGGAACCCGGATCGAAAATACGGTTTTCAAGGCGCGCCGGTGGGCGCGACGGTTTCCGCCCTTCAGATTCTGGTGGATTTCGCCGATGAGCCGGACTGGGATATGGATAAGGATATTGAAACCGGCTCGGCGGTGGAATTCATGGGAGGGAGCCAGGGATACCGGCACATGTATTACCCGGCCGGCACCTTCCATATTCCCAATCCCTTTCTGCCCCAGGGGAAAGCACCCGAGCGAGCCGAGCTTTTTTACGAATATGCCCGGGAGGCCTTCTCCGGGGGGGATTATTACTGGGGATTCAGGTTCCTGGCCCGGGCCATCCATTATCTTGAGGACCTGGCCAATCCTTTTCATACGGTCCAGCTTTCGACGAAATTCGTGATGAAGGAGGACTTTTTCCAGGGCACGGTCCAGACCGCCAAAAATTATCACTTCGCTTACGAAGATTATGTCGCGTTTTTAATAGTCCAGACCAGGCGGGGGGGAAAAAGCCAGGCCGGGCTGTTGAAAGCAATGAACCGGGCCCCGGCCCGGAAGATGGAAAACAGCCGGGTAGCCGCCCAGGACCTGGCCGGGTTCAGCAATCGCGAGGGCGCGGGGCTTCTCGACCTGAGCTTTGATTTTTTCGGGGAGGAATTTCGCTCGACGCAGAAGCGTTACCTGGATGCCGGGAAAGTTAAGAAGCTGGATCAGCTTCCGGAGAAAGAAAAAGTCCTGGCGATTACCGAAAAAATGCTGGCGGAGATGTCGGCGGTGGTAAGAGGATTTTTGGAAATGGCAGGGAAAGAATTGGTGCCGGGGAAATAGTTGGGAGTTGGGTGTCGGGTGGCAGGACTCCAAATTCATACAAGGAGGATTACAAATGCATTTTAGCGCGCCAGGCCCGGAAAATACCGAGGCCACCCTGAAATTGGTTAAAGAGGAAATTGAAAAAAGAGGGATCGAGTATGTCTTGGTGGCTTCCACCACCGGGGCGACCGGGGTGAAGGCGGCCAGGGCATTTCTGGGCTTGAAAGTAAAACTGGTCGTGGTTACCCACAACGCGGGATTCAAGGAGCCGGGGGACCGGGAAATTGAGCCGGAGTTAAAAGCAGAGATCGAGAAACTGGATGGCACCGTATATACCGGCACGATGGTGCTCCGGAGCCTGGGCCGGGCAATAAAAAATTCGGTGGGTTATTCGGATAACGAAATCGTGGCCCAGGTGCTCCGGATGTTCGGCCAGGGGATCAAGGTTTGCGTTGAGATCGTAGCGATGGCGGCGGACGCGGGCTTGGTCCCTCCGGTCAACGTGATCGCCGTGGCGGGAACCGGCCGGGGCGCGGACACCGCCTGCCTGATCAGCGCGGACTCCTCCAACCGGTTTTTCGGAATCAAGGTCCGGGAGATTCTGGCCAAACCCAGAGAATTTTAATTCGATTGACGAATCCCTCGCCAAACTCGGGACAAGTGACGATTGACGAGTGCGGAATGGCGAATGCTGAACAGGTGGATTTATGAAAGCGGTTTTACAAAGGGTAAAAAGGGCATCAGTTCGGGTGGGGAGTGAGACCATCGCCCAGATCGGCCCGGGAATCCTGGTCCTGCTGGGAGTGGGGGCGGGAGATGGCCGCAAAGATATCGAATACCTGGCTGAGAAGATCTCCGGGATCCGGATTTTCGAGGATGAGCAAGGCAAGATGAATCTTTCGGTGGCGGATATCGGCGGGGAAATGATGGTGGTTTCCCAGTTCACCCTTTACGCCGATTGCCGGAAGGGCAAGAGGCCGTCCTTCACCGAAGCGGCCCCGCCCGGGGAAGCCGAGAGACTTTATCTCGAGTTTGCCCGCCTGCTCCGGGAAAAGGGATTAAAGGTAGCGGAGGGCAGGTTCCAGGCCAGGATGGAGGTGGACCTGGTCAATGACGGCCCGGTGACCATTATTCTGGATACGAAAAGTTGAATTGATAGGGTTCAAGGGTCAAGGGCCCAAGGGTTCGTGAAGAAAATAGTTTTGGGTTTCGAATTTTGATGAGCGACGAGGTTTCGGGTAAGATTTTAAACCAAGCTGCCCGATTAAAAGGAGAAGGTATGGGAAGCCAATTGATCCACACCAGGTTATGCGATCTGCTCGGGATTGAATATCCGATTATTGAAGGCGGGATGGTCTGGATTTCCGAGGCGATCCTGGCCGCGGCGGTTTCCAACGCCGGCGGATTGGGCCAGATCGCGGCGGGATCGTTTTTCAACGCGGATGATCTCCGGAAGGAGATCAGAAAAGCCAAGGATCTGACCGGCAAGCCGTTCAGCATTAATGTGCCTCTGCTCAACCCCGGGGCGGATTGGATGATCGAGACGGCCCTGGAAGAAAAAGTGAAGGTGATTACCACCTCGGCCGGAAGCCCTGCCCGGTTCGCCCGGAAAATCAAGGAAGGCGGGGCCCGGGTGCTCCACGTGGTTCCCTCGGCGCGCCTGGCCCGGAAAGCCGATGCCGCCGGCGTGGACGCCATCGTGGCCGAAGGGATCGAGGCGGGGGGGCACGACAGCCCGGATGAAATCACCTCGCTCGTGCTCATCCCCCAGGTAGCGGACGCGGTCAAGGTTCCCGTGGTGGCCGCCGGGGGGATTGCCGACGCCCGGGGACTGGCGGCGGCCCTGGCGCTGGGGGCTTCCGGGGTGCAGATGGGGACCAGGTTCGTGGTGACCAGGGAGTGCCAGGTTCACCCCAATTTCAAACGGGCCATAATCGAGGCCCAGGATAACGGTACGGTACTGACCGCCCGCTCCTTGGGGCACCCGGTGCGGGTGCTGAAAAATTCCCTGGCGGAGAAAATCCTGGAGCTAGAAAGGAAAGGGGTGAGCGAGGCGGAACTCTTTGAATTCATCGGGCCGGGAAGAACCCGGAAAGCCGCCCTGGAAGGCGACCTGGTGGAGGGCTCAATGATGAGCGGCCAGATCGCCGGAATGATCCGGGATGAAAAAAGCGTTAAGGAAGTCATCCAGGAAATGGTGAGGGGGGCTGAAGAAATAATAAAGAAATTGAACCAGGGCAATTAATTTCGGATAATTTTTATCCGAAAGCGTGAAACGGATCCTTTTAAAGGTCGATTAAATCATGCCGAACATGACAGATCGAATCCGGCCCCGGATGTCGGGAAGAATCCCGGTGCAAATCCCGATTGAATATCAAATTGACGGGGAATGGCTGAAAGGCGTGGTCATCGACCTGAGCGTGGGCGGGATCAGAATCCTGACTAGTCAGGTGGTGGAAAAAGGGATAAAGCTTCGGATCAATTTTTCCCTGGGGGGTGAAGAAGAGCTCCTGATTACCGGGGATGTAAGCAATATCAATGCCCGGGAGATCCCGGACTTCGGGGTCAGAAACCTGGTCGGCGTGAACTTCCCCGGGCTGACCGAGGCGGAAAAGAAGAAATTGCAGGATTTTATCTTAAACCAGCGTTATTACACCCGTCTTTACCGTCCGACCAAGGGCACGGATTACCTGGAAGAGCAAAACCTGAAGAAGGCCGCCGCCCTGCTGAAGGAACTGGAATAATAGCCTGGTTTCTTGATGGGGATTTTCGCCCGCCTTCGCTGATGCTAAGGAAGGTTGTCTGCTTTCCGGCCATTCATTAAACGACGAATTCTCCATTGAGAAGTGTGGCCAGCTTCGGCGGGTCTCGCCCGCCGAAAAATTCGAGGTGAGGCGACTAAGACCGCCGGGCTTCACGGTCTAAATACCAGCGAACGAAGCGGGAAACCCCCTCTTCAATTCCGGTCCGGGGGTGATAATCCAATTCTTGCCGGGCCAGGGAGATATCCGCGTAGGTAATCGGAACGTCCCCGGGCTGATCCGGCATCATTTCGACCCGCGGCTTCTTCCGCATGGCTCCGGAGATCAGTTCAATCAAGCTTTTCAGATCGATCGTTTGGGATTCTCCCAGGTTGTAAATATGAAAACCCTGACAGCGCTGATAGGCGGCCAGGGTCCCGGCAACGATATCATCGATGTAGGTGTAATCCCTCCGGGAAGATCCATCCCCGAACATCGTGAGCGGCTCCTCCGCGGAAATCTGGCGGACAAAACGATGGATGGCCATATCCGGACGCTGCCGGGGGCCGTAGGCGGTAAAGAACCGGAGCGCGGTGATGTTGAGCCCGAACAAATGGTGGTAGGTATAACAGAGAAGCTCACCCGCTTTTTTCGTGGCGGCGTAAGGCGATACCGGCCGGTTGGTGGGGTCGGATTCGGCGAAGGGGACCTTGGCCCCGTCCCCGTAAACCGAGGAGGAGGAGGCGAAGACGAAACGCCCGCAGGCAAATCTCCGGGCCAGGTCGAGGAGAATGGCGGTCCCGCGGACGTTGACGTCTTCGTAGAGAAGAGGGGCCTGAATGGAGGGACGGACCCCGGCCCGGGCGGCCAGGTGGATAACCGCTTCCGGCCGGAGGTCGCTGAAGGTTTTTTCCATCAGGGCCTGGTCCCGGATATCCCCTTCGATCAGCCGAAACCCGGGGTGGGAAAGCAGCGCGGAGAGGTTTTCCCTTTTCAGACCGGGAGGGTAGTAGTCGTTGAAATCATCCAGGCAAATGACCCGATCCGGGAATTCGAGCAATCTTTCAATCAGATGGGAACCGATAAAGCCGGCTCCCCCGGTAACGAGGACGTTCATGGAGTATTCGCCTGGCCCGGTTCTTCCCCGGCCTGGACTTTGGCTCGGGTCCAGGCCTCAGAGATTTTGAATCCTTCGAAAAAGAGGCAGACCAGGCCGACTACGACAATAAACACGGTTTGCAGGACATGCGTGAAGATGGCGTAGCCCAGGGCAATTTCTTTAGGTATGTTGAAAAATTCCAGACTGAGCATGGCGAAGTAATGATAGTTACCAATATATCCAGGTGAGGAGGGGAGCGCAACCCCAAAGGCGATCAGGAGGAGAATGAAAAACCCGGACCAGAGGGGAAGACCGGAAATATGAAAGATACCCAAGGACAAATAGTAAAAATATCCGCAACTTATCCAGAAGATAAAAGAAAAAAACAGCAGCATCAGAACGTCCCAGGGATTTTTCAGGGATTGGAGCCCTTTAATAATATCGATCACGATTTGCCGGATTTTTTCCGGAATCAGTTTAACCGCAAGTTGATTTTCAATTAAGGTCAAGCCGAAGAAGTAAAGGACTATAAAAACAGCGAAAAGCAGGAGGGAAAAACCGAGGATGTATGTGCTGGAATTTCCCAGTTTTTGAGCGACGGCGGGGATAAAAAGGAGGGGAATTAAGATTAGAAGCAGGGTGAAAAGATCAAAGATCCGCTCGGTAATGATTGTTCCCAGGCATTCGGTAACCTTGATTTTTTCTTTTCGGGACAGCGAATAAGCCCGGACGAATTCCCCGATTCGGAGGGGAAGGGTTTGATTGATCATGAATCCAACCATGATTGAAGAAAACAGTGAAGGGATGGTGATTCTTTTTATGGATTTCATCAGGAAGTACCAGCGGATGGCGCGCAGGACGAAAAGGAAAAAAGAAGCCGGGATCAAAAGAAGGATAAGGGACCAGTTCATATGCGGGAATAATCCACCAATTTCTGAAAGGTTAATTTTCCGGAAGGCCAGAAAAAGGAAAAGCGCGCTGAGGACGATCCCGATTCCGATGTTTATCTGTAGCTTCCGGGAGATCATACGGGCTCACCTTTCATCAGCATAATCCCGCCGGCGGCGAAAATTACATGGGAGATCCAGGCTCCGAGCAGGGGGGGGAGGGAGCCGGCATGGCCGAGGGATAATCCCAGGGCCAAAACGATCCAGAAGGCGAAACCCGCGGTCAGGCTGGCGAAGATCCCGAGCAGAATTCCTCCCCGCCGTCCGAAACGCAGTCCCAGGGGGAACCCCAGGAGGGTAACGATCAAGGCCAGGAAAGGAACGGAGATTTTCGCGTGCAGATCAACCAGCAGGGGCTGGATTTCCTGCCCGGCATTTTTCAATTGCCGGATATAGTCCTTCAACTTGAAATAAGTCATCTCCTCCGGGTTCAAAACCACCAGGGCAAAATCTTCCGGGGCCTGGGGAATCGGCACGAAAGTTTTCTGCTCGATATTGACCTGGAGCCCGCCGGCGGACCCGGGGCGGGGCCAGCGGGTGATCAGGGTGCCGGTCTGCCAGCGCCGGCCGTCCCAGGTGGCTTCCGGAGAATCCATCCGGGCTTGAATCTCAAATTCGGGGGAGAGGTTCCAGATATGGATGCCCTGGAGTTGTTTCCGGTCCGGGGAGACCGATTCGATGTGGAAGATGCTGTTGGCATCCCGGTACCAGATTTCCCTGGCCCGGAAGACTCCCAGCTTTTGCTTCTTGATTTCGACGTTTTTAATGTATTCCATCTTGAAATTGGCCAGGGGAACAATGGTCTCGGAAAATATAAACATCAGCAGGCTGACCGCAATTCCGACGATCAGGAAAGGCCGGAACAGGTAAATATTCCTGATTCCGGAAGCGCGGATGGCCAGGATTTCATTCCTGCGATTTAGAGAGCCCAGGGAAACAACGATGGCCAGCAGTAACGCCACCGGGGTTATCTGGGTAACGATGATCGGGATTTTATAGAGAAAAAAAAGGAGCGATGTGCTCAAGCCGGCTTCATTGGAGATTAACATGTTGATCCGTTCGAAAAAGTCCACCACCAGGTAGAGGGAAATGGAAGCCAGGAACGCCAGGGAAAAAATCCGGATGAATTCGATGAAAAGGTATCGCTCGATTTTTTTCATCAACGATTGAAAAATCGGGACCGGAATTTTTCCACGGAGGAAAGAGCCCACTCCATGGGCAGGAAAGGAAATTCGAAATAGGCCCGGATAAAAAGATATGTTCCCAAAAGAATCAAGAACAAATTAGGCAGCCACATGGCGAGGGGATAACCCTTGATCCCCAGCATCTCGCCAAAATGGAGCAGAAGATAATATAAAAGCAGGAGAAGAATGGTTACGACAAAACCGAAGCCGCGGCCCAGGCGGCGCCGGTTATGGATTCCCAGGGGCAGGCCGATTATTCCAAAAGCCAGGGGGGAAAAGGGGATCGCGAAGCGGCGCTCAAGTTCGGTCAGGTATAAGAAACGATCCGGATGATTTCCGGGGAGGGATTGGATTTCCCGCCGGAGCTCGGGCAGGGTCAGTTCCTTTAATTTTTTCTTGGGACTAGCCACCTCCGGGATCATCCGGTTCAAATCGAGTTTGAGCAACAGATCGGAAAAATGGATGGATTGAAAATTTTTCAGGTCCTGGCCCAGGGTTTGGATTTCCCCCTGGGTGAGCTTCAGGTAGATGAATTGCTCCGGGGAGGGCTGAAAATTTCCTTCCCGGGCGCTGATCAATACCGGGTGTGGGAATAAAGCGGGATCGGAAAGGTTGATCAGGATTCCCTGAATGGTTTTCCCCTGGTCCCGGATGGAATTGGCGTAAAATACCATTCGTCCCAGGTTATGGTTGAAGACCTTTTCCTTCAAACCCAGGGTGATGCGATTTTTTAAAAGTTTGAAGAGATGCTGGCGGAAATTGTAATTTGCTAGGGGAGCGGCAAACAGGGTTATTCCCAGGTTAAGCAGAATGGTGAAAATGGAAAGAAAAAAAATTGGTCGATAAATCTGTCCCATCCCGATCCCGGAAGATTTGAGCGCGGAGATTTCATTTTCCGCGGAAAGCCGGCTTAACGCGATCATAACACCCAGGAGAAAAGCCATCGGCAGGGTCAGGGACAGGAAAGCCGGGATGATCCCGAGAAACAGCTTCACCACCTCTGACACCCCGGCCCCCTTGGCGACAATCATTTCCGTGAGACGGACGAGGTTGGATATAATCAGGATAAACGTAAATATGACAATTCCGATCAGGAAAGGCCCCAGAATTTCCCTGATTATATACTTATGAATGATTTTCCGCATTTTGCTAAAATATAACACAAATTATCCGGGAGCAGGCAGAGTTAACTTACTAAATATTTGGAGAAATATTTGAGTTCCTATTTGGCTACGGTATTAATCACTGCTTTTGACCGTTTGCCCAGCATGGTCGAACAGCTGAAATTCCTGGAGCGGCAAAACCTCCCGGCGGAAAAGTTCGAGGTAATTATCGTGGATGATTCGGGAGAGGTGAACGTCGGGCAAAAGGCCATTGATTTGGCTCAGCCCCGATTGCGGGTCAGCTGTTTGCGCACCGGGATGCCGCGTGAGGTTAACGGGGTTTCCGTGGCCAGGAATCTGGGAATTAAGGCCGCCCGATCGCCCCTGATAATCAGTATAGATGATGATTGCCTGCCGCATCCGAATCTGGTTGAGGAACACCTGAAATTGCACCAGAGCCAGCAGAATTTGATCGTTCTGGGAAGCCGCAGCCGGATCAAGGACAGGTTGACAGAAAAACCGCCGATACCTATCACGGAAAAACGGACCAGGAGAGAGCTCACCCGTTCCCAGCGGGGAAGGCTGACTTTTTTTGATTTTAAAACCGGAAACATATCCGTATCCAGGCAGGATTTTATCCGGGCCGGATTATTTGATGAGAATTTTGCCCAGAAAGGGGAGCACGGCTGGGAGGATATCGAAATGGGCTACCGGATGTTAAAAGTCAGGATGAAGATGGTGGTAAACCCGGATGCCCTGGTTTTCCAGATCCCGACCGAACCGGAAAAGGAAAAGCTGAGAAATCAAGGGGGAGCTTATTTCCGGGCCCGGGACAGATTTTTATCCATTCATCCCGAGCTTCGTCCGATCCTGGAAGATGGTTTCTTTTGCGGCTGGCGAAGATATTTTTGGCTCAGGCGGGAGCAAAATTGTTTTCCGAACGGACAATCTTGAAAATATTCGATCCGATCAAAGAACAAAAAACCCTCAGTATAATAATACTGGCGGGCTTTCTGGTCCGGGTTTGGGGGGTCTGGTATGGCTTGCCCCAGTTTTTTGTGGGGGATGAGCATCATCTTCCCGGAGCCGCGCTGAAAATGGGGGCGGAAAAAAACCTGATCGCCAGTTATGGCACCTTATACGAACCCCCTTTCCTGGCCTACTTTTACCTGATTCTTTATGGAATAACCTTTCCCTTTTTAATGTTGTGCAAGGGGATTTTCAGCCTTTCCGAACTTCAGGGTTACCTGGTTCTCAACCCGACTTTTCCCTGGCTGGTGGCTCGGTTAGCCTCAGCGGTCATGGGCACGATTTTAATTTACCTTACCTATCGAATCACCAATTTTCTCGGGGATAGATGGGTCGCTTACGGGGCCGCAATTTTTGTCGCTTTTGACCCGATGATGGTACAGATGTCCCATTTCGCCCGGATCTGGGTGCCGGGGGCTTTTTTGGCCTATCTTTCCTTATTTTTTTCCGTCCAGGCAAATCGAGAGGGAGGATGGAGGAACTATATCCTGGCGGCGGTTTTCGCCGCTTTTTCCGCCGGGACGACCTGGATTACCGGAACGGTGATTCTGGCCCTGGGGGCGGCGTTTATCCTCTCGGAGAAATCCAAAAGGTCGGGAAGATTGCTGGCCCTGGCGCTTTTAATATTCGTTTCAATCGTGGCGGTCATTATCCTGATCAACCCGTATAATTTCCTCCGTTACCTGGGGATGCATTTATGCAACCAGGATTACGGTTCGCAGGTTTTTAACCTCCAGGATATCAACCTTAAAGAGCGGATCGGATGGACGAGTCTTTTTAACCAGTTTCAACGATGGGGGAGGATTATTTCCGATTATAACTTGCCGATTCTGCTGGCGGCGGTTCCGGGTTTTTTGATATTTTTCCTTCGGGATTGGCGGCTGGCCTTATTGATTTTTTGTTATCCGGCCTTTCATTTTTTCTATCTGGCTACCAGCGGGGGATTTTCGCGTTATATGCTTCCGGTCATGCCGGCCCTGGCGATGGCCGCTTCCGGATTGGTCGCGGCGCTGCCAAAATTGCTGCCGGGGAGGTTTGCTCGGGCAAAGACGGGTTTTCTCAATCCCCTGATGGTTTTACTTTTCGTTTCATATTCTTTTTTGATGGTTATATTATGGGATTACCGGATTTCTTTTTCCGACACCAGGGCTTTGGCCCGGTCCTGGATTGAAAATAACATTCCCGCCGGTTCCCGGATCGTGATGTCAGAGCGCAACCGGGTCAATTATTTTTACCTCTGGGAAAACCCCGAGGCGATCGGCTGGGTTCAAAGAATAGATCCTGGCCGGATGGGGGTGGAAAGAAAGTATCTTTCCCGGCTTTCGGAAAAAGATTATCCCAGTCCGGCGTATTATGCGATTCATCTGAATGAACAGGGGATCGGAGAAAAAATCGGCGGTGACTTCGCTGGCTTTATCGATGAGCAAAAGTTTGATTACCTGGCCGTGGCTTTCTGGGAAGAGGGAAGATGGGTGGGAAGCGGGGCATTGCAGAATACACCCCGGGAGTTGATAAAGCGGTTTTCCCCGGGGGAAGAAATAATTTCCGATATCACGGATGATATGCGGAAGCTGTTTCCCACCCTTTGGAACCAGAAGCGGCCCGGACCGGTGGTGGAAATTTACCGGATCAAACGACAGGAAGGATAATTCAAATGGAGAAAAAACCCCTGGAACTATCGATCATTATCCCGGTTTTTAATGAAGCGGAAAATCTTCCCCAGCTGTTCGAAAACCTGCAGAAGGTCATGCAGAAAATAAACAAAAGCTACGAAGTAATTTTTGTTGATGACGGCAGCCAGGACCGGGGCGGGCAGATTTTAAAGGAACGCTGCCGGGAAGACGCGCGGCTCCGGGTAATCGTGCTGCGCCGGAATTACGGCCAGACCGCGGCCCTCTCCGCCGGTTTCGCCGCCGCTGCCGGCCGGGTTATCATCCCGCTGGATGCCGATTTGCAGAATGATCCGGAAGATATTCCCATGCTCCTGAAAAAAATCGAGGAAGGTTACGACCTGGTGAGCGGTTGGCGGAAGGAAAGGAAGGACCCTTTTTGGTCCCGGCGTTTGCCTTCCCAGATCGCCAACTGGATCATCTCCCGGATCAGCGGGGTGCGTCTCCACGATTACGGATGCACCTTAAAAGCCTATCGCCGGGAATATATCGAACAAATAAATCTTTACGGGGAGATGCACCGGTTTCTCCCGATCTATGCCAGCTGGAGCGGGGCCCGGATCATCGAGGTCGTGGTCCGGCATCACGAGCGCCGGGCCGGCAAATCCAAATACGGATTGTCCCGGACTTTCAAAGTGTTAATGGATTTGATCACGGTTAAATTCCTGGGAAGGTATGCCACCAAGCCGTTGTATCTTTTCGGGGCGATCGGGAGTTTTCTGTTGTTTTTGAGCGTCGCCAGCGCCGCGGGTGTTTTGTATCAGAAAATTTTTCTGGGGGTATCAATGATTCAGACCCCGTTGCTGCTGCTCACGGTTTTTTTTATTCTTCTGGGGGTGTTGTTGATCATGCTGGGATTGATCGCCGAACTTACGGTTCGGACCTACCATGAATCCCAGGGGAAGCCGATATATTCCATCCGGGAGACCCTTAATTTCGATTGACCGAGCCGGAACCCGGAACATTCGGCAGGGGGGAAATATTATCTCGAATTTAATACCCAGGAAAGAACCGTTCAATGCTGATCGCGATTAAACTGCTATTTTTCCTCGCGATTATTGTTTCACTGGAAATGCAGATCCACGCTGGATCGGGGATGAAAACCCGAGGGTTTTTCCCGTTAATGAAGGTAGAAAAAAATGTCAGCTTTGCCGGCCAGGTCGAGTAAAAAAGTCCTGATCTTTAATTATGAATTCCCGCCTCTGGGAGGAGGAGGGGGAAAGGCCTCATTTTTCCTGGCTCTGGAACTGGTCCGCCAAGGTTGGGAGGTCAAGGTAATAACTTCCGGATTCAAAGGCTTGGCCGGGACAGAGAAAATCGAAGGGATGGAAATACTCAGAATCCCAGTTCTCCGCCGGAGAATTCATCGTGCTTCGGTTTTCGAGATGATTACCTACATTTTCTCCAGCGTTGTTTTCGGCTTTGGAGTAGCCAGGCAGGACCGGCCGGATTTTTCCCTGGCTTATTTTGGCATTCCTTCCGGACCGGCGGCTTATTTTCTAAAGCTGTTTTTCGGAATTCCTTATTATGTTCTTCTCCGGGGGGGGGATGTCCCGGGCTTCTCCCCGCAGGAAATGGGGTTTTATCATCGTCTGACCAGGCCCCTAATCCATTTTCTCTGGCGGAAGGCTCGAGGGGTTATCGCCAACAGCCATGGACTCAAGGATCTCGCCTTGAAAAGCCTGCCCCGGATGGAGGTAAAAGTCATTCCCAACGGGGTTGACCAGGAACTTTTTAACTTGAGCAACACAACCCAGGAAGATTCCAGGGAAATCAATATCTTGTTTGCGGGCAGGTTTACCCCTCAAAAAGGTCTGGATTTCTTATTAAAGAGTCTGAGCCTTTTGCCTCCCCATATTCCAAGCATTCAGGTATGGTTAGCCGGTGACGGTCCGGAGAAGAGCCAGATCGAAAAATTAGCCCACGAGATCGGAAGGGATGGATTAAAAATTAATTTTTTAGGTTGGCAGCTCCGCCCTCAACTTTATCAATTGTACCGGGAAGCGGACATATTCGTGCTTCCTTCCCGGGATGAAGGCATGCCGAATGTATTGTTGGAGGCCATGGCGGCGGCGCTTCCGGTCGTCGCGACGAGGGTTCCGGGGAGCGAGGAATTGGTTCGGGATGGCGAAAACGGTTTTCTGGTTGATAAAGATGACTTGAAAGACCTGGCGCAAGCGCTGGAAAAACTGGTTAACCAGCCCGGGGTTCGCCGGCAGATGGGGATGGAGGGGAGAAAAATAGCGCGGGAATACAGCTGG
>JAPLJI010000193.1 GCA_026388655.1 Pseudomonadota bacterium
GGTGGAATACGGAGCGGGGATGAAGAAAGAGGACCTCGCCCAACTGGAGAAAGAGATCGTGGCGGACATGCACCAGAAGCTCAAGGTCCGGCCCCAGATCGAGTGGCTGCCCCCGAATACCCTGGATCGGGCGGCGATGAAGACCAAGTTCATCGAAAAAGCGTACGAACAGAAAAAGAAGTAGTTGGTAATAAGACCAGCAGACCAACTGACCAGCAGTTTAAATCAGGAGTAGATAGCAGGTAACCAGAAACCGGTTTTTATATATTCCCCCCTTTGTCAAAAGGGGGATAAGGGGGGATTTACATTGCCAGGATTTGCGGGGGCGGCTTTAATAGCCGCCCCTATTTTTTAAAGCTTGAGCTCAGCAGAATCAACCCATCGACTACACTCAGGGTTGATACTGAGCGGCGCCTCTTCTCCTTCAGGATGAGTCCCTTCAGGATAAACCCCGCCCAAAAGGGCAGGGTTTGTGCGCCGTCGAAGTATCAATTAATGATAAGCAGGGAATGGAAACTGGCGGGTTTAAATTCCTGGGTTTTTCCGTCCAGGGTTAATTTGATCTCGGCCTCATTCGCGAAGGTATAGCCCACCGGCCTGATCCCGAACATCTTGATGAAGGTCCGCTCGGCGGAGTTAAGATTGGCCAGACCGTCCGAGCGGTTAGTCGTATTTTTTACCCTCAGATTGATATTGATCCGATCAGCCCCGTCACGCGCCTCGATTTTCAAAACCTGCGGGTAGTAGTAGCCGGTTTTTTCGTCCCGGACAATCTCCTCCCGGGTTACCTTGACCTCCGGGAACAACCGCGTCCCGTTATCGTTTACCAGGGCGAGGAGGGGAATGGCCCGGTTCCCATACTTGGGGGTGGCCGTGATTTCCAGGAAGTTCAGGCTGAAGCCGAGAAAATGCACCCGGTAGGAGATCCAGCTCCGGGAAAATTCCAGGATCCGGATATTGGAATAGGTATGGTCAATATAGCCCCAGCCCTTTACCGACCTTGGCCCCGCGGGAGTGATGATCTGGCCTTCGAAACGGGTCCGGGGGCAGAGAACCGAAATATCCCAGTAGCTTTTTTTCTCCCGGCCGAAGATCAGCCGGCCTTCGCCTGGAGGCCGCCAGCCGAGGGAAAGGCAGATGAGGTTAAGGGAAAGACCGAAATCCTTTTCCTGGATTTTCAGCTGGAAGGTATTTTTATTTCCGGTGCCGATGGGGCCCCGGAAGAAACTCTGCCTGATGGAGAGGTCGAGCCATTCTTCCGCGGCGCGAAACTCCTCCTTTTCCGAGCGGAGGTTAAACTGTTGGATGGTTCCGTCGGGTTTCAAGAGCGAGGCGGAAAAGACCGGGGTGCTTCCCCAGGGGAAGGCCTCCGAGATCCCTATGGCGGAGCGGATAATCTCACCCTCGTCGGTATAGCCTTCGAAGGTCCAGATCTCGTTATAGATGCCTTCCCGGATCTGGTGGGTGCCGAAGTCCCGGGCGGAAAGCAGGGTGGAGGTTATCCCCGGGGGATGGGGAAAGGTGAGAATGGG
Source organism: Pseudomonadota bacterium (assembly GCA_026388655.1). Taxonomy (GTDB): domain Bacteria; phylum Desulfobacterota; class JAPLJL01; order JAPLJL01; family JAPLJL01; genus JAPLJL01. The sequence continues at coordinate 1,533 of JAPLJI010000193.1, forward strand.
CTCATCCGCCTTTGCCAGGTTAAAGGTTAAAGGTGAAAGGTGAAAGGTAAGAAGAAAATAAAGGAATGTTTTTAATGAAAACTTCAAAATTTGGTGGTCAGTGTCAGTTTGACAACCTTGAACTGTGAACCTTGAACTTGGAACTCCTATGGAAGCATTTCTTTTTCAAATTCCACGTCCGGGGTGACCCGGGCAAATTCATCCGAGAGGATGGGCAGCCAGTGGCTTTCCCCCTTCAGGTAATAGCCGAAGAAAGCGGTTTCGTAGATGCTGGAGATTTCCCTTTGCCGGTCGGGGATGATAATTTCGCTCATGTCGGTTCCATATTCCGGGTCCATTATGCTGATCATGCTCAGGCAGCCGACGGCGCTGGCCTTGATACCTGCTACGGATTCTATCAAGCCCTGCAGGATTTTTGAAAGCCCGGCCATGGTCATAAAGGCATCGAGGGCCTGCTTTTCCGGGACGTTGAAGTCGATGAATCCGACGTGGGTTCCGCCCTTGATCCCCACCAGGTACTTCGGGGTCTTGACGTTGGCGTAGGTTTGCCGGGCGTTGGCATCAAACGGGGTGATGATATCCGAGGTCCCGGTCATGATGATGATCGGGACGTGTCGCTTGACATTAAAATACTCCGGCTCGAAGAAACAAGCAATCGGGGAGAGGGGGGCGGCGGCCTGGACCCGGGAATCGGCCATGATTCCTTCGCTCGAAAGGATGGTGGTCATCCCTCCCAGGGAATGACCGGTTACCCCGATCTCGTTTGGGTCGATCATTCCCGCGAATTGGTTCCCGGGGGTGTTGGAAAACTCGAGAAATTTATCGATCAGGAAACTAACGTCGCCGGGCTGGTTGATTACGTCTCCAATGTCGGCCCCGCCCCGGTTTTTGGTATAGCCGGCCATTCCCGAGAGGGGAAAATCGGGGGAAACGACGAAATAACCGTGGCTGGCCAGATGGCTGGTGAGATAAACCGACTGGGTGCGGAAAGCCATGAAGCCGTGGGCGAAAACAATCAGGGGATATGGCCCGTTGGGTTTCCCGGCTTCCGGCTTGGGATACCAGACCTCGGTGATGAGGGAGCGGCCGGAGGGATCCCCGGGATATTCATAGTTAGGGGAGGTCGGCCGGGAAGTATCAAACAGATCCAGGGTGGCGGTTCCAACCTGGTGGGGGCCAGGTGTTTTAGCTTCGACGGTGAGACCCTGGATATCATCCCCAGAACCGGAACAGCCGAGGAGAAGAGAAAAGGATAAGGTCAAAAAAACAACATAAAAAATCCTGGCCGTCTTCATCTTGGGTTCTCAATTTTTAAAATGAAGCATACTCTAATAAATGTCCAGATTATAAAACCTTGGAAGATTATATCAAACATTGTTTTTAATGCGTTGAAAAAAAATTTATGCTAATATCTTCAATCTGTAAGCTACCAAAATCATTAAATCAAATAAGGAGAGGGGACCATGCCGAAAGAAAAATTCTGGAAGAAGTCCTACGACCCCGGGGTGGACGATATCGATCCCAAGTCGTGGGAAAAGAGCTATATCGAAGCCGTCCTGCCCACGCTGAAAAAATTCCCGAACAAGGCCGCGTTCTATTTCATGGGGGTCAAGGTGACTTTCGCCGACCTGGACCTTTATTCCAACCGGTTCGCGCAGATGCTCATCGCTTCCGGCCTGAAAAAAGGCGACGCGGTGGGGATCAACCTGCCCAATATCCCTGAATATATCATTTCCTGGCTGGGGATTCTGAAAGCCGGCTGCGTGGTTTCCGGGGTTTCACCCCTGATGTCGGCGGAGGAGATGGAATTCCAGCTCAAGGACCTGAAGGCCAAGGGGCTGGTGACCCTGGACGCCATCTTCGCGGGCCGGCTGGTTAAGATCGCCGACAACCTGCCGAATTTAAAGTTAGTCGTCGCCGCCAGCGTGGGGGGATTTCTGCCGGCGCTGAAGAGGTTCCTGGGGAAGAAACTAAAGAAGATCCCGACCGGAGCCGTTACCCCCCTGGCCGGGAAAACGATTTACCGGATGGAGGAGGTAATAAAATCCCAGAAGTTTTCCTCCGAACTGCCCCAGATAAAAATCACTCCTGACGACCTGGCCTACATCCAGTATACCGGAGGGACCACCGGCGCTCCCAAGGGGGCGATGCTGACCCACCGGAACTCCGTTTCCGATATGCTGATGGTGCAAAAGTGGCTGAACTGGGAAGAGGGGAAGGGGACCGCGCTTTCCGGCTTCCCGTTCTTCCACATCGCCGGATTGTTTTTCAACATCTGCTGTTCGTATCTCGGCTGGACCCAGATCCTGATCCCCAACCCGAGGGATACAAACCATATCTGCAAGGAGATAACCAAGTACAAACCCGATGTCCTGGTGAATGTTCCGTCGCTCTTCCAGATGCTCCTCGCTAATCCCAATTTCAAGACCCTGGATCATTCCCGCTTGAAAAACTGCATTTCCGCGGCCTCGCCCTTCCCGGAGGAAGCCCAGAAGCAGCTCGAGAATATCGTCGGTTCGGGAAAGCTCCTGGAGGTGTATGGAATGACCGAGACCGCGCCGCTTACGGTGATGAATCCTTCCCTGGGGAAGAAGAAGCTGGGTCATATCGGCCTGCCCCTGATCAATACCGAGCTGAAACTGGTGGATCCCGATACCGGGCAGGAAGTGGAGCAGGGGAACCCGGGCGAGATCTGCGTCAAGGGGCCGCAGGTCATGATCGGATATTTCGAGAAACCCGACGAAACCGAGTTTGCCATTGATAAGGACGGCTACATGCATACCGGCGATGTCGCGATCCAGGACCCGGAGGGCTACCTGCGGATCGTGGACCGGACCAAGGACATGATCATCGTCGGCGGTTACAAGGTCTTTTCCAAGCGGGTGGAGGAGATTCTCACCGAGCACCCGGCCGTGGACATGATCGCCCTGATCGGGGAGGTGAACCCCGATCGGCCCGGCTCCGAGCTGGTCAAGGCTTACCTGACCGTGAAGCCCAACAATAAATTCGGAGGGGATGAGGAGGCGCTCAAGAAGGATTTAATGAATTTCGCCAAGGCAAAGCTGGCTCCTTACGAGGTCCCCAAGGAATTCGAAATCCGGAAGGAACTACCTTTGACCGCGGTGGGGAAAGTGGACAAGAAGAAGCTGAGGAAAAAGGCACAATAAACAGGCCAGAGGCAAGAGGCTAGAGGCGAGAGCTAAAAAAATAGCTTCAGGAATTCAGGAGCCCGTTGCGGGCTCCTTGTAAACTTAATATTTAGAGAACCCACGGAGGAAAATCAGGTATGAAGGCAGCTTTTTGCGGATCGAATGGTGAGTTTGAGATTTCGGAATACCAACCCCCAAAGCCCGGTCGCGGAGAGGTCCTGGTGGAAGTGGCTTACTGTGGCATTTGCGGCTCGGATATCCATATGGTGGCTTTCGGCCTTTTTCCACCCGGGTGTATCATTGGGCACGAGGTATCAGGGTCCGTGGCCGAAGTGGGAGAGGGGGTGGAGAATTGGAGAAAGGGAGACCGAGTGGTTATTTTGCCGTTTAATTACTGTTCTTCCTGCGAGATGTGCCGGATCGGGAACAATCAGTTATGTGCCGAGACGATCTCCAGAAGCTACGGATTGGGAAATACGCCGGGCGGATTTAGTCAGTACATGCTGGTAAAGTCATCGATGTTGTACAGGGTTCCGGAAGGTCTGGATCTGAAAAGAGCCGCGCTGAATGAACCCTGGTCGGTTGCCTGGCATGGGGTTAACTTGCTGCATTTTCAGCCGCAGGCCCCGGTTTTAGTGATGGGGGCGGGGCCGATTGGGTTAATGAGTATTTACGCTCTCAAGTCGATGGGAGCGGAGAATATCTTTGTGTCTGAGCCGAACAATTATCGTGCCGATAAAGCGAGGGCGGCGGGGGCAAAGATGGTGATCGATCCGACCGTTACCCAGCCCGCCTCCGTCATTCTGGATCACGCCGGCCGGGCCCCGGGCGGCGTGATTGATTGCGCCGGTTCGGAGTCTTCACTTCAGGATGCGGTCATCGCGGCCGGGCCCCGGGGCCAGGTAGTGGTGTTGGGACTTCACATGAATAATGTTTACCTCACCCCGCTGGTTTGCTTTGGGAAAGAGATTCAAATTAATTTCAGCTTGGGATACAACCACAAGGATTTCGGCGAAGCCCTTCAGCGTCTCGCCCAAGGGGCGGTTAACCCGGATGTGGTGATCAGCGATATTGTTCCCTTAAAAGAAATTACCCAGGCTTTCCAGATGCTCCAAAAGGCCAACCACGCGAAAATTCTCATTGACTGCCAGAAGGCGTAAAAATCCCTTCTTCCCTTACCAGCGGCGGGTGTAGGAGTAATCCTCCCGGCCGCGCAAGCCCCGGATGGAATCGAAGGCGGCGCCGTAATAACCCGTGACCAGGTCCAGCCGGTCCCAATCATAGATAACCATGCGGTGCTTGATCTTCCAGACCCCGCGGCGGCGTTCGAAGTCGTCGATGTAGCGGCCTCCGGTAATCATATCGTTTTGCACACCATGTTTAACGAGCTGGCGGTGCCAGATAATAAAGTTGCACTCGGAATGGGCCTGATCCCCGCGGATCTCAATATAGGTGTTTAAGACGTTATGCTGGGTCCGCTCCGTGGTCTCTTTTAAAAAGGGGAAAACCCACTCGCAGAACTCGGTGCCGGTGCCCCGGAAAATACCGTGATCGTCGGTGCCATCGGGCCACCAGCAACTGTTGAGGAGATCGAAGTCAAACCGGTCCAAGCCCTTGCAGTAGTTATAGAGGACCTGGAGGACCGCCTGCCGGTCCAGCATCTCCTGAACCGCGGGATCCAGATCAGCGCGCGGATTCTTTTTTGTCCTCATAACCTTATCCCTCCTGATCAGATGAGCTGGTGCTTGAGCACCCAATTATAGGATTTTTCCATTGAGGCCCGAACCGGCGTGGTGCCGACCCCGAGCGTGGTCCGGGCTTTCTCGCAGGAAGCATTTTCAAAAACATTTCCCATTACCGCCATATCGTAGGTGACCCCCATCTCCCGCCGGGAGACGGAGGAGATAAAATCTCCCAGGCGGCCGATCGCGATAAGAGCCCAACCGGGAAGAACCCAGCGGGGCGGCCGCTGCCCGACCATTTCGGCTAATAAATTCTGGAATTCTTTAAATAAAATAAAGTGATTGGCGACAATATAACGATTTCCCGGGATTCCCTTTTCCGCGGCTAAAATATGGCCCTCGGCGACATCATCGGCATCGGAAACCATGATTCCACCCCGGCTGGTGAAGGGGATATAATGGAGCTTAGCATATTTGAAGTACCGGGCGGCGGTCAGGTTCACATCCCTCTCTCCGAAGACAATCCCCGGATTGATCGCAAAAGTGTGGAATTGGTCATTTGAGGATTTCAACACCAAATCCTCGGCCCGCCGTTTTGAGGTGTGATAAATCAGATGGTATGGTTCATAATTCCAGGGAGATTTTTCATTTATCTGCAGGTCGGGGCGGGTGGTAAACCCGATGGCAGCCATGCTGCTGGTAAAGACAAATTTCTTCACCCCGGCCCTTCGGCCCGAATCGAGAAGGTTTCGGGTCCCTTCGATGTTTACCCTCATTACTTCATCCCAATGTTTTTTCCAGAAGGAAATAAACGCGGCGGTGTGAAAGACCCTTTCGCATCCTTCCACGGCTTTATCCAAGGACCGCGGATCCGTGATATCACCATAGGATGGCTCCCACTTAAGGTCGGCGATGGCATGAGTTTTTGAGGTTTTTCGGAGGAGCACCCGCGGGATGATGCCTCGATCATTTAAATGTTTCACGATATTCGCTCCCACGCACCCCGTCGCGCCGGTCACTAAACATTTCATTTCTGTTTTCGCCCTCCTGGAAATTAAAGAGTTTTATTTTTTAAGCGTTTACCCTTGTTTCTAAAGATTATCGAGGGGTTGAGGCTCGAAGCATAGACAAACCCAGCCGCTTCCCGAACTTTGCCGTATTTCTTCTCGAGCGCGGGCAGGGGGCCGGCGTCCAAAGCCCTCATGGGGCAAGCCTCGACGCAGATGGGCTTTTTACCTTCCTCCCACCGGTCCAGACAGAAATCGCATTTCTGCATAGGGGGATCATCCCCCCCGGCAAACTGGGGAGCATGATAAGGGCAGGCATCCTGACAGGACCCGCAGGAATCCCTCCCCAGGCACTCATCCGGGTTGACGATGACTATCCCATCCTTTTCTCTCTTGATGATAGCGTCCGCCGGGCAAGCGTTCCGGCAGGCGGGATCCCCGCAGTGATAGCAGGGGACGAAAAGGCTGGCAACGAAAGGATTGGGATATTCTCCTTTCTCAATGCTTTGCACCCGGAGCCAGTTGGCCGGACCGGCGGGAAGGTCGTGCCAATCCTTGCAGGCGACACAACAGGTGTAGCATCCGGTACAGCGGGTCTGGTCGAAATAAAATCCGTACTGCATTAGGTCCTCATAAAATTCCAAATTTCAAAGCTCAAATGCCAAATCAAACACCAAGTTCAAAATTTTTTATGTTTAGAGTTTTATTTGAACTTTGGATTTTGACATTTGGATTTCATCCGAGATCTTTTCCACTTCCACCAGCACCGAATTATAGGGAAACGAACCGCCGGGGGAGGGCTCGTCGCGGGTGAGAACATTCGCGGACCCGGCTTGATCTATCCCTTTTTCATCCGGCGCATACCATGCCCCGGCCGGCAGAATCGCAACCCCGGGCATAATTCTCTGAGTAACCTGGGCGGGGACTCTGGTCTCCCCCCGGTCGTTGAACACCCGCACCATGTCTCCGTTCTTGATATCCCTTTCCCGGGCATTCGCAACATTAATGATAATAGTCTGGGGAACAAGCTCCCGGAGCCACGGGAATGTTTCAAATTGGGCATTCGCCCTTCTTTTTCCGTGCTTGGTGACAAGTTGAATGGGATATTTCCGGGCCAGGGGGTCACGGGGCCCCTCCCACGCCTCGATGTACTTCGGGATCGGCGGAATCAAAGGATTGCCCAGCCTTTCAATCTTTTCCGAGTAAATCTCGATCTTTCCTGAAGAGGTCGGGAAGGGATTGTTGCCCGGATCCTCAATTTCTTTCTGGAAAGCGACATAGGGCCGGGATTTATCAATCCAGTGGACCCCTTTTTCCTTGAAGAGATCATAATCCGGAATGCCCAGTGTATCGGCAAGCTGTCTTAAACGGTTATCTCCGGTTTCTTCATCATAATCATCAATACCCATCCGGGCGGCCAGGGATTTGGCAATCTCATTATGAGGTTTTGACTCACCCAAGGGTTCCAGAATCTTCCTCTGAAAACCATAGTAGGCTTTCCCGACGCCGAAAACGATGTCGTCCCTCTCCAAATACGTCGAGGTGGGAAGAATGATATCGGCATACCTAGCCGTGGCGGTCATGAACTGCTCTTCTGCCACGATGAATTCAAGGGCCTTAAGGGCCTGGGCGATCTTGTTAACATTCGGGAGCGAGTTCAAATAATTACAGTTAACCAGAAAAGCCATTTTGTAATCCGCCGGGTAGCCCCCCGCTTTACCCTTGAGGATGGCGTCCGCGACCTTGGTGAAATGAATTTTCGGATACATATACCCGAGCGGAACCCCATCGGATTTGGAATAGTCTTCAATGGGATTAAAGGGAAAAGGCAGGGCAGGCCCGATACCGATGACTTTATAAGGGTATCCACCAAACAGGGACTCCCAGGCCCGGGCGGCCGCATCGCCGCCACTTTTACCGACGTTTCCGGCCATCGCCGCCAAGGTAATGGCCGCCCGGTGATACTGTTCGCCAAAAGCGGTCCGGCCCGGTCCAATCCCGGCCATCAGGGCGGCCGGCTTGATCGTCGCATAGTCCCGGGCCAGCTTTTCAATTCTGGCAGCGGGTACCCCGGTGATGGCCTCGGCCCATTTCGGGGTTTTGGGGGTTCCGTCATCTTTCCCGAGGACATATTCCCGATAGCGGTCGAAACCCACCGTGTATTTATCTAAAAATTCCTTGTCCTCGAGGTTTTCGGAGATCATCACGTAAGCCATCGCGATCAGCATCGCCGCGTCCGTACCCGGCTTGATCGGGATCCATTCGTCGGCGAAGGCGGCGGCCGAATCGCTGTACCAGGGGTCAACGGCGATGATTTTGATCCCGCGCTCCCGGGCCTGAGCCAGGTACCAGGGGGTATTGGTGCCGGTCTGGGTCCCGGCGGGGTCCCATCCCCACATGATGATCAGGCGGGAGTTTAAAAGATCGTCGCGGGTGTTGGAACAACAGACCGTGCCGTAGTTAAACTGGGATGCAAACACCCCGCCGTGAAAGGATGTCAGCCCCCACCAGGTAGTATAGCCCCCGGCCAAAGCCAACAGCCGATTGATAGTCAAAACGCTGTGCAAACTGGCGAGATCACCGGCGGTGGGGAGGAATAATATGGATTCCGGCCCATGGTTGTCCCGGACCCGTTTGATCTGGGCCGCTACCGTGTCGAGTCCTTCATCCCAGGAAATACGTTCGAATTTTCCTTCGCCCCTTTCCCCGACCCGCTTGAGCGGATAGAGGACGCGATCGGGAGAATAAACCCTCTGCCGCAGGGCCCGGCCCCGCTGGCAGGCCCGGAGC
>JAPLJI010000028.1 GCA_026388655.1 Pseudomonadota bacterium
AAAGACCAGCAGTCCAACAGACCAGCAGTTGAACAGACCAACGCGGAAAAGACCAACCCCTCGGCTGTGCCCGAGTTAAACTCGAAACTCGAAACCAGCCTCCGGCCCAGTAGGGCTTACGGCCCGGAGGGAAACTCGAAACCTGTCGTTTTGGTGGTGGACGACGAGGAGGCCATCTTAAAGGTGCTCAACCGGGCGCTTTCCGCGTCGGGGCACGAGGCGCAGTTGGCCCGGAGGGGGGACGAGGCCCTGAAATACCTGGAAGCCGATCCCGACCGGGTCTCCGTGATCCTGCTCGACCTGAAAATGCCCGGACCCTCGGGGATGGAGGTGCTCCGGCGGGTCCGACTGCAGTATCCCGAGATCGAGGTGATCATGATGACCGGCTTCGGGACGATGGAACAGGCGGTCGAAGCGGTGCGCCTGGGGGCTTACGATTTCCTGACTAAGCCCTTCGACCCGATCGAGAAGGTGAGCATCTCGGTAGAAAAGGCCCTCGAGCACCGCGCCCTGGTCTTAAAAACCCAGAAACTCGAGGCGGAGGCGGGAAAGCCGGAATCATTCGCCGGCCTGATCGGGCAGAGCCCCAAAATGCTGCCGGTCTATCAACTGACGGAAAGGCTGGCGGCCACCGATACCACCGTTCTGATCCAGGGGGAGAGCGGGACGGGCAAGGAGCTGGTGGCCAAGGCCCTGCATTCCCTGAGTCCGAGAAAGAGCAAACCCTTCATTCCCTTCAATTGTTCCGCGATCACGGAGAGCCTTTTCGAGAGCGAGCTTTTCGGCCATGAAAAGGGCTCGTTCACCGGGGCCAATACCCGCCGGGCCGGATTTTTCGAGGCCGCCAACGGGGGCACGATTTTCCTGGACGAGGTGGCCGAGATCCCCTTTTCCATCCAGGCCAAACTGCTTCGGGCCCTCCAGGAAGGGGAGATCCGGCGGGTCGGCGGGAATGAATCCATCAAGGTGGATGTCCGGGTCATCGCTGCCAGCAATAAGGACCTTTCCCGGGCCGCCGCGGAAAAAAAATTCCGGGAGGACCTTTTCTACCGCCTGAGCGTGGTTACCATCCACCTCCCTCCGCTCCGGGAGAGGGCCGACGATATTCCCATTCTCACCCGTCATTTTTTAACCCGCTCCTGCCGGAAAATCGGTCCCGAGCAAAAACAGATTTCTCCCGAGGCCATGAAAATAATTCTCGATTACCCCTGGCCCGGCAATGTCCGGGAACTGGCGAGCGCGATCGAGCACGCGGTGATCGTCCAAAAAGGAGAGACGATTCTTCCCTCCGATCTTCCGCCCGCGATCCTGAGCCGGGAGCTCAGGCCCCTGCGGAAAGACGATGAGTGGGGCGAACTGGTCAACCTGGGCTACAAGGAAGCCAAGTCCCAGGCCCTGGACAGGTTTCACCAGGTTTATTTCGGCCGCCTGCTTTCTCAGGCGGACGGGAACATGTCCGAGGCCGCCCGGAAGGCCGAACTCGATCGGAGCAATTTCCGCCGGATCATGAAATCTTCGGGGGTGAAGTTCGAGGAAGAATTGACGATTGCAGATTGACGAGTGACGAATGAAAACCAAAAAAGAAATGACGATTGAAAAAGAAATGACGATTGACGATTTACGATTGACGAATGAAAAGCAAAAAAACAATAACGACCGCAACTCATTAATAATGAATTACAAACAAAGAATACGGATGGCTTTATGTTTCTTCAATCTAAAATCGTAAATCGTCAATTTTGTTTATGGGGGTTATTTGAATCGTCAATCGTCAATCGTCAATCGTCAATTTGAAGTGGGGGGTGAGGATGCGGATAGAAATCGGAAATAAATTTGTCCTGGGATTCCTGGTCGTGATTGGGGTGGTGGTGATCATTCCTTACGTATTCGATTGGGCGGGGGTGGAAGGGACCTGGAAGGAACTCGGCTCGGTATTCGCGGCGATCCTGGCGGGATTTACCATCAGTTGGTTCATCTCCCGCAACCTGCCCAGGAATTTCCGAAAGTTAGTTTACGTGGCCGGGAAGATCAGCGAGGGAGACCTGGATTGCAAGGTTGATATTAAGCCCCGCGTTTTTGAGGATGAAAGCGACGAGCTGGCCCGGGCTTTGAGCCGGATGCTGGGAAACCTTAAGGATTTGGTCGGCCGGTTCCGGCAGTCCGCTTTCGAAGTTTCGGAATCCGCCCAGAACCTTTCCGCGACGGCGGAAGAGATGGCCACCTCCAGCCGGGAGGTGGCCCGTTCGATTGGAAACATCGCCACGGGGGCTTCCAAACAGGCCGAGCAGGCGGAGAAGGTTTTCGTGGAGATGCGCGAATTTCGGGGATTCGTGAAACAGGTGGTGGAGCAATCGATAAAAACCGCGGAGGCGGCAAAAGATACCGCCCAATCGGCCAAGGAAGAAACGGAGAATGTGCGCAAAGCGATCGAACGGATGATGAAGGCCTTCGCTTCGGTTGAGGGTTTTGAGGCGATTCTGAAAGAATTCGGCAACCGGATCGCTGAAATCAACCGCATGACGGACTTGATCACCCGGATCGCCCAGCAGACCAACCTGCTCGCCCTGAACGCCACGATCGAGGCGGCCCGGGCCGGGGAGGCCGGGAAGGGCTTCGCGGTGGTGGCGGATGAGGTGAGGAAGCTGGCCGATTCGAGCGAGTCGTCGGCCGCCCAGGTTTCCACTTCGGTTGACCGGATCCGCTCCGAGAGCGGCCAGGTGATGGGAAAGGTAAGCCTGGCGGCACAGGAAATCTGCGAGGCCCGGGAGGAATTGAATAATATCTGGGTGGCGCTGAATGGGATGGCTACTCGGGTGCAGGAAGGCCGGGGAGAGGTTTTGAGGATCTCCGAACTGACCCAGGCCCAGGGAGAACGGGCCGACATAGTGGCGGGCGCGGTGGAAGAGGTTTCCCGGGTCACCCAGAATAGCGCGGTCGAGACCGAACAGATGTCCACCGCCACGGAGGAGCAGACCGCGGCGATGGGATACCTGGCGGAGAACGCCCAGAAACTGGCCCGGATCGCCGAAGAGCTTCGAGCCGGCGTGGAAAAATTCCGGGTAAGCTGAGAAGAATTGACGATTGTAGATTGACGATTGACGAGTGAAAACCAAAGGAGAATTGACGATTGACGATTGCAGATTGACGAATGAAAACCAAAGAAGAATTGACGAATGAAAAATCATAATGTCATTCCCGCGAAGGCAGGAATCCAGGTTGCGAAACGAATTCAACCCAACCTTTTAATTCATGTTTTTCCAAATTTGCAATCTACAATCGTCAATCGTCAATCGTAAATTGGATTGATAGACCAGAGACCAGAGACTCGAAACTGTTTTAGCGATTGAACATGGAAAATCCTTCCACCGGCGGGGCAAATGGTTTTCTCCTGCTTTTCCAGGTTGGAAAGGAGAGTTTCGGAATTCCCCTGGAACAGGTTCTGGAGGTGATTATTCCCCCGAGACTGATCCGAATTCCCGGCGATCCGGAAATGGCGGAGGGAATCATCGGATACCGGAGTGAGGCTTTCACGGTAATCCGGATCCAATCCCCGGCGGGGAATCAATCCGGGTCTAAACCCAAGGGGCCGCTATCCCCGGACGGGAAATTTGAGTTGGAGGAAAAGATAATCCTTTTAAATCCGGCGTTGGTTTTGGGGGGGACAATGAGAATCGCCCTGAGGGCCAACCGGGTTCGCGGGGTATTTCGGAGAAAAGATGGAAAGGCCGGAGCTGTTCTGGAAGACGCGCGCGGGGTTGTGACCCAACCATCAATCTTGGAAAAAAGCCTTGAGTTTAAGGACGCGCGGGGGGAATCAATCGTGGCGGACCTTTTAGACCTGACCGAGTTCAGGCGAAAAATCATGAAGAATTGACGATTGACGATTGTAGATTGACGAATGAAAAGCAAACAAACCGGAATGTAGGGCAAGGCTTTAGCCTTGCAAAGAATTGACGATTTGCGAATGAAAACCAAAAAAGATAACAACAATAAATATGAATAAAGAATTAAGAGCAGAGAATCTAGATGATTTTTTCCCTCAATCTACAATTGTAAATCTACAATCGTCAATCGAATTGATAGATGGAACTCGATCTCAATAAATTCCGTTCGCTTTTTATCAGTGAAGCGGAAGCCAAGCTCGAGGTAATGAGGAAGCTCGTTCCCGAGCTGGAAAAAGAACCGGGTAATATCGAGATTATCCACCGGCTTTTTCGAGCCTCGCATTCCTTAAAGGGGATGTCCGGGACGATGGGTTTTTCCGATGTGGCCGAACTGGCTCACCGGGTGGAAGACCGGCTGGAAAACCTGCGGGCGGAGTTACAGAAGGGCGAACAGATCGTTCCGCCCAATGCTTCCGGCGAGGTTTATGGAGGAATGTCCCGAATCGTGGATTTTCTCTACCTGTCCCTCTCCGGATTGGAGCAATTAATCAAGAGAAATATTTCCGGTGAAGCTTCCACCCCGGTAAAAAGTCCGGAGGGCATTGGGGTTCATTTCGAGGATCATCAGGAACCGTCGGCCATGCTTACCCCCCAGGTCCGGATCGATCCGGCCTTCCTGGATTATATTCTCGGCTCTTTGAGCGAAATCATTTTGATCAAAAACAAGTGGGAAGAAAGCCTCCGGGCCATGAAAAAAGAGGGCGGCGGTTTCGATGCCGGGACGGGCGAAAATGGATTGATTGAGGAAAACGAACCGGAGTTTCGGAAATTCAACCGGGTCATGGCCGGCTTGTACCAGGGGGTTCTTAACCTTCGTCTCCTGCCTTTGGACCTTATTCTATCGCGGGTTCCCGGCCTGGTTCGAGATCTTTCCCGCGGGAAAGGGATAAACGTGGAGGTTTCCTGCCGGGGAGAAGACGTGGAGTTGGACCGGTCCCTGGTCGAGGCGATCCAGGACCCTCTTTTCCATATCATCCGGAACGCGGTGGACCATGGAATCGAAACGGCGGAAGACCGGACCGCCCGGGGCAAATCTCCGACCGGCAGACTGCAGTTGTCCGCGGAGCGCCGGCGGGACTGGGCCATCATCCGGATCGAGGATGACGGGAAAGGAATGGATCCGGTCCGGCTGAAAGAAAGGGCGGTGGAAAAAGGTTTTCTGACGGCGGAAAAGGCCGCCGTTCTTTCGGATGCCGAGGCCTTGTTTTTAATTACCTATCCCGGGTTCAGCACCGCGGAAAAGGTGACCGGGGTTTCGGGCCGGGGAGTGGGGATGGACCTGGTTTACCAGACCGTAAAAAGATTGGGAGGAAGCCTGAATATCGGTTCCATCCCGGGAAAGGGGAGCCGGTTTGAGATCAAGCTCCCGGTTTCGGCGGCGATCCTGAAACTGCTTACGGTAAAGTTGGAAAACGAGATCTGCGCCATTCCGGTAAATAGAATCACGAAGGCGGTCCAATTCGAAGGCGCGATCGAACCGGACGACTCCTGGATCCCGGTTTTCCCGTTGGCGAAAGTATTGGGGTGGAGCGAGGGAGAGAATGGATTTAGGGCGGCGCTGGTTACGGAAGGCCGGAATGAGAAAACGATAGCCCTGGGAATAAATCAGATCGGGAATTTTATGGAAGCCGTGGTCCGGCCGCTGGGTCCGCCCCTAAACCGATTGCCGGGGGTGATCGGGGTCATCATCCTGGCCAGCGGACAGCCGGCGTTCGTGATCGATCCGGCATCCCTAATATAAAAAGTCTCTAGTTTCGGGTCTCTAGTTTCGAGTTAAGACAAAGAAAACAAGTTTCGAGTTAAAAAGAATTGACGATTGACGAATGACGAATGACGAATGGGAAAAGCATAGCGCAAAGAGCACAGCGCATAGCAAGGTAGCCGCAACCTTTAGGTTGCGTAGTTCAAAAGAATTGACGAATTACGATTGACGAATGACGAGTGAAAACAAAAAATCTGACGAATGAAAAATCATAACGTCATTCCTGCGAAAGCAGGAATCCAGTTTCATTATTAAACCCTTTGCTCCATGCTCCTTGCCCCATGCGCTATGCCCTATGCTCCCTCCGGGCCGTAGGCCCTACCCTCCCTCCGGGCTGGAGGCCCTTACGGGCTGGAAGCCGGCCTGTAAGCCCTACGGGCTGGAAGCGGGGCTGGAAGCGGGGCTGGAAGCGGAGCCGGAGGCTATGCCCTTTGCGCTGTGCTCTTCTTATCCCAGGTAAAGAAGACGATTATCAACGCGGGGATTCGGCCCGGGTTGATTGGACCGGGGTTCCGGCGGCGGCAGGCTTGCCCTCATCCTCATGGCTATTTCCGGTTTCGGATTTTCCGCCGTCAGCTTTTGTATCTGCAATTTTCCCTTATCCACGGAATGCTGAAGGAATACGTTCAACTCCGTCAGTTCCAGGTTTCGTTTGTTCAGTAACTGCGACTCGGTAACCAATTGACTTTTCTCTTTTGAATATTTGAATAAACCGATCGCCGAATTAATGTTCTCTTTTAATTCCTGGTCGTTCCAGGGTTTAAACAATAATTTATAAACCCCGCAGCGGTTGATCGATTCCTGGGCGACATTCACGTCCGCATACCCGGTCAGAAGGATCCGGACGGTGGACGGAGAAATCATTTTGGCTTTTTCCAGAACCTCAATGCC
>JAPLJI010000053.1 GCA_026388655.1 Pseudomonadota bacterium
GATGCACAAAACGCGTCCATTTTTGCGCCAGAATTTTCGCAGGTGTCTTTGAGCTCTTTTCTCACTTTTTACGACGGAGTGAAACCCAAATATGTTCATTGACACTAATCTATCATAGTGCCAAATGTTTTATAATCACCAGGATTTTCATTATTGTATTTATAATTTATTATTAAATCTGATGACTTGCTATATATATTACCATATACACCTCTAGGGTTTAATTTGCTATTCAAGCCAATTTTCCAATCATAGCCATTACTATTTTTAAACTTTCTCCAAGCTTCTAAACTACTATCATTACCTGATGATTTACTAGTAAAAAAAAAATGATAAAAACAATGGGGGGAAAAATAAAACGATTAAATATTTTTTAAAATTTGATTTCATTGTAAACTCCTTTCCTAATTATGTAAAATAGCTGAGTAATTCTTTCCATTGATTTTTACAACTCCAGCGATTACATAAACATTTTTATTATCCAATCCCCAAACCTTTGTTAACAAACCATCTGTTCCACTATCCTGCGCCGTCCAATTATTGCCATTATAATGGATAATAATCCCTTCAGATCCAACAGCATAAATGTCGTTACTATTAAATCCCCATATGCTCCAAAGATCTGCATCAACACCAGATTCCTGTGCCGCCCAAGAGGCTCCATCAAAATGAAGAATAGTTCCTTTTTCACCGACAGCAAATAAATCATCATTTTTAGTGCCCCAAATACCATAAAGCTTATTTATCGTTCCCGTATCAATTGACGACCAATTAGAACCATCATGATGGAATATTCTTCCAGGTACATTATCAATAATGTATACATCCTCATTTCCAATCCCCCAAACAAAATAAATTAATTCATCGGTTGGGCTTTCCTCTTTATTCCAATAATTTCCATCATAATGGTAGATAAGTCCATTACCCCCAACTGCAAAAATATTATTGCAATCACTGCCCCAAATATCCGAAAGATAGCTATCAAGACCGCTTAATATAAATTCATGAACACCATTATTATTTATAAATATAATATTATAAATTTCATCAAACCTAATTGATCCCACAATGTAAATGTTATCCTGATTGCAACCCCATATGCCACTTAAAAGATCATTCGGTTTAGTATCAGGAATAATCATTGGATTTACAAACAATATATCATTAAATTTTAATTGTAGTGATTCAGCATAACATCCACCGTTTATAATCGGATTCCATGTTTTACCGTTATATTGCAACATTAAAGAACAATCTCCAACTGTGTAAATATTATCGCTATCAGTGCCCCATATATCGAGTAGGGCAGAGAAATCTGTTTCGAAAATTGTATGCCATCCATCAACGGAGAAGGTTCTAGCAACAACAGATTTACTTAAATCTGAATCCCCACAAGAACCCTTGGCTTTTATTTGGTAAGAATACTCAGTTTTTGGTGATAAGTTAATATCAACAAAAATTAGATCTTCCACCGTAGCTAAATACTGACCACCCCGGCAGATCTCGTAACTGGTGACACCTTTAACCTCATCCCAATTTAATTGAATCTCGTTTTCACTAACCGCTAAAGCTGTAAATCCTTTGGGTATCTCCGGCAAAGGTTTGTTCTTACATTTATCGCCTTGACAAGAAAATAAGCATATAATTAAAAAAATAGGGAGCGCAAAAATAAAGAATCTTTTAATAAATAGTCTTTTCATGCGAAATATTCTTTGTTTAAAAAACGCTCTCTACTTTCTGATTTTTTAATAAAATTGAATATGTTTGAGAACCCGTGAAAAGATTCCCCTACATGAGTATTGAAGGAAATTTTCGAGAAAAGATGGAAAGGCAAATGAGAGAAAAGAGATGTGGGTAGCTTATAGACGGCGGAGAGGAACCAACCGAGGCGGGGAAAGCTATGGGTAAGATAGTTTCCCATATGATGGGATTTTTAGGGTTGATCTATGTTAATTTTATACCGGTTGAAACCCCGATGTCAAACAAAATTGTTTCGAGATAATGAGTGGGAATTTTATGGAGTTCATACGTTCCTGTTTTCACAGGAAACCCTGAATTCCTGATCCCCTCGGCATCGCTTCCCTCGGTAAACCTCGGGATAAATGGGACAAGCAAGTCAGGAATGACTTTATTTTCCGTTTGGTCATTGGGATTTGGGATTTATTCTGGCCCCGGTCCAGAATCTCGCTGGCCAGGGAGATGTTCCGCTGCCCGCTTTCCCGGATTTCCTGGGCGTAAGTCTGGAGGTTCACCCCCTGCCGGTTCCCGATCAGTTTCAAAACCATCGGCAGGTTCATCCCCGAAATCACCTCCACTTTCCCCGGTTCCATAAAACTCAGGCTCAAGTTGGAGGGCGTCCCCCCAAACATGTCGGTCAGGACCAGCACCCCCTCCCCCCGGTCCACCAGGCGAATGGCCTCGTGGATCTTGTTCTGGAGCGCCTCCAGGGGCTCCTCCTGGTTGACCCGGACCGCCACCACCTGCTCCAGCTTTCCGGCGATAAACTCCGCGGTCCGCATCATTTCTTCCGCCAGACTCCCGTGCCCGACCAGAACCGCTCCGATCATGATCTTCCTCCCCTCCCTAGCCGGCATCCCGGTGGGAGACATTGACCCGGTATCCCTCTTCGCGCAGGTAGTGCCCGATCCGGTCGGCCACCGCCACCGAGCGATGCTGTCCGCCGGTGCAGCCGAAGGCGATGGTGCCGACCGGCCGCCCCTCCTTCTGATAACAGGGCAGCAGGAAATTCAGGAAATCCCGGGTGGACCGGACAAAATCAGCCCCCTCGGGCTGGGAAAAAATATAATCCTGGACCCGCGGGTCCAGGCCGTTCAGGCTCCGGAGCTCATCCACGAAAAAGGGATTGGGCAGGAAACGCACATCCAGGACCACGTCGGCGTTGAAGGGAATCCCGGCCTTGTAACCGAAGGAGAGCAGGTTCACGAGGAAGCTCTCCCCCGCCCCCTTCTCGATGAAATATTCCCGCACCTCCCGGCGAAACTGGGGCAGCGAGTAATAGGTGGTGTCCCAGATCTTGTCCGCCAGGCCCCGGATGGCCCTGAGTTCCTCCCTTTCCCGGGACACCCCGGTCAAAAGGTCGGTGCCCTCCGCCAGCGGGTGCCGGCGGCGGGTTTGCGCGAACCGCCGGGACAGGACCTGGTCCTCGCATTCCAGGAAGACCAGCTCGGAGGCCAGCCCCTCCTCTTTCAGGGCCTGGTAGATGACCGGGAAATCCGGCAGGAACTCCCGCTCCCGGATGTCGATGACCAGGGCCACCTTGTTGATCTCCGCCCGGGAGAGGGAAAGGATTTCCACGAACTTGGGCAGGAGGGTAATCGGGAGATTGTCCACGCAGAAGAACCCGAGGTCCTCGAGCTCGTGCATGGCCGTGCTTTTCCCCGACCCCGAAAGCCCGGAGAGAATCACTACCCGCAGGCTACGCTTCATCCCGTTTCTTCCCCTCCCGGGCCGCCTCCGGGACGCTTCTCCGGCTTAAAACCTGGTCCAGGCGCCGGGCCGAATAATGCCCCATGTTCTTCAGGAGCTGGTTGCGGGCCGCCACCTCGATGATCGTGGCGATGTTCCGGCCGGGGCTGACCGGGATCCGCACGTAGGGAATGGGAACCCCCATGATTTCCGTGTTCTTCTCGTCCAGTCCCAGGCGCTCGTAATCCCCCTCCGGCTCCCAGTCCACCAGCTCGATCACCAGGTCGATCTCCTTTTCCTCCCGGATGGCGGAAACCCCGAACAGGTCCTGGATGTTGATGATCCCCACCCCGCGGATTTCCATGTGATACTTGATCGGGCTCGCCGCCCGGCCCCGCAAAACCCCGCGGTGGTAGAACCGGATCTCGACCAGGTCGTCGGCCACCAGGCGATGTCCCCGGTTGACCAGGTCGAGGGCGCTTTCGCTTTTGCCGATTCCGCTCCGGCCCAGGACCAGGACCCCGAGCTCGAGGATCTCGAGCAGGACCCCGTGCCGGCTGGTCTTCTCGGACAGGCGCTCTTCCATGAACTCGGAAAGAGCCGAGATCACCTCCCGGCTTTTCCCCTGGCAAAAAAAGACCGGGATGCCCGCGAGCTCGAAAAGTTCGCTCCAGAGCGGGGGGAACTCCACCCGCTCCTGGGTGGCCACCATCACCGCCGGCACCCCCAGAGAGAGAATCCGGGCCAGGGCCTGCCGCTGCTGCTCCTCCGGCAGGGAGAAAAGGTAGTCGATCTCGGTCCGGCCGATCACCTGGATCCGGTCCGGGTGAAAATTCTCCATGAACCCGGCCAGAGCCACCCCCGGGCGCTGGATCAGGGGAGCGGAAATTTTCCGGTTCAGCCCCGCTTCCCCGGCCACCAGGGAGAGCTTAAAGGAAAAGTGCGGAGCGTGCGCGTAAAGCTCCTCCACCAGAAGAAAATGCGCCGGTTCCGGCTTTTTCAGGTTTCCTCCTCCTCTTCCCGTCCTTCCGGCTCTTCCGGCTCGAGCCCGGCCGGGGAAAGCTGGTTTTTCTCCCCCTCTCCCGGAGGCTGGGATTTCTCCTTCAAAAAATAGGCCTGTTGTCTTTCCTGCGCCGCCGGGATCTTCAGAAGCTTCCGGTATTTGGTCACCGTCCGGCGGGAGATCCGGACCCCGTCCCGCCGGAGAAAATCCGCGAGTTTCTGGTCGGTCAGGGGTTTCTGCCAATCCTCCGCTCCCACGATTTTCTGGAGCTGTTTCCGGACGTTTCCCGTGGCCACCATCCCCCCGTGCTCGTCCTCAATCCCGCGGTTGAAGAAGGCCTTGAAAGCGTAAAGCCCGTGCGGGGTATGGACATACTTGTTGGCCACCGCCCGGCTCACCGTGGACTCGTGCACCCCCACCTGCTCCGCGATATCCTTCAAGGCCAGGGGGCGGAAGAAACCCGGCCCCCGGTCAAAGAATTCCCGCTGCCGCTCGACCAGGGCCCGGGAAACCCGGTAGAGGGTGCGCTGCCTCTGGTGCACCGCCCGGATCAGCCAGACGGCCTTGCGCATCCGCTCCTGAAAATACTGCTTCTCCCCCGATCCGAGCTGGCCGCCCGCGAGCAGTCCCTGGCAATAGCCCGAGAGCCTGAGCTTGGGCAGGCCGTCCTCGTTCAGGAGCACGAAATAGTCGGAATGCTCATCCAGTTTGAAGATCATCACGTCCGGAACCAGGTAAACCGGATTGACCGGGTTGAAAGACCGCCCCGGCCGCGGATCCAGCTCCGCGAGAAACTGGATCGCCCTTTTGACCGCCGGGAGACCGGCCCCGGTTTCCCGGGCGATTTTCTCGGCCTCCCCGTTTTCCAGCTCCGGGAGATAGTGCCGGAGAATCAGCTCGGCCAGGGGGTCCTTGACCTGGCGGTTCCTGATCTGGATCAGGAGGCATTCCTCCAGGCTGCGCGCGGCCACCCCCGGGGGGTCGAATCCCTGGAGGAGCTGGATCAGCTCCCGGAGCCGCTCTTCGTCGGCCCCGGTCTCCCGGGCGACTTCCTCCTCGGAACTCCGGAGATAGCCGTCCTCGTCGATGAGCCCGATCAGGTAGCTGCCCAGCTGAAACCGCTCCGGGTCCAGGGGGGAAAGCTTGAGCTGCCAGAGGAGATGCTCCGCGAGGCCTTCGGGGCGCGCGTAGTTCTCGGCCGGCGGGGGAGCGGAATGCTCCCGGGCCCGCCGGGACACCTCTTCCTCCCGGTAATGCCCGTCCCAGTATTCCTCCCAGTTGACCTCGGAACCGCAGGTGGTCAGCGGCTCCTTTTCCGGGCCCCCTTCCGCGGGCCGGGCGGACTCGTCCTCGGGCTGGGTTTCCTCCAGGGCCGGGTTCTCCTCGAGCTCTTTCTTGACCAGGTCGACGAGTTCCAGGCGCGAGACCTGCAGGAGCTCGATCGCCTGCTTCAGGGCGGGGGTGATGACCAGCTGGGTCTGGAGCCTGGTGGTCTGTTTGAGTTCAATCGGCATCGGCTTAAAGCTGGAAGCGCTCCCCCAGGTAAACCTCCCGGGTCCGGGAATCCTCCACGATCTCCGTGGGGGTTCCCCCCATCAGGATCACTCCCTCATTCAGGATGTAGGCCCGGTCGCAGACCCAGAGGGTCTCCCGCACGTTGTGATCGGAGATCAGCACCCCGATCCCCCGGGCTTTCAGCTTCTTGATAATCTCCTGGAGCTCGGAAACCGCGATCGGGTCGATCCCGGTAAAGGGCTCGTCCAGGAGGAGAAATTTCGGGTCGAGGGCCAGGGCCCGGGCCACTTCCACCCGCCGCCGCTCGCCCCCGGACAGCGTGTCGGCCCGCTGTTTTCTCAGTTTCTCCACTTCCAGGTCCCGGAGCAGGGTTTCAACCCGCTCCTCCCGCTCCCCGCGGGAAATGTTCTGGTACTCAAGCACCGCCCGGAGATTGTCTTCCACGGAGAGCCGGCGGAAAATCGAGGGCTCCTGGGCCAGGTAGCCGATCCCCTTCCGGGCCCGGTCGGCCACCGGCTTCCGGGTGATATCCTCGTCCCGGAGCCAGACCCGGCCCCGGTCCGGGGGCACCAGGCCCATCACCAGGTGAAAGGTGGTGGTTTTGCCCGCCCCGTTGGGTCCGAGAAAGCCCACCACTTCCCCCGGCCGGAGGGAGAGCGAAACCCCCTTGACCACCAAGTGGCGGTGGTAGGATTTGAACAAATCCTCCGCCCGCAGATCCCAGCCGGCGGCCGGTCCCGCCGCGGGTATCGCCGGGGCCGTCACGGCTTGGCCCCCTTTCCCTTCGCCGGGACGCCTTTTTCCTTCATCTGCTTCAACCGCTTGCTCCCCACCCGGGCCTTGGCGGACTCGACCTCGTAGCGGTTCCGGCCCAGGTCCACGCGGATCAAATCCCCCTCTACCTGGTCCTCGCCCTGGAAGAGGCGGGGAGAGCCGGTCAGCACCAGCATCTCCTGGACCACGTCGTATTCCGCTTTTTCCCCCACGCCGACCCGGTCCCCCTGGCTCATTTTGACCTTCCCGGTCGCCAGGATCCGGGTGACCTCCCGGTTCTGGGGATTGAAATAGGCGTCGACCCGGTCGGTGGAGAGCACCAGGTCCCCCTGCCGAAGGAGCACCTGGCCGGTGAAGACCAGAACCCCGGCCTGGTTGTCCGCTTCCAGCCGGTCGGCCTGGATCTGCACCGGCTTGTCGCTCTTGCCCAGAAACCGGCTGATGCCCGCCTGATTCTGGGCGGGAGCGAAACCGGCCGGGAGAATTCCCAGCAGGGCCGAAAATATAATTAGCAAAAATCGTTCCTTGATCGCTTTCATAACCTTATAAATTTTTCCAGACTGGCGAGATAAGTCAAGGAATATTGCTGGCCGAGAGGTAATTGGCCACGGTCCCCAGGTCTTCCCATCTCCCCGCGGCGATCTCCCCGAAAACCGGGCGGTTCTCGGAGGCCATCTGCCGGTACGCCGGAATCACCGAGGAAGGCTTTCGGACCAGATAGGAAAAAACCGCGGGTTCCAGGATCGAGATGCCGGTGAAAAGGTAAAGCCGGCCCGGCCCGGTTTTCTCCCGGCCCGGGCTCAAAACCCGCCCCTCCCCGTCGATATAAATCCCGCCGTAGAGGGAGGTGTCCATCCCGGCCTTGAGCACCAGGGTGACCTCCGCCTTTCTCTCCCGGTGCCTCGCTACCAGCTCGGCGAGCGCGAATTCAAAATACATGTCGGAATTCAGGACGAGGAAGGTCCCCTCCTCAAAAAATTCCTCCACCTGCTTTAGTCCTCCCCCCGTTCCCAGGAGTTCCTTTTCCGGGGAGTAGCTGATCGAGAGGCCCCGGCCGCTCCCGTTCCCCAGGTATTTCTGAATTTTTTCCCCCTGGTGGTGGAGGTTGATCATCACCTCGCGGACGCCGGCTTCCTGCAGGCGGAGAAGAATCCAGTCGATCACCGTCCGGCCCCGGAGGGGAAGCAGGGACTTAGGTAAGGCGTAACTGAAGGGATTGAGCCGGGTTCCCTTCCCCGCGGCGAAAATCATGGCTTTCATGGTCGGAGCGTATTTCCAGTTGTTATTCCCATTTCTCTTTTTGGTTATTGATTTTCCGTTTGGTTATTGGTCATTGGGATTTGTTTGGGATTCTGGATTTGGGATTTGGTCATTTATTTTAAGTTCTCTGTCCAGAATCTTTTCCAGCCCGGTCAGTTCCGGGAAGAGCGGGAAAAACCGGCGGACCTTCCGGATGATCCCCGGGATGAAAGGCAGAAACTTGGGGTTGTTTTTCACCCGGTTGATGTAAGCGAACCGACCGGCGGCCTTGAGGCCCCGCTGGACCCCGGCCAGGAAAAACAGCCGGCGGAACCGCTCGGGGTCCTCCGGTTTCCCCCCGGCCTTTTCCCAGGTGGCCAGGTAATACTCGAGCATTTCCTCGAACAGCGGGAGGGGAAGG
Organism: Pseudomonadota bacterium; assembly: GCA_026388655.1. Lineage (GTDB taxonomy): Bacteria > Desulfobacterota > JAPLJL01 > JAPLJL01 > JAPLJL01 > JAPLJL01. Next base: position 8,379 of record JAPLJI010000053.1, read on the forward strand.
TCAACATAGGCGTCGAAAAGCAGGGAGGCGAGATCATACTGGCGGAGGGCCAGGAGGGCGTCCTGGAAATCGATCATCTTGATCTTCCCCTCCTGGACCAGGAGGTTCCGGCTGTGATAATCCCGGTGGCAGAAATATCCCGGCGCCTCGGCGAGGTCCCGGGCCAGCTTCTGGAAACCCCGCGCGAGCTCGGGGGCCTCGGGAAGTCCGGGGGGCAGAAGTTCCTCCCGGAAATGCTGAAACTCCCACTCGTACAGCTCGGCGTCGAAGCGGCGGTGGAAGACCAGGCAGTCCGGGTCCGGGCGGCGCGCGGCCCGGAGCTGGAGTTCCACCAGGAGCTCCACCGCCAGGCGGTAGAGCTCGCGCCCGGCCGGGGTCGCGGAGGCGCGGAACAGGTCGTAAAGCAGGTCATCCCCGAGATCCTCGAGTAAAATGACCCCCCGGGCGAGGTCATGGTGGATGATCCGGGGAACCGGCAGTCCCAGTTTTTCCAGGTAGCCCTGGATGTTGAGAAAGGGAATTTCCCCGGTGGGTTTTTCCCCGGCGGTGATCTCCTCCGCCGGCTGCCGGTGCGGGTCGGGGTCCGCCAGCACCATCAGGATGAGGGATTTCGCCCCCACCCCGGACACCCGGTAGAACCCCCGGTTGGATGCGTCCCCGGGCAGGCGGACGACTTCGGGGTTTTTCGGAAGCCTGATCCCGGGTGGCAGGGCGCGGAAAGCGTCTGGGAAAAAATCCGGGGCCTGGGCGCGGTCCCGGGATAATCCGGACTTTTCCATCAGAGCGAAAACGGGTCCCGGATCACGATCGTCTGCCCGCGCTCCGCCCCCAGGGACATGAGCAGCACCGGGAGACCGGTCAGTTCCTCCACCCGGGCGAGATAATTCCGCACCGCCCGGGGCAGGTCGGAGAGCCGGCGCACCGAGCCCAGGTTTTCCTGCCAGCCCGGCAGGCTCTCGTATTCCGGTTCGCACTGGGAGAGGATCTTCAGGTCCGCCGGGAACTCGGTCAACCTTTCCCCCCGGTAGCGGTAAGCCACCGCCAGCCGGACCGGATCGAGCCCGGAGAGGACATCGATCTTGGTCAGGGCCAGACCGCCGAGCCCGCTCAGCCGGCTGGCATAATTCAGGGCGAGGATGTCCAGCCAGCCCGTCCGGCGTCTCCGCCCGGTAGTGGAGCCGAATTCCCCCCCCGCTTCCACCAGCCGGTCTCCGACCGGGTCGGAAAGCTCGGTGGGGAAGGGGCCGGAGCCGACCCGGGTAGTGTAGGCCTTGGTCACCCCGACCATCAGGAGCGGGAGCCGGCCAAAACCCAGGCCCGTCCCGGAAAAAATGCTCCCGGAGGTGGTGGTCGAGGAGGTGACGTACGGATAGGTCCCGTGATCGAGGTCGAGGAGGCTTCCCTGGGCCCCCTCGAAAAGAATCCGGCTGCCCTTTTTCACCTCCGCATCCAGGAGCCGGGAGGTGTCCGCAACCAGGCCCCGGAGCTTCTCCCCGTATTCCCGGAAGGGCTCGAGGATCTCGGCCAGGGTGAAGCCCTTTCCGCCCAGGATCTTTTCGATGTAGGCGTTGTTTTCCTCCAGGTTGGCGGCCAGCTTCTTTTTAAATTCTTCCGGCTCCAGAAGGTCTCCCACCCGGAGCCCGGCCCGCCGGGCCTTGTCCTCGTAGGCCGGCCCGATGCCCCGGCCGGTGGTCCCGATCTTCTGGGCTCCCCGGCGCTCCTCCCGGAGGACGTCAATCCGCTGGTGGTAAGGCAGGATCAGGTGGGCCCGGTCGGAGAGACGGATCCGGTCCTCGTTTTCCAGGAACCCCGCGCTTTTCAGGCGGGCAATCTCCTCGACCAGGACCTGGGGATTCACCACCACCCCGTTGGTGATCAGGCAGAGCCGCCCCGGGCGGAGAATCCCGGAGGGAACCAGGTGGAGAACGATCTTCTGGTTGCCGATGACGCAGGTGTGCCCCGCGTTGTTCCCCCCCTGGTACCGCACCACCACCTGGGCCTGCTCCGTCAGGAGATCCACCACCCTCCCCTTGCCCTCGTCACCCCACTGGGCACCGATGATCCCGATTCCTTGCATTATCCTTTCCTCCCTCTGGTTGGACCCGCTCCCGTATTCAAAAATTCTATCCGGATGGGTTATATTAATAGCCGGAAATAACTTATCATTCCATGAATAAAAGCCCGGTTTATTTTCTCCCCGCTTATTCTAACTCATCCCGGGGTCTGGTAAAAAGCTTGCCCGCCCTGCTCGAGCAATCCGGTCTTTCCCGGATCATCGCCGAGAAGGACCTGGTGGCGGTTAAGGTTCATTTCGGCGAACCGGGGAACAACACCTTCGTCCGGCCCGAGTTCATCCGCCGGATCGCGGAATTCCTGCTGGCCCTGAAAGCCCGGCCTTTCCTGACCGACACCAACACCCTTTACGTGGGGGCGCGGACCAACTCGGCCCAGCACCTGGTGACCGCCCTCCGCCATGGCTTCGATTTCAGCTCCGCCGGGGCCCCCCTGATCATCGCCGACGGATTGCGTGGGAACGCCGGGGTCAAGGTCCCGCTTGGCCCCCCCGCGGTCAACCGGGAAGTGACGGTGGCGCCGGAGATCTACTCCGCCGACGCCCTGGTCCTGGCCACCCATTTCAAGGGACACGAGGCCTTCGGCTTCGGGGGCAGTCTCAAGAACCTGGGGATGGGCTGCACCAACCGCGCCGGCAAGCTTTTCATCCACGCCACCATCGCGCCGAGCGTGTTCCCCTCCACCTGCGCCGGCTGCGGAACCTGCCTGAAATGGTGCGGTTACCAGGCGATTTCGGTGCGGAAGAAAAAGGCCCAGATCGACGCCGCCCGCTGTGTCGGCTGCGCGGAATGCATCGCCGTCTGCCCGCGGGGGGCGGTGGAAATCAACTGGGCGTCTGACTCGCCGTCTGAATCCCAGAAAAGGATGGCCGAGGTGGCCCGGGGCGTAACCCTGAATAAAAGCGGGAAAATCCTCTGCCTGAATTTCCTGACCAATATCACCCCGAACTGCGACTGCAACCCCTTCAGCGAACCCCTGATCGTGGCCGACCTGGGCGTCCTGGCCTCCCCCGACCCGGTCGCCATCGACCAAGCCTCGATCGACCTGGTTAACCGGGCGGAGGCCCTGCCCGGCTCCGGACTCAAGTCCGGGCGGGAGGCCGGCGGGGACAAGTTCCGGGGGCTTTATCCCCGGATCCCCTACGAGATCCAGCTGGAATGGGCGGAGAAAATCGGCCTCGGTCAGCGGGGCTACCAACTCATCAAAATCAAGGAATCGGCCAACCCTTGAAACCAATTGCGGATTGACGATTGACGAATGACGATTCAAATAAAAATAACTCTGTTTTCCAATTCTCTGTTTTCTGTTAATGAAAATAAATTTCATGAACTTAATTCTTTTTAATGGTTTCGTTATTTCACTCGTCAATCTGCAATCGTCAATCGTCAATTCCCTTGAACCCTAAGATCTTTTTAGACCGGGAGGGCAACTGGTTTTGCGACGGGGAGGAAATCACCCATCCCCGGACCGTCCAGCTTTTCAGCCGGAGCCTCCGAAAATGCCCGGGCGGAAAATACGAGCTTTCGATCGGAAAGGAAAACTGCCCGGTGGAGATCGAGGATACCCCCTACCTGATCCGCCGGGTCGACTTCGACTCCCACCGGATCACCGTTACCCTGAACGACGAATCGGAGGAACCGCTGGCCCCGGAAAGCCTGGAGGTCGGGGAAAATGATGTTCTCTATTGCCGGGTCAAGCAGGGCGAGCACCCGGCCCGCTTCCTCCGCAAGGCTTACTACCAGCTTTCCGACCGGGTAGAATATAATGAAAGGTGCGGCTTTCATTTAAAGATAAGTGGAAAGGAATTCCCGATCAGGACAAAGGGCAAAGGGCATAGCGCATAGAGCTCAAAGCTGAAAGCTCAAAGGTCAAAGGTCAAAGATGAACGGTAAGGCGTGAGGCGTAAGAAGTAAGATGAAAAGCGTAAAAATAAAAATTTGGCCTGTTTGCCTTTTTTCTTCTCATTTTTCACCTTTCACCTTTCACCTTTCACCTTTCACCTGCTTTTGATATGCGTCATCCTTTATTTGACCTGCAAAACAAGATGGTGGAAGTCCGGTCCCAGAACGACGTGGTCTACCGGGGCATCCTGATCGAGGCCTCCGACACCGCGGTCATGCTCCGTTCCGAGAACGGCTGGATCGAAATCCCGACCGAGAAGGTGGTTTCGATCGAAAAATACACCCCCAAAACCTTTAAAACCTGGACCGGCCCGAATACTTGACACTTTTTCGGGTGGGTGATTATACTGATTCGATTATGAAGACTTGGATTCCGAAGCCTGAGGAGCTCAACAAGAAATGGTACCTCGTGGATGCCAAGGGCAAGGTCCTGGGGCGCCTGGCCAGCCGGATCGCCGCGATTATCCGGGGTAAGACCAAACCATCCTACACCCCCCACCTCGATACCGGCGATTTCGTGGTGGTGATCAACGCCGCCCAGATCAAGCTGACCGGGAAAAAATTCACGGACAAGGTTTACTACCACCACACCCTCTGGCCCGGTGGTCTGCGCTCGACCACCCCGGAAAAGATGATGGCCAAGTTTCCCGAGCGGGTCCTCGAGCTGGCGGTGAAAAGGATGCTGCCCAACACGCCCCTGGGCCGCAAGATGTTCAAAAAGGTAAAGATCTATCCGGGCCCGGATCATCCCCACAAGGCCCAAGAACCCGAACCCCTGGAGTTGAATTAAGATGGAAACCCCTGATCGCTTCTCTGCCACGGGCAAGCGCAAAACCTCGGTCGCCCGGGTCTCGATGACCCCCGGCACCGGCGAGATCACGGTCAACAAGCGGAAAATCGATGACTATTTCGGGAGAGGCGTTCTCCGGATGGTCATCCGCCAGCCCCTGGATCTCACCGGAAACCAGACGAGTTTTAACATCCGGGTTAATGTCCACGGGGGAGGGCTTTCCGGCCAGGCCGGGGCGATCCGCCATGGAATCTCGCGGGCGCTGCTCTCGGTCAAGCCGGAATACCGGGCCACCCTGAAAAAATCCGGTTTCCTGACCCGGGACTCGCGGACGGTCGAACGGAAGAAGTACGGCAAGCCCAAAGCTCGCAAGAGCTTCCAGTGGACCAAGCGCTAAACCGGTTTTAGCAAATCCCTATGGATGTCGCCATTATCGGGGCCGCGGGTTACACCGGGGTCGAACTCTGTCGCCTTCTGTCCTTCCATCCCCAGGCCAGGATCACCGGGCTTTTCGAGGCTCGTTTTCTCGGCAAGCTCGCCTCCGAGCTGTATCCGCACCTGCGCGGGCAGGTCGACCTTCCCCTCCGGCCCTTCTCCCTCCCGGAAGTAACCCGGGAAGCCCAGGCGGTCTTTTGCGCCCTGCCCCATGGAAAATCCCTGGAGGTCGTTCCCCCGCTGGTCGAGGCCGGCCTGAAAGTCATCGATCTCTCCGCCGATTTCCGGTTCGCCGACCCTAAGGTCTATGCCGATTGGTATCAGAACCATACCGCCCCCGGTCTCCTGGCTCAGGCGGTTTACGGCCTTCCCGAGATTTTCCGGGAAAAAATCCGCCCGGCGCGGCTGGTAGCCAACCCGGGCTGTTACCCAACCTCCATCCTCCTGCCCCTGATTCCCCTGGTGCGCCGGGGCCTCGTCCAGGCGGACTCCATTATCGCCAACTCCCTCTCCGGCACCTCAGGAGCCGGGCGAACCCCCAACCCCGAACTGCTCTTTTCCGAGGTGACGGGAGGGCTCAAGGCTTACAGCGTGGGCACCCACCGCCACGCCCCGGAGATCGAGGCTTACCTGAGCTGCTTCAGTCCCGCCCCGGCCCGGGTCCTCTTCGTTCCCCACCTGATGCCCATCCCCCGCGGCATCCTTTCCACCATTTATTTCCAGGCCACCCGGGCCATCGGGGATCAGGAAATCCACCAACTCCTCCAGGAAGATTACCGGGAGGAGCCCTTCGTCCGGGTTCTCCCCCCGGGTTCGCTCCCCAACACCCGGAACGTGGTCGGCTCCAATCTGATTGAAATCGGGATCAAGCACGATCCACGCACGGGGAAAACCGTTCTCGTCTCCGCCCTCGACAACCTGGTCAAGGGCGCGGCCGGCCAGGCGGTGCAGAACCTGAATCTCCTCTTCGGGATCCCGGAGACCACCGGTCTCCACTTGCCGGTAGTCTTTCCTTAGATTTAATATTTAATCGCCATTGCCGGATTATTTAAGTGGGTTAACCGGTTACGGTTGCGCGGCTCGTTTCGGTTGGGTTATACGGTTGCGGTTATAAGCCGAAAGACATAGCCGATAGACAAGACGAGCAGCTCAAGTGATCAAGATAATCCGATGATTAGTAATTTACCATTAGAAATTAGAAATTTTCTATTTCCTCCCGTCCGGATCGTGGCCCTGGTCCTGCTGGCTTTGGCTTTTCCCTGGGCCTGCGGCGGAGAAGAGGAAATCCTCCCCGGCCCTGGCTCCTGCCTGGCCCTGACCGAGCTTTTCACCTTCACCGATTCCGACTACCAATTCCACCTCACCGGCAAGGTGAAAAATTTTTCCCCCGCGAACGCGGATGAGGTGGTCGTGACCGCCGACCTTTTTTCCGATCCCGATCACCAGCTCCCGATCCTGAGCGGATCCCAGCAGCTGCCCCCGATTCCGGGGGGGGAAGGCTATCGAACCTTCGATTTCTGGTCCCCCGCGGTCAGTCTCCTGCCGGCGAGCGGAGGGTTCCCGGAGGTTTTTTTCGAGGCCCAGGTGCGGGGAGCGCCGGGCGGGAACGAACCCCTCCCGGTGCCGGAGCTGGAACTGGAAGACCTGGGCCTCCTGATCGACGTCTTCGGCCGCTACCATGTCCGGGTCAGCATTTTCAATACCGGCCGGTTCCCGGTGGAGATGGTCTACCTGACCGTCTCTTTTTTCCGGGACGAGGCCCAGACCGACCTGATCGTCCGTCTCCGCCGGGGTTTTGGGCGCTTCCTCGGAACCCCGGAGCCCACCGTCCCAGACACCCAGCCGCGCTCCCCCGAATATATCCTGGATCTCTGGCACCCGGAGATCACCTGGAAAAAATACCCGGTCATCTACTATCGCGCCGAACTCTCCCAATAAGGGCCTTTTTCCGCCCCGCCTCCCGGAACGGTTCGGTCCGGACTTTCCGGGATTTTCCTCTTGAGATTGCAATCCATTATTTTTTGATATAAATTATTCATCTACGCTATTGCAACAAGGAGGGCAGGGATGACCAAGATCCTTTTGGTTGACGACATCCGAAATTTCTTAGACCTGGAAATTTCCTTTCTGAAACGGGCGGACTGCCGGATCTTTACCGCCTCCACCGGCGCCGAAGCCCTGAAGCTCGCCAAGCAGGAACGTCCCGACATCATCCTCCTCGACCTGGTCATGCCGGAAATGGGCGGGATCGAAACCACCCGGATCCTGAAGGCCGACCCGGAACTGAAAAAGATCCCGGTGATCATCGTCACCTCCACCAACAAGCGCAAGGAAAGCCTGAATGCCGGGGCGGATGACTTCGTCCAGAAACCGATCAACGAGCGCAGCCTGCTCAACGAAATCAAGAAATTCGTCACGATCAAGGAACGGGAAGAAGAGCGGGTTCCCATTGGCCTGGAGGTGAAATACCGCTACATGGGGATTGACCGGGTGAATTATTCCCGGGACATCTCGACCAAGGGAATCTTCCTGATCACGGAAAAACCGGTTCCGATCGGGGTCGAGCTGGATGTCGAGTTCGAACTGCCCGAGAACGGCAAATCCAGCCGTTTCAAAACCAAGGCGGCGGTCGTCCGCGAGGAGCGGGAGGAGCACGAGGGCCGGATCATAACCGGGATGGGGCTGGAGTTTCGGGATTTCGGCGAAGACAAAGCTAAAAAGATTTCCCAGTTCATTTCCCGGCAGATGAAATGAAACCGGTCCGGATCGGATCGGTGGGGCTCTCCGCCCTGCCTCCCCGGATTGCGGTTCCCCTCGCCGGGCCCTTGCCTGCGCATTCCCTCCTCCGCCTTCGCCAACTCGGAGGCGACCTGCTTGAACTCAGACTCGATCTTTTCCCCCGCCCAGATGACAATTACCTTCTGGTTGAGGTCCGGAAGATTCGGGCCGCGACCCGGCTGCCCCTGATCGCCACCATCCGGAGCGACGCCGCCCATCCCTGGCCTGGTCCGGAAACCCAGCGGGAAAAACTTTTTCTTTCCCTCCTTCCTTTCGTGGACGCGGTCGACCTTGAACTCGAGGCAACTTTGACCAGCCGGGTAGCCCGTCAGGCCCGGGCCAGAGGCAAGACGGTAATCCTTTCTTACCACAACTACCACCGGACCCCGCCCCCGGCTTACCTCCACCTTCTGCTCCGGCGCTTCCGGGGCCAGCCGGGAGACATTTTGAAAATCGCGACCCGGGCCCGAAAACCCGCGGAGGTGATCCGGCTTCTGGGCTTCACCCGGGAGAAACCGGTCCCGCTCATCACCCAAGCCATGGGCGAATGGGCGTCTGTCTCCCGGGCCCTGGCTCCGCTCTTTGGCTCCCGTCTGAGTTATGCCTATTTCCAAAAGCCCACCGCCCCCGGCCAGCCGGGTCTCCGGGAATTGAAGGATCTCTTCTCCCGGCTCTATCCATCCTTTAAACACTAAATCCATGGTAGAGCCCCACGGCTTACGTCGTTCGGTTGGGATGCTTCCGCCTTTGGCGGAATCCCGCCAGAGGCGGTGATCGTCTCGTTTATCGGCTATGTCCTTCGGCTTTTAACCGCAACCGGATAACCCAACCGAAACGAGCCGCGTAACCGCAACCGATTGACTTAAAACAGTCAGAAAGACGAAAAATCTCGCCCCGGAAAAATAAATAAATGTTACGCTTGGTAAAACATTTCGTCTTGCGGGCAAGGTCCGGAGAAAGATTTTCGATGGATTTCTTGACAGGGATTAGTCCAAATGCCGATAATAATTAAGGATTTCAAGGGTTTGGATTAAACAAAAATTTAAATCAACCAATTTCCTTCCCGAACCCCGGGATCCCGCGTGATCACTCCGACAAGAAAGGAGCCGAGATGATCCTGGACTCAGTGATCGGTTATTTCTCCAACGACCTCTCCATCGACCTGGGGACGGCCAACACCCTCGTCTACCTCAAGGGTAAGGGAATCGTCGCCCAGGAGCCCTCGGTGGTGGCTGTGCACAAGGATAGCCGGGGGGTCCGCCGGATCCTCGCCGTCGGCGAAGAGGCCAAAAAGATGCTGGGCCGGACCCCGGGATCCATCGTCGCCATCCGGCCGATGCGCGACGGGGTAATCGCCGACTTCGAAATCACCGAGGTCATGCTCCGCTATTTCATCCGCAAGGCCCACAAGCGGAAAACCCTCCTCCGCCCCCGGATCATCATCTGCGTCCCCTTCGGGGTTACCGAGGTGGAAAAGCGGGCGGTGAAGGAATCGGCCGAGTCGGCCGGGGCGCGGGAGGTCTTCCTGATCGAGGAACCGATGGCGGCGGCCATCGGGGCCGGGCTCCCGGTCACCGAGCCCACCGGGAACATGATCGTCGATATCGGCGGGGGCACCACCGAGGTGGCGGTCATTTCCCTGGCCGGGATCGTCTACTCGCGCTCCATCCGGATCGCCGGCGACAAAATGGACGAGGCCATCCTGCAGTACATCAAGCGCAAATACAACCTCCTGATCGGCGAATCCACCGCCGAGCGGATCAAGATCCAGATCGGCAACGCCTATCCCACCGGGGAAAACCGGACCATGGAGGTGCGGGGCCGGGACCTGGTGGTCGGGATCCCCAAGACGGTGGAAATCCACGAGGACGAGATCCGGGAAGCCCTGGCCGAGCCGGTGGCGGCTATCGTGGAGGCGGTGAAAATGACCCTGGAACGCACCCCGCCCGAGCTGGCCGCCGACATCGCCGACAAGGGCATTGTCCTCTCCGGCGGCGGTTCGCTTCTCCGCAGTCTCGACATTCTCATCCGGGAGGAGACCGGTCTCCCGGTGATTATCGCGGACGACCCGATGTGCGCGGTGGTCCTTGGCTCCGGGAAGGCCCTGGACGAAATCGATCTCCTGAAACTCGTCGCCATCAAGTAGATGTGGAAAATATGGGACTTCATCAAGGAACGCCGAAAGCTGTTCGGAGGCATCATCCTCCTGGCCTGGTCCTTCAGCCTGTTCACCGCCGGGGAAACCCCCCGGCTTTCCCCCGGGCCCCTGGCTAAGGTTCCCATCGCCCTGGTTTCCTACCCGCAGCGAGCCATCACCTACAGCCTGAACGGCCTGGCGGGAATCGGCCGGAGTTATTTCCTCCTGGTCGGGGTCGAAGCCGAGAACCAGAAGCTCAAGCAAACCCTGCTCGAGCTGGAAGCCAATAAATTTCTCTGCCGGGAAACCCAGTCGGAAAACACCCGCCTCAAAACCCTCCTCCATTACAGCCTGGCCAATACCTACACGGTCATCCCGGCGCAGGTGATCGGCCAGAGCCAGAACGGCGGCTATCTCTCCCTGACCCTGAACCAGGGGCAGCGGGCCGGGCTCCGGCCCGGGCTCCCGGTCGCCACCAGCCAGGGGCTGGTGGGCCGGATTTCCGAGGTGGGGTTCCAGGAGGCCAAGGTTATTCTCCTCACCGACCGCAACTCCGCCGTGCCCATCCTGATGGAAAAAACCCGGTCCCAGGGGATCGCCCGGGGGACCGGCGACGGCAAGCTCGAGATCTGCTATCTCTCTCGCCTCGAGGACATCGCGGTGGGAGACCTGGCCCTGACCTCCGGACTGGAGGGCATTTTTCCCAAGGGCATCCGGGTCGGGCAGATCCAGGATGTCCGCCGGAAAAACTACGGGTTGTTCCAGGATATCTGGGCCGAGCCCAGCGTGGACTTTTCCCGCCTGGAGGAGGTCCTGGTCATTTTCCAGGAGGAGCCGAAATGAGAGCGATTCTGCTTTATCTGGGCTGGGGGTGGCTGTTCATCGTGCTCCAGGTTTCTCTCTTCGCCTTCCTGCCCCTGGGGGAAGCCCGGCCCGATCTGCTTTTCTTCCTGATCCTCTACCTCGGGGTCGAGTTCGGAACCCTAGGCGGGGCCATTCTGGTTTTCTTTCTCGGTTATCTCCTCGACCTGGTCTCTTCCTCCTTCTTCGGACTGAACTCGCTCCTGGCCCTCCTTTTCTTCTTCGGGGTCAGCTGGATTTCCCACCGGGTTGATTCCCGCGACCTGCTCTTCTGGGCCGCGGCTCTCGCCGTTTTCAGCGTGGTGGAAATCCTTTTCTTCTGGTTCTGGCCCTGGGTTCTGAATCCCGGGACGGAGCTGCCGCCGGGCCTGTTTTCCGCCCTCGCGCTCCGGACCCTGGGCAACCTGGT
>JAPLJI010000150.1 GCA_026388655.1 Pseudomonadota bacterium
CGGGCAAGATCGTGGTCGCCGAGGCGGGATGGTTTCCGCCCAATTACTTTGGGTTTCCGGAAGGCCACTGGTTTGCAAAATATTTTGATCTTTACCGGAAGGCCGCGCACCGCGGGGCGGCGGGGATGGCCTTTATCCATAATGTCCCCTACTATCCCGGCTACAACACCAATACGCTTTACTTTCCCCGGTTTGACCCTGAGCCCGGCCCCATCCCCATGCTGTTTATCGCCCGGTCGGACGGAGAGCGGCTCCAGCGGCTGGCGCAAGCAAAGGCTCAGGCCACCCTGCTTCTCGACGGGGAGAATGTTCCCGGGACCGCGGACAACGTTTACGGCATCCTCCCGGGCCAGTCCGAAAAAAATATCATCATCTCCTCCCATTCCGACTCGCCGCACCAGGGCATAATCGAGGATGGAGGGGGAGATCATCACCCTGCAGGACATATTCCTCTTCAAGCCCCGGGGCTATGACTCGAAGGGCAGGGTGTTGGGAGAAATGGTTGCGACGGGTTTCGTGCCGCGTTTTGTAGAAGAAATGAAAGAACAGGGAGAGGCTATCCAATTTGATATTTTTCCGCTCCAATGATTTGATTTAATCGGGAATTAATTTTTTGCCAGTACACCAACATGCCCAAATACCCAACCCTGACTGTGGATATTAATATCCCCGGCGGAAAGGTCCGCCGCATCAAAAGGAAAAACCGAAGTACGGCAAGGCACATTAAAATTTATACGGCCAGCCCTGGGGATAATAAGACGGGTTCGTAAGGAGCAGAATGAACAGATGACGAAGACGAAGTACACTTTTTGCCGGATCTGTGAGGTGGCCTGTGGGCTGAAGGTGACGGTGGAGAACAACCGGGTCATCAAGATCGAGCCGGATCGCGAACACCCGGTGACGAAGGGTTTTGTCTGCCGGAAGGGACTCCGAATCGATCAGTTTATGTACTCGCCGGACCGGGTCCTGCATCCCATAAAGCGGAATGGCAATGCCTGGGAAACCATCACCTGGGACCAGGCGATTTCCGAGATCGGGGCCAGGATTAAAACCCTGATCAGAGAGCACGGCCCGAACTCCGTTGCCATTAATGCGGGAAGCGCGATGGCGTTCGACTTTGCCGGCGCCGCGATGATAAATGCCTTGGTCGACGGGATCGGAACGAAGAATTTTTTCGCCCCCGGCTCGGTGGACTGCAACAATAAATTCGTCGTGCACCAGTATATGTATGGATCGCCGTTCCGGCTAACCTTTCCGGACCTGCCGAGAGTGAAAATGCTGATCGCCATCGGCGCGAATCCGGCGGTGTCGCAGATGACTTTCATCCAAGCCCCCAAAGCCATTCAGAAGATCCGCGGAATAGTGGAACGCGGCGGCCGCGTGGTTTTCGTCAACCCACGCTATACCGAGTCGGCCCGGGCGACAGGCGAACAGATATTCATCCGTCCGGACACCGACGTGTTTTTCCTGATGGCGTTTCTGAACGAGCTGATTCACATCGATGGCGTAAAGCATGAACGGGTATCCCGATACATGACGGGATATGAAATCCTGGCAAAACTGAGTGAGTCCTGGACTCCCGAGCGCCAGGAAAAGGTGACCACCATTCCCGCCGGCACGCTCCGCGACCTGGTCAGGACCTATTCCCAGGCCGACGGCGCCGCTCTTTACTGCTCGACCGGGATCAACCGGAGTACTAATGCCACCCTCGCGTTCTGGATAAGCGAAACCATCAACGCGATATCGGGGAACTTGGATCGAGAGGGCGGAACGATCGTCGGGCAGGGGCTTTTCGATATGCCGAGGATTATGAAAAAAGCCGGAAAGCTGGAGCGGCGGGACAGGACGCGGATCGGAAACCTTCCTTCGGTCTGCGATATCTTCCCCGTGGGAGTCATTGCGGATGAGATTCTTACCCCGGGTCAGGGACAGATCCGGGCGCTCATCAATTACGGCGGCAACCCGGCGATCACATATCCCAATCCCGCCGGCCGCCTGGAAAAAGCTCTCTCAGAGCTCGAGCTCCTGGTGTGCCTCGATATCTTCCGGAACGAAACGGCTAATTTTGCTCACTATCTCCTTCCCACGACAACCATTTTTGAGCGACCGGACCTGCCTATGGTGCTTCACTGGATGGCGGGAATTCAACCGGTGCGATATGTGCAATATACCGAACGGATGGTTGACCCGCCCGAAGATGTACGCGAGGAGTGGTGGATTTTCGTCAAGCTGGCCCATGCCGCGGGTATTCCCCTGTTTGGGATAAAGTTCCTGGCCCTTATTTTTAAACTGATTGATTGCCTGGAGCGAATGCCCCTGATCGGCCGCAAGTTGGCCCTTACTTCCGAGGGAATAATAGATTTGTCGCTGCGTCTGGCTTCTCAAGCGGCTCCCTTGAAAAAACAGGTTAAAAAGTACCCTCACGGCCAGATGCTCAAGCCGGTTCTGCCCGGTATGTTTCTCGGCCGGCGCGTGCTCACCGAGGATAAACGGGTGAACCTGGCCCCGGAACTGTTTGTGGAGAACGCGGCTAAATTGGAGGCCGATTTCCGGCGCGAGATCGAGATCAAGGATCGTTTTAAACTGGTCTGTATGCGGGAGCGCCTGACGCATAACTCCTGGATCCACAATTCCCTGGGGTTCGTCGGGCCCAAGCGGAGGACCAATTATCTCTACATGAATCCATCGGACGCGGTAAAGTGCGATCTCAAAGATGATGACATTGCCGAAGTTTCCACCACCCAGGGCGCGGTGAAAATACCGGTCAAGGTTACCCCGGACATGATGCCCGGCGTGGTGGCGGTCCCGCACGGGTGGGGACACCAGAATGCCGACGGCCTGACCGTAGCGCGGCGGTACCACGGTGTTAACATTAATTACCTGACTCCGGACGGCCCTGATGGCTGTGAAAAGCTCGCGGGAATGTCGCACCTGACCGGGGTGGTGGTGGACATCCGCCGGGTGGAAAATGGGGTCAGGTCTTGATACTTTCCATTCTTTTTATTTCCTTGCTCACCCATGAATAATGTCTCCCTAAATAATCCCCAACCTCCTTCAATTTATGCCCCCACCGGTATACAGCCTCATATATCCCCTCATCCCGGGCCTGATTTTCAAATATCTCCTTCAGCGACGGTCTCACCGCGTGCCGCTCCCGTCTCGGAACCTCCTTCTTTTCCCTCTTATCCTTCACCTCACCCCGCTCAAGCCGCCCTTCAGCGATGGAGCCGGGTACCTTTTCACTCTCCCGGATCTCCCTTACATAACTTTTATGACCGCCCCCAAATATTTATCGACCGCGGATGATACCATGGACAAATTAGACCGGGAGTGGCTCCTCCGGGCCAACCTTTCCTTTGCCCGGCTGGTGGAATCCAGCATGAACCTGGAAACCTCGAGGTTTTCCGGGGTTAAAAGAAGCTCATTGAATAAAAT
>JAPLJI010000042.1 GCA_026388655.1 Pseudomonadota bacterium
CCGCGCCAGGGGCTCCGCCCCGGGCTCCCCGAGGATAACCGCTTTCAGGCCGAGTTTTTCAAAAAGAAGATCTATCAAGCGGGAAAAACCCGCCGGAATCCAACGCTTGGTCGGCCAGACCGAGCTGGGGGCGATCCCCACCAAATTCCGCGTTGGGGGTAACAAATGGGAAGCTTCCTTATCCCATTCCTCCTTTATTGAAAGGTAAGGCATCCGATCAAATTTACCCGGATCCTGTTGGAGAGAAGAAATCAGGCTCAAATTTCTGTCCACTTCGTGAAGTGATATGTTCCGCGCCACCCGATCGGTATACAGAAAACTCAAACCGGCCTCCGCGAAGCCGACCCGCCGGGGAATGTGTGACTGCCAGAGCATTAAAGCCGTCCGGGCGGAGCGGTGGGGGGAAATTGCCAGGTTCGCGGACCGGCGCCCGCGCTTATCATAAAAAATCAGCTCATCGATTTCCGGAATCGCCCGCATTAGCTCCCGGTATTCCGGCCGGATCACCACGCTCAGATAACCTTCCGGATATATCTTCTTGATGGCACGGAAAAGCGGGGTGGTCAGGATCAGATCACCGAGAAAAGCGGTCTGGACGACGAGGATACGATTCATTGCATTAGTTGGGAATTGGGAGAATTCTCTCTGTTGTCATCCTGATCCCGCTTCTGGCGGGAGAAGGATCTGCTTTTTAAGATTCATCCGACGAAATCGAGATTCTTCGCCCTTCGGCAAGCTCAGGGCTCAGAATGACACAAATATAAATTGGTGGATTTGAAGCCATTGATTATTTCCTGGTCAATTCTGAATTCTATTTCTTGTCCTGGTTCAATTCCCACAACCTGGCGTAGCGGGTAAAGACATACAGGGAATACAGCCCGGCCAGGACCAGGCCGGGGTAGCCGTCCAGGAACCCCCGCTCCAGGACATACATCCGGAAGAATCGAAAAGCCGGATTGAAAAGCAGGTTATACCAGTGGGCCCGCTTCCCCCGTTCGGCCAGGTCGGCCGCGGAGAGGGCGGTGTAGCGGTCCATCTTAAGGAAAAAATCATCCAGGGTCGCGTGGGGATAGTGAAGCAGGGGATTTTCCAGGCGCCCGGTTTTTCCCTCAACTTCGATCCTCTCGTGTACCGGGGAATGGGTGAAGCTCCCCTTCTCCCGGCGGAAAAGGCGGAGCACCCAGTCCCGCTCCCAGCCCCCGTGGCGCATCAGCCGGCCCAGGAAATAATTCTGGCGGCGCGCGTAGAAACCGTCCTTCCCCGCCTCCCCGCCGAGGATCTTTTTTATCTCCGCGGCGAGGCCCGGGGAAACCCTCTCATCCGCGTCCAGGGAAAGCACCCAAGGCTTTCGGGCCTGGGTCAGGGCAAAGGCCTTCTGCTTCCCGTAGCCCAGCCAGTCCTGGCGGATGACCCGGGCCCGGTGCTTCTCGGCCAGCTCGCGGGTTAGGTCCGTGCTCCCCGAGTCCACCACCACGATCTCATCGGCAAAAACCGCCGAGGCCAGGCAATCCGGCAGGTTCTTTTCCTCATTCAGGGTAATGATGATGACGGAGAGGCCGTTCATGAAGATACGGTGAGTTGGTGAGTTGGTGGTTTTTCTAACCACCTAACAACCTGACCACCGCTTTTTTCTATTTGATCGGGGTGGCTTCCTCGATCAGCATGATCGGGATATCGTCCTCGATCCGGTAAAGCAGTTTGCATTTCGGGCAGATGAGACCATCTCCTTTTTCGTTCAGCTGGATGTCGCCCTTGCACTTGGGGCAGGCCAGGATCTCGAGCAGTTCCTTGTCAATCGCCATTATCCTCCTCCCTTCTAAACCGTTACGCTCCCCATGATCCAGTCTACCGCGTGGGCCAGGTCCCGGGCAACAAAATCCGCCGGGATGCCCCGGTAATTATCGGGATCCGTCCCGACCCTGACCGCCCGGATCCCCAGCCGGCGGGCGAGCTCGATATCGGTCTCCTTGTCCCCCACATAATATGAAGCCTCCAGGGCAATGCCCAGATCGGATACCGCCTTCCGGATCAGGCCGGGTTCCGGCTTCCGGCAGGCGCAACCTTCATCGGGCCGGTGGGGGCAGTAATACGCCCCGTCCAGGAACGCACCCCCGGAACCAAGCAATTCCTCCAGTTTCAGATGCACCATCCGGATCCGGCTCTCGCTGGCCAGGCCCCGGTTCAACGCGGATTGGTTCGAAATCAGGACCGCCAGATAGGGGCCCGCGTTTATTCTCCGGATGGCATCATCCGCTCCGGGTAAAATCCTCAGATCCTCCGGCCGGGTGAGATACCCCTTCTCCTCGTTGATCGTGCCGTCCCGATCTATAAAAATGGCCGGGGTCCGGTTTTGGAGCCGGGCCTGGATCAGGCGGAAAAATTCCTCTCCCCGCGCGAGCTCAAGTTCCCCCCGAACCTCCCACCACCCGGGATCGCGGGCGGGTCCCGAGCGCAGCAGCTTCTCGATTCTGACCCCGTCTTTCTCCGTGGTCAGAATCAAATCGACTTCTTTTTCCCGGGCCAGGTTCTCGATCCGGGCCCGGTCATTTTCCCGGTAGGGAAAATGATCCGGATAAACCAGCCTTTCCCGGATTACGACCCCTTCTTTTTCGAGGGAAGCGAAGAAAGAACCCGGATTGCCGATTCCCGCCAGCGCCAGGGCCGACCGCCCCCGGAAAAACCCCGCCGGTCTCGTTTCCGGATTTGGCCCCGGCCGGGTTGGTATGCCCAGCGGCCGGTATTGAACGATTTGAAAACGCGCCTGGAAGAAAACCCCGCCGGGATGCCTCCGGGCCAGTTCCGCCAGCCATTCCGGGTCGGGATTCTCCCCGGAAATCACCACCAGGTCCGCCCGCCTGATCCCGGAGAAAGGCTCCCGGAGGGTGCCTCGGGGAAAAAGCTTGAGATCGAGCGGTTCCGGCCGAGCCGGAACCATCAATATCTCCAGATCCTTTCTCAACCGCCGATGGGAAAAACCGTCATCCAGCAAAATAACCTGTGGGCTTCCCCGCCGGAAAGATAACTCTCCGGATTTGCCCCGGTCCTTGCCAATTGCGATGGTTACCCCGGGAAGCCAACGGGAAAGCAGGATCGGCTCATCCCCCACCTCTTCGAAATCGGGTTCTTTCTCCCGGGCTCCGGAAATTATCCTCTCCCCTTTTCCGCTCCGGCTGTAGCCCCGGGTCAAAATTGTCACCGGCATCCCCAGGAGAGAGAACTTTTCCGCCAGGAAGCGAACCAGGGGGGTCTTCCCCGTACCGCCCAGGCTCAGATTGCCGATGGAAATAACCGGCACCGGGAAAGTCCGGGGCTGAATGAGCCCGAACCGGAAAAAAAACTCCCGGGCCAGGAGGCCCAGGAAGTAAAAACCGGAAAACAACCCGAGCAGACCCGCCCCCAGCGGGTTCCGCGCGGCGCGGGGCCAGAATCGTTCCAATTTGAAAATGATCCGGGTGAAAACCCAACGAACGTTAAACATTACAAATATGGTTCACGGTTCAAAGTTCAAAGTTCAAAATCCAAATGCCAAATGAATGTCAAAATCTAAATGTCAAATTTCGGTCATTTAAGCTTTGAACTTTATTTGCCCCTCTGGGGTTCTCGTCCTGAGACCCCATTCGGGGTCGTAGGAAACTTTGAGCTTTGACATTTGAACTTTATCTTCCCCCTCGGCCCCTGGAACCCTCATCCTTTATTCCAGATAAGGCTTGATCAAGTCGAAATAGCGATCCAGAATTTGTCCCTCCTCCCGGACAAAACCCCGGGCTTTCTCCCCCAACTCCCGGGAAAGCCGGGGATCATCGAGCAGTTCACCTACCTTGGACACTATTTCCGCCGGTTCCCTGACCAGGAATCCAAATCCCTCCTTCAGAAATCGCTCCGCGATTTCCTTCTGCTTCTCGAGGTGGGGCCCGAAGAGGACCGGTTTGCCCCAAAAGGCCGCTTCCACCAGATTGTGCCCGCCCACCGGCACCAGGCTCCCCCCCACGAAAATCACCGACCCCAGGGAATAAACCTCGCGCAGCTCACCCATAGTATCCAGGATCAGGACCGGGGGGGGCGGGCCATTGTTGACCTGGATCTGACTGCGGAGCCAGAAATCTATGTGGTTCTGTTGACAAAGCCGTTCGAGTTCCCCGACCCGATTTAATTTCCGGGGGGCCAGGATCAGCTTGAGGCCCTGATACCGGCCCGACAATTTCAAGAAAGCCTGGAGAATAATTTCCTCTTCGCCCGGGTGGGTGGAACCGGCAACCAGTACCGGGTCCACGGTCCGGGGCGAAAAGCGGCCCCGGATCGTTTCCAGAAATTCCGGGGTTTTGCCCTCCGGGAAGGAATGGTCACCGGCCCACTTCAAATCCCCCAGAATCTCGACTTTTTCCGGCCTGATGCCCAGGGAGATCAGCCGGTGGGAATCCTCCGCGCCCTTGACCCCGATAAAATCGATCCCGCCGGTAAATTCCCGGAAGAAGGACCCGGCCAGGCGGTATCCGCGGGCCGACTTCTCCGAGATCCGGCCGTTCAAAAGGCAAACCGGAATCCCGAGCCTCCGGGCGGAGCGGAGAAAATTCGGCCAGAGTTCGGCTTCAAAAAGAACGATGAGCTGGGGGCTGATCAGTTTCTGGACCCGGCGGGCCAGAAATCCGAGATCCAGAGGCAGAAAAATACTCCGAACCCCGGGAAACTGTTTCCGGGCCTGTTCCCTCCCGGTGGCGCTGGTTAAAGAAATCACCACCCCCTCCTCTCCCCGCCCGGAGATCAGCCGGGAGAGCAGGGGCTTGGCCGCTTCGAGTTCCCCCACGGAAGCGCAGTGAACCCAGACCGGATGCGTGAGCTTCCGGTCGTCGAGCGGGAAGCCCAATCTCTCCGGAAGACCCTGTCTTTCCCGGGGATTACGCCAGAGCCAGATGAGCCAGTAGGGAGAGGTCAGCAGAAAAAACCCGCAGATAACCAGGCTGTAAAAAAAGTAAAACGCGGAACCGGAGAGGGAGCCGTTTTTTTCCCGCGCCCGCTGATCGGCTTCCCCGGTCAACCGGTTCATCAGGTTTTCCAAATCCTTCCTCTCCTGCTCCAGCTCCCTGGCCTCGGGCTTCACCCAGAAAGGTTGGCCCCAGAGGTAGAAACCCCGGGAAAAAGGAAGGGGAAACTCGAACCGGTCCCAGCTTTTAAAACGAATCTTTCTCCCGGAAGCGAAGGTCAAGGGGACGATCGGGGCGCCCGTCTTCCGGGCCAGCTCGATTACTCCCGGCTTGATCTCCCGGGCCGGTCCCCGGGGGCCGTCGGGGGTGATCCCCACGTCGAACCCCTCCTGAATCGCCTGTTCGAGTTTTTTCAGCGCCTCCGCCCCCTGGCGGCTGCTGGATCCGCGGATGGTCTCAAAATTAAAGTGACCGAGCACCCGGCTGACCAATTCCCCGTCGCGGGAAGGGCTGATCAGGACTTTCACCCCCCGCCCCCGGTAGACAAAAGGCAGAACCGCCATCCGGCTGTGCCAGAAGGCGACGATCACCGGGACTTTTTTCCGCCAGAACTGGTCGATCCGTTCCGGGAACAGCTCCCGCGTGAAAAGGGTTTTCTTGATCCCGGTAAGGATCACCCAGATCACGGGAGGCATCAGGTCCAGGAACCAATCTTTGATTTTTTTATTCAGAGAACCCTCTCTGGAAAATTACCGATAACCAAACGCCAATAACCAAACCATGACCGGGAAATACAAAATTACTAATTCCTAATTTCAAATGTCTAATTAAATCCCAATTACCAATGACCAATTAATGAACTCTGAATTAGAAACTCGATCTGGATTATTCATTAGAAATTCGTCATTAGAAATTAGAAATTTATGAGTTATGGATTAACCTTGTCTTTCTTGTCTTTCTCCTCTTCCTCCCGCGAGGCCTCGTAGAGGCGGGCATACTCCCCTTTCATCTTGAGCAAATCGGCGTGGGTGCCCTCTTCCACGATCCTGCCTTCCGCCAGGACCTGGATCCGGTCCACCTTGCGGATAGTGGAAAAACGATGAGCCACGATCAGGGTGGTTCTCCCCTGCATCAGGTTTTCCAGGGCCTTCTGCACGATAGCCTCCGATTCGCTATCCAGGGAAGAGGTCGCCTCATCCAGAATCAGGATCGGGGCGTCCTTGAGCAGGGCCCGGGCGATGGAAATCCGCTGGGCCTGCCCGCCCGAGAGTTTGACCCCGCGCTCCCCGACTACCGTGTCGTAACCTTCGGAAAAAGCCATGATGAAATCGTGGGCGTAAGCGGCCCGGGCCGCCGCTTCAATCTCCGCCCTGCCTTTCTCCGGTTTTCCGTAGGCGATATTAGCTCGGAGGGTATCGTTGAAAAGCACGGTTTGCTGAGAAACCAGCGCGATCCTCCCCCGGAGGGACTCCCGCGAGTATTCCCGGTAATCTACCCCGTCGATCAGAATCGCCCCCTGGGTGGGCTCGTAATAATGGAGCAGAAGATTCATGAGCGTGGTCTTCCCCACCCCGCTGGCCCCGGCGAAGGCCACCGCCTCTCCCTTCCTGATTTTCAGGTTGATCCCGGTCATGACCCATTCATCCCGGTACCGGAAAGACACATCCCGGAATTGAATCTCTTCAATCGGGCCCTGGAGTTCCCGGCCGGTTTTGACTTCTTCCCCCGGGGTATCGAGCAGGGCGAAGATCCGCTCGGCGGCGGCCGCTCCCTCCTGAATCGCCTGGTTGGCGTTATTCAACCTTTTGATCGGTTGATAAAGCAGAAAGACGGCAGTCATGAAAGAAGCGAAATCTCCCGGCGTCATGGTCCCGGAGATCACCATTTTTCCCCCGACCACGATAATCGCCGCCGCGCCCAGCGCCCCGAAAAACTCCATCAGGGGGGAGGAAAGGGCCCGGATCTTGATCGCCTTGATCATCAGATCCAGGAATTTCCGGTTTTCCTCCCGGAAGCGGGCCGACTCGTATTCCTCCATCCCGAAGGCCTTGACGATCCGTGACCCGGCAAAACTCTCCACCATCAGGGTGTTGATCCGGCCCATCCGGACCTGTCCCTCCCCGGAAAGCCGCTTCACCCGCCGGCCGAAACCCAGAATGGGGAAAACCACCACCGGGAAAACGATGACGGCGGTGGCGGCCAGGATCGGGCTGCGGAGGAAAACTATGATCACCAGGCCGACGATCGTCAGGCAGTCAAGGACCAGTCCGGTGATCGCGCTGGTCAGGGCCGATTGAGTGATTTGGACATCGTAAGTAATGCGGGAAATCAAAACCCCGCTCGAGGTATCGTCCAGGTAAGACACGGGCAGAAACTGCGTCTTCGAATAGAGCCGGTCCCGGAGCTCATTCACGATTCGCTGCCCAATCCCCCCCATCCAGTAAGCCTGGAGGTAGGTGAAAAATCCCTTAAAAAAAAATATTCCGATCACCATCAGGGCCAGATTGAAAAGGACCGCCAGCTCGCGCTGGATGAAAATCCCGTCCACCACCGGCTTGACCACCAGGGCCTGGGCCGCGGTCAGGCCCGAAACCGCCCCCATCGCCAGGGAAGCGGCAAGGAAACCGGCCCAATAGGGTCGGACGAATTCCAGCAATCGAAAATATGGGTTGCGCTTAGATTGTTCCATTTTTAATGACATGTCACCGGTCGTAGGTTTCTTTAGTCTATTTTGTCTATCTCGTCTATCTGGTCTTTCTGGTCTTTTTTAGCAAGGAGCAGAGAGCATAGACTCCGTCCCGTAGGACTACGTCCCGGAGGGCGCATAGGGTTTAACTCGAAACCATAAACCCGAAACTCGAAACTATTTTTTATTCCGCATTCCGCATTTCTTTCTAACCACCAAGCCACCTAACAACCCAACCACCTTATGTCGAGCAAGCTCGACCACTACTTTTCACCTTTGACCTATCACCTACGACCTGGTTTCCAGCATTTCCAATGCGATCTGGGCTGCCCGCCCCGCCGCCCCGGGGTTGCCGAGGGAAGCGCGGATCCGGACCAGGTCGGACTTGACCTGGTTTTTTAGCTCCTGGTTGTCTAAAAACCTTTCCACTTCCCGGGTAATTCTTTCCGCCCGGGCCTCTCCCTGCAAAAGCTCTGGGACCACCTCCCGCCCGGCCATCAGGTTGACCAGGCCGATATGCTTGACTTTAACCAGCATCCGTCCCACTCCGTAACTCAAACGGCTCACCCGGTAAAGAATGATCATCGGACATCCGATCAGGGCCGCTTCCAGGGTGGCGGTTCCGGAAGCCACCAGGGCCAGTTCCGCAATCCCCAGGGCATTATAAATTTCTTCCCCGGGCAATACGGACACCGCGTCGCCCAATCCTCGGGCCTGCACCGACTCCACGATCGCCTGGGGATTCAGGGAACTGGCCACCGGCAGGAGGAAGCGCAGACCCGGCCTCTGCCGGGAAAGGTTCCGGGCCGCGCCCAGGATCTCCGGGAGCAGGCGGGCGATTTCCCCAGGGCGGCTGCCGGGCAGGAGCGCGATCACCTTTTCCCCGGGCTTGATCCCGAAAACTAAGCGGGATTCCTCCGGGCTCCGGCTCTCGCGGGCCAGGTCCAGGAGCGGGTGCCCGACAAAGTCCACCGGGATCCCAAACTGACTGAAGAATTCCTTTTCAAACGGCAGGATGGAAACCAGACGATCAATCCGCTCCGAGATTTTTTTGATCCGTCCCTGGCCCCAGGCCCACACCTGGGGGGCGATGTAATACATCACCCTGATCCCCCGCGTCTTCAGGGAACCCGCCAGGCGGAGATTGAACCCCGGCGAATCGATGAGGACCGCGAGATCCGGGGGGGAAGCTTCCGCCCGGTCAAGAATTTTCCGAAACACCCGGCGCCCCTGCCTGAGCTTGGCCAGGGCTTCGGTAATACCCATCGCCGTGATCTCGGAGGAGTCCGCCAGAATTTCCACCCCGGCCGCCCGCAGGTTCCGGCTGCCGACCCCGAAAAAAGCCAGGTCCGGGTTCCGCCCCTGGAGCGCCCGCACCAGGTTGGCCCCGTGCAGATCCCCCGAGGCCTCCCCGGCCACGATCAAAATTTTCTTTCGCCCGTTATTTACCAATGAGAATGTCCAGCCTTTTAGTCTCTGGTCTCTGGTTTCTAGTCTCTAGTTTCGGATGTTTAATTTTTCTCCGCTTTTTACTTTTTACTTTTCACTGGTAAGCGGTCGGCGGTCAAGTAATTTTTACGGAAGCGCCCACGCCAGCATCGGGATCATGATTTCATGCGCGCCCAGGAAATAATACCCCCGGGAACGGGGACCGCTGATCCGCGCCGGCCTCTGCGTCACGTTGACGAGTTCTCGGTACTGCTTTTGAAAATCAAAGGTGGCGGTAGTGATGCCTTTCCGGACCAGGAAATTCTTCCCTTTTCGATTTTTGCCATAGGCCAGGGCCTTGAGGAAAACCTCCGGCAGGATCACCGCCGAGCCCAGATTGAGATAAGCCCCGCCCTCCATCCGGGAGACCAGATGGGCAAAACGATGAAAATCCCGGAGGCTGCCCTCCCCCAGGGCTTTCCCGTCGCAATCCTGATGGAGATGGGTTATATCCGTCCCGATCGCCACGTGGACGGTAACCGGGATGCCTAGTTCGTAAGCCGCAGCCAGGATGCTGTATTTTCTAAATGGAAACTTATCGGATTTACGATTGACGATTGACGATTGACGATTTTCCGGATTTTTCCCTTTGACCTTTGACCTTTGACCTTTAATCTTTAATTGCCGGTCTTCTGCGATATATTCTGCCACCGCTTCCCCCAACCCCAGCCCTCGTTCCACCCCCTCGTTGATAGCCCGGTTAATCTCTTCTCCAGTCTCCCGGGCGAAGCCGAATTCGCCCCGGCTCAGAGCCTCCTCGACGTCCTCCGAGGTGCGGCCCACCCGGGCCACCTCAAAATCGTGAACCAGGCCGGCCCCGTTCAAGGCGATCCCGTGAACCCAACCCCGCCGGGCCAGGTCTATTATCACCGGGGAGAGCCCGGCTTTGATCACGTGAGCTCCCATCCCCCACAAGATCAAGCCTTCCTGGCTTCGGGCCTCCCCTATCCTTTTTATAAATTCGCGGAAATCTTTGGCTAACAGAAGATTCGGCAGGTTTTGAATGAACCCTGAAAATTTCCGGTCACCAACGGGTCCCGGGGGCCGGGCGAAATCCTCCAGCCGCACTTTGCTCTTTCGAGTCTTCAGCGAATAGGTTTTCCTCCGGGACATTTCTTTTTTCCAGATTAATTTGGTTGGGTGTCGGGTGTACGGTGTTAGGAGTTTATTCTTTTATCCCCCCCAAGTCCCAACTTTTTATTTTATTTCACTCAAATCCGGCGTAGTGCATCGAAAATCCCTTTACTTTGATTGTCATTCCGGACTTGATCCGGAATCCAGTATTTTCAAGATGGATTCCCGCTGGAGTTTATCCCGCACTCTGATGCGGGACGGGAATGACAGCTCCGGATCAACGCCAAGTAAGTCGAACGTAGAGTTTTAGCTTTTCGAGCCGTTCGGACCGGCAGCGCGGTTCATCCAGGTGAACAGGTAGGGATGGTTGTTTAATCCCTCGAGGGCGGAGATGCTTTGCTTGAAACCCTCGATGATCCTCTCCGCCAAGGCCAGGGCCCTTTTCCCTTCTTCACCTCCCACCCGGGGCGGGCGTTTCCCGCGGACCGCATCCACAAATCCCTGGGTCTCGGCGGCCAGGGCGTCTCGTTTCTTCACCTCCAGGGTTTCCACCTCGATTTTATGCTCGGAGGAACCCCCGTCATCCGCATTCACCCGCCGGCAATAAACCCCCTCCTGGCGTTCGCAGTCGACGGAAAGATACCCGTCGATCTGGAAAACCCGGATCTTCCGCATCCGTTTCAGGGAAACCCGGCTCGCGGTCAGGTTGGCCACCGCCCCGTTTTCAAATTCGATCCGGGCATTGGCGATATCCACGAGCGGCGAGAGGACCGGGACGCCGATGGAAACCACCTGCTTGATCGGGGAGGGAACCAGTTCCAGGACGATGTCAAGATCGTGGATCATGATATCCATCACCACGTCCACCTCGGTGCCCCGGTCATGGAAAAGGGAGAGGCGGTGGATCTCGAAAAAGCGCGGGTCCTTCACCCGGCCGGACATCGCCTCCACAATCGGGTTGAACCTCTCGGTATGCCCGACCTGCAAGACCACCTTCTCGCTCCGGGCCAGGCGGATCAGGTCGTCGGCCTCGCTCACCATGCCGGTGATCGGCTTCTCGAGGAGGACGTGCTTGCCCCGGCGCAGAAAATCGCGGGCGATCTCAAAATGCTGGGGGGTGGGAACCGCGATTGAAACTGCGTCCACCCGGGAGATGATCTCCGCGGGGCTGGGAAAATAAGGAACCTCGAGGGTCTGGGCTTTCTCCTTGACCTCCGGGTCCGGATCCACCAGCCCCACCAGCTCGACCTCGGGGATATCCTGATACTTCTGGGCCCGGTGAAATCCGATATAGCCGACCCCGACCACCCCAACCTTTAATTTTCCATCCAAGAATTAAGCCCCTTTCCTTACTATTAGACAGTCATTTTCGGGCTTGGTTACCGTCATGGATTATAATATTATATCCCCCCTAAAATCAGAATAGAATACCGACGCGCTGGTTTCCACAGCAAAAAACCACCGGAAACGATGCTTAACCCGAGATCCGGGATTGTTTCGATTTCCTGCGGGCCGAGCGTGAGGAAAAGTTTTGAGAAGTCTGAATTATTGCATTACCTGCGGCAGAGACCGCGGGGAGCTGCAAGTTAAGGATTCATTCGGGATCCGGAGAGTCTGATTCTGGCCTTGAGGGCCGGAAGCGGGTGATGCCTCGCTCCGAGCCCCGGACGAATACGAGGAGATGTTGGACTTCTTTTCCCCCTTCCTGGGAGGGGGAAATCTCTTTTTCCGCCTTCTGGATGGCTTCTTCCCGGCGGAGGCCGGAGCGGAAGAGGATCTCGTAGGCCTTCTGGATGGCCCGGATGGCCTCCACCGAAAGCCCCTTCCGTTTCAGTCCGATCCGGTTGATCCCGTAAAGGCGGGCGCGGTCGCCGTTCGCGATCGCGAAGGGGGGAACATCCATCACCGCCATTGCGCCTCCCCCGATCATCGCCAGCTGGCCGATCCGAACGAACTGGTGCACCCCAACCAGCCCGGAAAAAACCACCTCGTCTTCAATCAGAACGTGCCCGGAAATCTGGCTGGAGTTCGCCATGATCACCCGGCTTCCCACCCGGCAGTCGTGGCCGATATGGCAATAGGCCATCAAAAAATTCTCATCTCCCACCGAGGTTACCCCGCCCCCCAGGCCGGTTCCCCGGTGCATGGTTACATATTCCCGGATGATATTTCCGTCCCCGATCCGGAGCACGGTCTTCTCGCCCTGGTACTTGCCGTGCTGGGGCGCGGTCCCCAGGACGGCCCCGGTGAAAATCTGGTTGTTCTTCCCGATCTCGGTCTCGCCCTCGATCCGGACATGGGAATGGATCACGGTTCCTTCCCCGATCCGGACCTTCCCCACAATCACCGAAAAGGGGCCGATTTCCACCGGGCCGAGGAGCTCCACTTCCCGGCCCACGATCGCCATTGGATGAATCAAGTTTTTCTCCCCCTGCTGGGTTTCTTTTTGCTCCTGATCTTTTTCGGTCTGTTCGGGGAACAGACCCTACCGCTCTTTTCGTTCCGGGACAGCTTTTCCCGGATCTCCCGCATCTCCTTCCACATCGCGGGCAGTCTCGGCAGAATCGCCTGGACCCGGAGCCAGTCGAAGAGGGGCATTGCGTAGGTCCCAGAAACCTTGGCTCCCGGAGGGACATCCCGGAGGACCCCGGATTGCCCCCCCACCTGAGCCCCGGCCCCGATCTCCACGTGATCGGCCACCGCCACCTGCCCGGCCAGGACCGCCCCGTCCCCGATCCGGCAGGAGCCCCCGATCGCCACCTGGGCCACGATGATCGTGTTTTTCCCCACCTCGACGTTGTGTGCCACCTGGACCAGGTTGTCGATCTTGGTCCCTTTCCGGATGAGCGTCCGGCCCAGGGTGGCGCGGTCCACGGTGACATTGGCGCCGATCTCGACCTCGTCCTCGATCTCCACGATCCCGACCTGGGGGATCTTGCGATATTCCTCCCCCTCCCGGGCATAGCCGAAGCCGTCGCTCCCGATCACCGCCCCGTCCTGGATGATAACCCGGCTCCCCATCCGGGTGCCTTCCCGGATGGAAACCCGCGAATAAATCCGGCAGTCCTCCCCGATTTCCGTTCCCGGTCCAAGGTAGCAATGGGGATAAATTTCCGACCGGGCCCCGATTTTCGCCCCTTCCCCGATATAGACAAAAGGATGAATCTTCACCCCCAAGCCCAGGACGGCGGAATCGGAAACCGAGGCCAGGGGCGAAATCCCCGGCTCGATCTCCGGCTCCGGGGAAAAAATCCGGAGCGCCTGCGCCAGGGCTAAGCAGGGGTTTTTCACGACGATCTGCGGGCGGTCCAGGTCGGGAATCCTCTGGGGCACGACCAGAGCGCAAGCCCGGGAAGCCCGCGCCGCCGGGAAATACCTGTCGTCAACGGCAAAGCTCAGGGCTTCCGGACCGGCCTCCGGGAGCGGGCTCACCCGACAGACCCGGACGCCGCCATCACCGCAAAGCTCGCCCCCGAGCAAGCGGGCCAGCTCCGCCAGGGTCATCTCCCCACCCGCCGGCGCCGGTTCATTTCTTCGATTCGGTCCGGTTTTCCTCATCGTAGAGCTTGATTAACTGATTGGTAATATCATAATCTTTGGGGGCGTAGAGAACAGTCCCCTCGTTCTTTTCCAGGATCAGGTCGTACTTGCCCCGTTTGCCCAGGTTCTCGATGATTCCCTCCAGGCCCTTGAGGATCGTCTGGGTCAGCTCGTAATCCTTCCGCTGGAGTTCCATCTCCATCTTGGAAAGCAGTTCCCGGAATTCATCCTGTTTCCGGGAGAGTTCCGCTTCCTTGCGGGAGCGGGCCTCGGAGGACAGAGCCGATCCTTTCCGATCCAGCTCCTCCTTGAGTTTTTTCAGCTCCTTGTCTTTGTCCTCCAGGATTTTCTTCCTTTCCTCCGATTCCTTCGCGAGCGTCCCCTTGGCCTCAAGGCCCGCCCGGGAATTCAGAAGAACCTCCTGGATATCGATATATCCAAGCTTGAGTTTGTCGGCGGCCTGCCCGGAGCCGACCCATCCCAACACCAGTAAAATTGCTCCCACCCAGATCATCCTTGATCGCATTGTTCCTCCTCTCTCTTAATCCTAGAAAAACGTGCCGATGGAAAATTCAAAAACCGAGGCCCTCTCCCAGGACTTCTTTTGAATCGGGTAGCCCCATTCAAAGCGCAGTGGTCCGATCGGAGAAAACCAGCGGAAACCGAAACCGTAGCCCATTCTTAAGGGCCGGCTGAAAAACTGCTCGGACTCGTTATAAGCGTTCCCGGCGTCAAAGAACACCAGTCCCTTGATCCCCGCTTCCTTGATCAGCGGGATCAGCAGCTCGGCGTTTAAAACCACCATTTTGTTGCCTCCCCAGACCATCTTGGTGGAGTAGGAGGCGGGATCGGAATAGATATTGGGCACCTCTACCTCCGGCCCCAGGGTCCGGTAATCGAAACCCCGGACGCTGTTCAAGCCGCCGACGAAATACCGCTCCGCGAAGGGCAGCGGTTTCCCGGAAAATCCCTGCCCGTATGCCATTCTCCCGTTCAACATGAGGGCCGAGCCCAAAAGCAGGGGAAAATGGATGCGCCCCAGAAGCGAAAACTTGTAAAACTCGTTCTCCCCGCCCCAGGCCAGACCCGCCTGCTCGACGGAAGCGGATTCCAGGTTTCCCCGGGTCGGGTCCCAGGGATGGTCCCGGGTATCCCGGGAGACACCCAGGGTCATGCTGGAGGTGCTTCCCCCAATGAAAAACCAGGGTACGGACTCATTCAGATTGGTGAGGGTGGCATCGTCGTAACGGTAGGAGAGGTTCACCCGGGTATTCTCGGAAACGAGATACCCGGTCTGGATCGATCCGCCCCGGTCGGTCTGCGAATAATCGGTATAATCCCGGGTGGTATTATTCAAATTCACCCCCATGCTCCAGTCGGTGTCCAGGAAATAGGGATCCTCGAAGCCCAGGTCAAAAGTCTGCCTGCGGCTCCCAAACTCGGTGGTGAACCGCAGGCGCTGGCCCCGGCCCATCAGGTTGCCGAAGGAAAGCTGGGCGGTCCCCACCAGGCGGTCCACCGAGCTGTAGCCGATCCCGGCGCTGGCCG
>JAPLJI010000148.1 GCA_026388655.1 Pseudomonadota bacterium
ATACATCGGGTCGCATGGTCGGAGATCAATGTAATCCTGCCGCTTTTTACCCAGGCGCTCGAAGATCGCGTCGATCGCGGGGACGAATTCCACGATCGAGGCGCCGGTGTCGAAGTGAAAACCCTTGTCTTCAAAGGTGGAACAGCATCCCCCGATGATATCGTTCTGCTCCAGGACCAGGGTTTTCAGCCCCCGCTTGGCCAGGATGGAGGCGCAGGATATCCCCCCTAATCCCGCTCCGATTACGATGGCGTCATATTGTGTTTTTTCCATTTTTCCCCCTCTTTTTGTTTTAGCAATAAGTTAATACCTGATCATCTTATAAATTTTTTATTCACAATTCAAGTTGGGTTGTTCAAAAGGCAAAGTTTCATGACACACCCTCCAACTCGAAACCCTAAACCCGCGACTCGAAACCTGGGGCTAAAGCGCCCGGAGGTAATCCGGCCTTAAAATCTTGGGATTTTTCAGGGCGTAATCGATGGTTTCCAGGATGGCTTCTTTGTCCCGCGGAAGCGTGCCTCCCAGGGCCAGATAATTGGAGGCGTGGTTGGTGCGAAACACACAATCTTTTTCGATCTTCAGACCTTCCACCAGCATCCGCAATTCCCGGAGGAATTCATCCCGCTCCAGCGGCACCCATTTTCCTCCTACCTCCGAGACAAAATAGCTCTCGAAAGGTCCCAGCATCAGGGTGAGAGCACCGAAATAATGGGGCTGGATCTCATTGAGAATGGTCGCGGTCTCGCGGGCGTTCCGCTCGCTTCCCTCTTTTCCCCCCAGGCCCAGGATCACCGTCACCGAAAGCTCGAACCCGGCGGTGATCGCCTTGCGCCCGGCTTCGATAATCTCGGCCCGGCTCGCTCCTTTATTAATCCTCCGGAGCAGATCGTCATCCCCGGTTTCCACCCCCAGGTATAAAATTTTCAGTCCCTCTTCGCGGAGAAGCTTGAGCTCAGCTTCGCTCTTATGGAGGAGGTTCGAGGGGTTGGCGTAGGAAGTGACCCGTTCCAGCCGGGGAAATGAATGGTAAAGCAGGCGGAGGATTTTCTGAAGCGGTCCGGTCTTGATCGCCAGGGCGTCCCCATCGGCCAGAAAAACCCGTCGGACTTCGGGATATTCCTGTTTGACGATATTCACGTCCCGCTGGAAATCCTCAAACTTCCGGACCCGGAACTCCTTCATTTTATACATCCCGCAGAAGGCGCACTTGTTATGTGAACACCCGAAGGTGGCCTGCAGAATCAGCGAACTGCCTTCGCTGGGCGGCCGGAAAACCGGTTCGTTGTATTGAAGGTCTAAAAGCATATCAATTGCCGGTAAGTTGCGGAGTATTTATGTTAAAAACCCCCATGTTGTCTATTGTCATTCCTGCGGCCTCCGGCCCCACGCTTCCAGCCCGTAGGGCTTACAGGCCGGAGGGTAGGGCCTACTGCCCGGAGGGAAGCAGGAATCCAGGTAATAAATTCTGGATTCCGGGTCAAGCCCGGAATGACGGAATAAGGTAGCCCCGCGGCAAGCCCCGAGGGATAATCAAGTCAAATCGTTCCCATAAACTGGTTACAGGCTACCAGCTACTTGTTACCATTCATATGCTGTTTATAGGCCTCCTGCCACGCGTCCATATCCATATGGCCGTAGATCCTGACGTAGGTCTCCACGATCGTTTCATGGGGCAGGTCGGCGAAAGATCCGTGGCTTTTAACATACTCGATGTGAAGTTTACCGTCGAGGCCGCGCTCGGGGAGCATGGCATCGTTTACTCCGTCGAACTCCACGGGGATGATCCGGTTTTTCCGGCAGAGTTGAAGGTCGAAGGCTGGGGTCGCCTTGACCCATCTCCCGTTGAGGAGGAACTCGGCAAAGCCGTGATAGGTAAAAAGGTTGGTTCCCATGGCTTTGACCACGTATTCGGGGGCGCGGTGGTTGATGATGTCGGCGAACCCGAGCCGGCTCGGGATCCCGGCGGCGCGCCCCAGGGCCGCGAGCAAGACGGCCTTCATTACGCAGAACCCCCCGCCCCGCTCGAGTGTCCGGCTGGCCCGGGATTCTTCGAAGGTCAGGATATCCACGAACATGTCGTACTTGATCCGGTCCCGGACAAAATAAAAAATCACCCTGGCCTTTTCAATCGGGTCGGAAAGACCGGAAACAAGTTCCCGCGCCTTCCCGGCCACCTGGGGATGATCGCTATCTATCGCCGGGGTGGGGATCAGGTACTCGTTCATATATTCACTCGTAAATTTCTAATTTCTAATGACGAATTTCTAATTAAGGCTTGATCAATCATTTAACATTAATATTTTGGGCCTCATTAGTAATTAGAAATTAATCATTAGTCATTGGGAAAACTACCGGCATCTGTTTCTTATTCCTTCCATCCGCTGACGGAAAAACCCCGCCCGCTGGAAATCGATATCTTTGCTCAACGCTTCTTCCATGATCTGGATCCCGCGCGAACATTGTCCTTTCTGGGAAAGGGCTATTCCCAGGTTGTAATAAGCCCCCAGGTTGTCCGGGGCCAGCTTGATCACTTTCTGGAATTCCTGGATCGCCGGTTCGAGCCTTCCCCGGGAAGCGTAAACGGTCCCGAGGTTGTTATGGGTCTCGACATCGTCCGGTTTGAGCTGGAGAACTTTCTGATACTCCGTCACGGCCTCATCCCACATCCCTTTTTTCTGAAACATGAATCCCAGGTTGTATCCGGCCTGGGGATCCTGGGGATCGATTTTCATCGCCTTTCTCAGCTCTGCGATGGCCTCGTCCAGCCGGCCCGCATCCCCATAGATGATCCCGAGATTGGTGTGAGCTTCGAAATTATTGGGGGCCTCCTCCAGGATTTTTCGGTATTGCTGTTCCGCCGCTTTCGGATTCCTCTGGCTCTGGTTCAGGATTCCCAGGTTGATTCGGGCCTTATACATGGTTGGATCCATCGCCAGGCCCTTTTGATAGTACTTTTCAGCCTCCGCCGGCATGCCCTTCCCCTGGTAAGCAATCGCCAGGTTCAGCTGAATCATCGGGTTGGAGGGGGTTATTCGGTAGGCGCGGGTCAACTCCTCGATCGCCAGGTCAGACTTCCCCTGCAGGTTATAAGTTGCGCCCAGATTGAAATGCGCCACCCCATTATTCGGAAATATTTCGATGGTTTTCTTCCAGACGGTGACGGCGTCCCGCCAATCCCGGTTCCTGATCACCGTCCGGGCTGAATAGGCCAGAACGATAAAAACCAGCATCACATAAGCCAAGGTCCTGGTTTTCCTAACCAGATACAACCTCTCTAAACCCATTCCCAGAAGCAGGCAAAAAGCGAAAGAAGGCAGATAAAGGTAATGCTCGGCGATCAGGTCATGATGGGGAATGATATGGCACACCGGCAAAAGGGTGATAAAAAACCAGATCCCCAGGAATCCCACCCAGCTCGATTTTTTCATCGCCCAGACGCTTGCCGCCGCCAGGGCCAGGACCAGGACCGCCGCCAGCCACGAGGCCGGGTCCCCCAGGTAATGCGTTACGGGAAAGGAATAGGTGATGCTCAGCTTCAGGGGCAGAATCAGCAGGTAGATATAATATGCCAGAATCTTTCCTACCGTCAGGAAATTCAGAAAAGCGTTCCCGCCGTAATAGGCCTTCTGGTTCGAAACCTTGAGGATGAAAACCGTATAGTAGGCGAAAAGCAAGGCGGTAATAAAGAACAGGAGATATTGCGGCCAATATTTCCGGAGAATCCGGAAAGGAACCAGGAAGAAGCTTTTCCAGTCATTCCCTTCCCTCTCTTCCGACATCCAATCGTACAGGATAAAAATAGCCGGCAAAGTAATCGCCATCTCTTTGGAAAAACAAGCGATGATATACATCAGGTAGGCGGAAAGAAAAAACCCGAATTTACCCTGCGTCCGGTACTTGATAAACAAAATAAACCCCAGGATAAAAAATAAAGTGGAAAGAATATCCCTCCGGCCGGAGATATAAGATACCGCGTCGGTATGCACCGGGTGGACGGCGAAGATCAGGGCCGCGACGAACGCCGGGAAGATCCTCTCCCGTCCGATCAATCTCCGGGCCAGGAAAAAAACCAGGAGGCAGGTCAGGACATGGAAGAGAATGTTGGAGATGTGATACCCGATGGGATTGAGACCGGTAAACTGGTAGTCGATCATGTAGGAGAGATGCCGGACGGGCCTTTGCAGGGGTTCTCCCCCGGTAAATCCCAGAATCTGGGGAATGTTCCGGAAGCTCTTGATGATCCGGTTCTCCGCGATGAGATGGATATCGTCGAAAACAAACCCGCCCTGGAGGGAATTGAGATAAACCAGCACCGCGGCTAAAACCACTATCCCCAGGAGAACCGGGAGGAAGAAGGATTTGGGGTCCCCCGCGAAGGGGGTTCCCCTCAGGGTTGCCTCCCGGCCCTGACCGGATTTATCCGATCTTTTTCCTTTTCTTGTCCTGGAACCCATGATTTAATAATTATGAAAGATTATTCACCGGAAATGCAAAACCAAAAGGAGGCTGGCTTTGATTTTATCGCTATTTCAAAAAATCCGGGAAGTGCAATTGGATTTCTGGATCATCTTCGGTTTCTTCGCCCAGTTCCTGTTTTTTATGAGATTTTTTATCCAGTGGGTTGTTTCCGAATGGAAGGGCGAAAGCGTGATCCCCTTGAGCTTCTGGCTTTTTAGCGTTGCCGGGGGGTTTTGCTTGTTGCTCTACGCCATCCACAAGGTGGACCCGGTCTTTATTTTTGGGCAGGGCCTGGGCTTGCTGATCTATCTCCGGAACCTGGTCCTGATTTACCGGAAAAATAAAACCGCTCCAGATTAATAATAGATATTGACCTGCAGGAATCCGGTGAGGGGGGAGCTTCCATACTCGCTCCGGGGGATTCCATTTCCATCCCAACCGGCTCCGTAAGGGAAAAAGGCGCTCAGGGTGGTTGAGAGATTGTCGGAAAAGGTCGAGCTCAATACCGGCGTTACCACCCCCGAGCCATCCGTGGGACTGCCGATCCACGAAACGCTGGCATTCAGCAAATCGCTGAACTCGTAGGCCCACCGGAAAGCGAGAGCCTGTTTTCCGAGGATCTGGGTATCGCCCCGGAGATAACGGGTCCGGAAGTTTTTTTCCAGAGCCAGGGTCCGGAACGCCTGGCTCATATTATCAAACCCGAAACCCGAGAAGTGATACTCGGCCCAGGCCGAAAGACCGTTCCCGAGTTTGAAGGTGTAGGATGCCCCCAGGACGGACTTGGCGACCGCGAAATCCCATCGGTCGAACGCCCCCCCGGAAAATTCCTCGGGGGTGTCAAAAAACGCGAGTTCGCCATGCACCTCCGCCCCCCCTAGGGGACCGGACAAGGTGACGGCGTAGAGGAGATCGCGGGCGCGCCGCCCGAAAATGAATTCCCCGTCCAACCGGCCGGCATACCCACGCAGGCGTCCCAGAAAAGCCGATTCGTCTATCTCCGGTCCGAAAGCCCCCACCAAGTCCAGGGAATAGCGGTCCGAAATTTTCAGATCCGCGCGGACCGCGTCCACCCCCCGCCGCCATTCCCGGTCCACCTCGAGAGGCGAAAAAGGTGAAAACACGTCCACCGCGCTGAAAATCACCCCCCTGCCCCACCCGACCGCCTGCCGGCCGAAGGTCAGGTCCGCCCGTCCCAGATTCAGTGCGAGAAAGGCCCGATCAATCTCATGCCGATAAGAATATTCCCCATCTTTTTCCGCCAGGGACCAATCCAACTGACTGAGCCGGTACGGCGCTTCCATTTCCGGCGGGAGAACGGCAAAAACGTTCTCATTTCCGCCCGGGTTGGTCCTGATTCTTTGTTCGTAAGCGACTTCGAGTTTGGCCTGTGACCGATATTTAACGTCAAGACCCAAGCGGAGACGCCAGAGATTCAGGGCCGGATCGCTTTCGGGAACCAGGAGGCTCGCTTTGAGGGCAACGTTTGGGTTGAAAACCAGGTCTTTCCCTTCCCCAGCTGAAAATTGCACGCCGCTGGATGGCGATGGCAAGAGAAAAAAAATAGTAAAAATCGCCGCAACTAATGAAGCTCCCCGCGGCAAGACCGCGGGGTATCTAAGGAATGTTCTTAAGTCGTCCGTCATCCCCCGGATCAAGTCCGGGGCAGGCTCTGCGAAACTTGTCCTCGAAATGTTTAATCGGGGAGCAGGAATCCAGGAATTTCCGAAAAAACTGGATTCCCGCTTCCGCGGGAATGACAGAAATAAGGTAACCCCGTGGCAAGACCACGGGGAATTACAAGTTAAATTAAAATATTTTTTCAAAATCATTATCAATTTCTTTAAGGTCATTAAAATATTTTTTTCCATCTCCCCTGCCCCTCTTTCAATAAAGAGCGGTTAAAATATTCCCCCTTTGTTAAAAGGGGGACGAAGTCTCCGACCGGTAGGGTCTACGACCCGGAAGGGGGGATTTTCATAATTTTCAAGCCGGAGCATGCCGTTCGTCCTTTGCCACCCGGCCGTCGGTCAAAGTAATTACCCTCTCCGCGTGTTCGACTACCCGGGGATCGTGGGTGGAAAATATAAACGTCATCCCATATTCATCCCGGAGCCGGCGCATCATATGGAGCAGGATCTCGGCGTTCTCGCCGTCGAGGTTGGCCGTGGGCTCATCCGCGAGCACCAGTTTCGGACTGGAAGCGACGGCCCGCGCCACCGCCACCCGCTGCTGCTGCCCTCCCGACATCTCCAGCGGCCGGCGGTCGGCGAATTCGGAAAGACCGAGTTCGTTGAGCACCTCTCCGGCCCGGGCGCTCCGCTCCCGGCCCACGCCCTGAAGCTCAAGCACGAATTCCACGTTTTCCCGGGCGGTGAGCACCGGGATCAGGTTATATGACTGGAAGACAAATCCCAGGTACTTGAGCCGGAGCTCGGCCCGCTCGCGACGATTCAGCCCGGAGAGATCCTGCCCCAGAACTCGAAGCTCCCCGCCGGTGGCCGAATCCAGGGCGCCGATCAGATTAAGCAGGGTGGTTTTCCCGCTCCCGGACGGCCCCACGATCGAAACGAACTCCCCGGATTTCACCTCCAGGTCTACTCCCAGGAGGGCCGGGGCCTCGATTGCTCCCAAACGGTAAACCTTGGTCAACCCGCGAGCGCTAACCAGCAAATTTCCGTCGTTTCCAATCATTTCATTAAACCCTCCTTGATCCCCCTAAAATCCTAAATTCCAATCTCGAAATCCTAGTCAAATGAAAAGTTCGAATTTTCCAAACATTTTTTATTATTGAGATTTGGGATTTAATTGGGATTTGGGATTTGGAAATTGAGATTTTTTCTTTAGATATCCCACCTCAAACCCTCCTCAATGCCTCGGCCGGATCGATTTTCTGGGCCAGCCACGCCGGATATAGCGAGGCCGCTATCGTCGCCGCCAGCGAAACCCCGAAGGCATACCAGATCACCCACCAGCCCAGGTCGCCGTATATCACCGGATCAATCAGAACTCCGCCAAACGATTTTACCCCGCCCATCAGGGCGGAGATGTTCACACCCCGGCTGGCCAGGCGGTAAGCGATCGGGGCGGAAAGCGCAAGCGCAATCAGGGCGCCGCCGATTCCGACCCAAAAAGCCTCGGTCAGGATCAACGCTACGATCTGGCGGCCCGGCATCCCCAGGGCGGAAAGAATCCCGAATTCCCGCCGGCGCTCCATGACCGCGGTGAGCTGAGCGCTCATGATCCCAAGTCCCACCACTAAAACGATAATCAGGGCCAGAAGGTTCATGAAAGCCTTGTCTCCCTCCGCGTTGGCGGCCAGTTCCGGGGCGGACTCCTTCCAGGTGATGACCGTGTTCTTTTCCGGAAGCTCCTGGGCCAGGAGCCTACGGGTGGATTCGATCTGTTTATAATTATTTAAAAGAATCGAAACCTCCGTCGGTCCCGGAATCCCGATAATCCGCTCCAGATCCGAAAGGGTGATGTGACAAACGCTCGAATCCAGCTCGCGACTGCCGGTATCAATGATCCCGACCACACGGAGCATGGCGCTTTTCATTTCTTCCTTCCCGGAAATAGTAATCATCAGATCATCATCAAGACCGATTTTAAGCTGGCGGGCGATTTCCCGGCCAATTACCAACTTGTCAGCATCTCCAGCCTCGAGATAACGTCCCTCGATCCCGCTCTTGTAGACGATCCGATTAAAAACCCGCTCGGAATCCGGGTCCACCCCGGTCACCTCCATCCCGGAGGTGCGGTTGCCGAAAGCCAGCAAGCCATTGGCCCGGGCGCGGTAAGATACCCGTTTCACCCCGGGAAGGGCCCTGACTTCCGCCAGCGCCTTCTCCCAATCCGAAAGCCGCAGCGAATTTTCTCTGGTCTCGAGCCAGCCGACCGGAATGACCTTCAGGTGCCCCGCCCCGCTTTCCGAGGCCGCCCGGATCTGCATTTCTTCGGACCCCCAGATCCAGCAGTTGGCCAGAATACCCATGGCGGTGCCGATTCCCACCCCGACCACCGAGAGGACGGTCCGGCGAATGTGCCGGGCCTGGCTCCGAAAAGCGTACTTGAAGATGGTTTTCCCGATCATGCTCGAACCGCCTCCGTCGGTTCGAGCCGGGCCGCGAGAAAAGCCGGCCAGAAGGAAGCCAGGAACGCGGTGACCATAACCGCCCCTACCCCAAAGAGCACATTTCGAAACTCAAGCTTCGGGTATACGATGTAAGAAAGGGTTAGACCCTGGAAATTTATTTCCTGCCCCCGGATTCCGGAGAGGGCTCCGTAATCAATCCCGGTCTGCGAGGTGAGGTAAACCACGGCGGCGCCGAGGATCGACCCCACCGCCACCCCCACCAGGCCGAGAATCACCGATTCGAGGGTGATCATCCGGACCAGGCGCCCGGGCCTGGTTCCCAGGGCCAGGAGCATCCCGAATTCCCGGGTTCGTTCAAAGGTTGACATCATCATGGTATTGGCGATTCCAGCCGCGGCCGCGATGAACAAAATAGCCAGGAAAATCAGGTCCGTCCATGTCTTCATGCCAATCATGCGCACGATTACGGGGAACGCCTCCTTCCAGGTCAGGATCTCGGCGTCCTTTAACCCCGGCAGGGATTTGATCCGGTCGGCCAGTTCCCCGGCTTTCCGGTAATCATTGCCCAGGATCACGATCTCATGGGCCTTATCGGGGAGGACCAGGAAATCCTGGGCTTCCTTCAACGGCATCACGATTCCCAGCCGGCTGACAATCTCGTTTCCTCCCTTGACCAAGGATTTGACCAGAAAAATATTGCTGACCGGGAAACCATCGGCGTCCTGACCGATGACCGCGACGGTCTTCCCGGGAGTGAGTTTGAGCCTCTGGGCTAAAACCTTGCCCAGGACCACGCTTCCTGGCCCGGGCAGGTCCTCGGCCGGGAGGGAAGCCAGGATCCCTCCTTCCCGGTTTTCGACCGGGACATCCACCCCGACCACCATGGCCATTTCGGCCTCGGCTGGTTCCCTTCCAGGTTCGCCGGCCGCGCCCAGGGCGGGCGAAAAAATCCGGGCGGAAACGCTTTGCACTTCCGGCAGGGTTTTGATCTCGCTTTCGGCCCGGCCCAGATTGTCGATATATTGATCCACCGCCCGCTCTTCCCTCCATCCGCGCTGATGCACCTGCACGTGGCCAATCAGTGGACCGGTGACGATCCGGAGCATGCTCTCGAAATAACCGGCGTTCAACCCATTCACCGTGATCAGAGTAAACTGGCCGAGCGCGATCGCACTCACACCCAGAAGCGTTCGCCGTCGGTTACGGCCGAGATTCCGCCAGGCGATTTTCAAGGTGCTGAAGCGCATTTTTTATATATTTCTTGTTGATTCAGTTTCGTCATACTGTCCCTGACATCGGCGGAACATTTTCCAGCAGAGATCAATCCCTCGTTTGTCATCCCCGTCCCGCCAGCGGCGGGATAAACTTCAGCGGGGATCCAGAAAATTCTTGTTAATATCTTTTTCTTTAATTCCATCTTAAAAAGAAGACTAAAAACCCTGGATTCCCGTTTTCACGGGAATGACAGGCAAACTATCTGTTCTTCTCCAGCTCGGAAAGGCTGAACATGGAATCCGAAACCGGGACATTGAACTTAATTTCCAGGTAGCGCATCTCCGTCTGCTTGTCTTTTTCGGGTTTGCCGTCGGTATCGATCGGGGTAAGGGCAAGATGCGCGGGAATCCTCCTGCCGTTGAATATTTTCACCTCATCGAAGCGCATAATCCGGGCGAGCCTGTTTTTACGGTCGTAAAAACGGGCTTCCAGAGGAAGGTTTCCATCCACGTCCAGCACATACTCGATCCTCTGCCAGAGGCCGATCATGCTGGGCTTGGCGGTGAGTTCGATTTTCCAGCCGGCGGGATCTTCTGAACGCCCCGCGATCCGGGAATCAAAATCCTTTAAAAGGGAAGATTCCCTGACCAGATCATCGTTGGTAAAGTCGCTTCCCATCCAGGAGCTCTGCATCATCGAGGGAGGAATCCGGATGGTGCGGTTTACCTTGGGCAGGTAGTTCCAGAGGTTTTTCCCCACCTTCAGAGTGGCCGTACCCTTCTCCCTCTCCGGGGCCTCGATCACGATCAGGGCTTTCTCATCGCCCTGGGTCCAGATCTTGAGCTTCAGGGTGTGCGTCCGGCGGGGTTTTACGACGGTAAGCTCCACCGACCCCACACTGCTTTCGGAACGGAAAAGATCATCCAACCGTTTTAAAACCGCGTTTATATCGGGGGCTCCTTCAGCTCCGGCAACGGCCGCCGCCGGGAATAACAGCGCAAAAAGCACAACCCCGAAAATCGCCGCTTTCATGGTTTTCATAAGTGATTTCATTATCCACCCTTCTGAAAAATTAGATTGTTTCCCTTACAGGGCAAGCGTCGCGGAGTTTACACTGAACAAAGTGAATGTGCTCCTCGCCAGTAATTTATCACCCAGGCAAAATTTCTTCCAATCCTTTTATTATATCCACGTTTAAAAACCTCAGACCCGCCCGGGTTTATAAAACCTCAAGGAGTATATTTTGACCTCAGTTAAATTACCCCCTCATTCCAATTTTTCGAGGAATTTCAAATACATTTCCGCTGGCACGTCTTTTGCAAGAAATAACAGCGGAAGGAAAATGAATTGAAAATTGTTTCAGTTCTAAAACATCAAGGAGGTTCAAAATGAAAAAGAGATATGCGTCGGTTCTGGTAATTCCTTTCGTCTTGCTCACCCTCTCAACAACTTATGAGCCGAAAGCCTGGCCCAACCTGACCTGCCTGGGCCCGAGCTCATCCTTCAGCAACGCTACCCCCAAGGCCTGGCCCAACCTGGCCTGCCTGGGAAGAATATAGAATTATTAGAATTTGAATCGGGTTGCCAATCGGCATATGAGTGGTGGTAGCGGCCGAAAAAAAATTCGGCCGTCTACCTCCACTCATTTCTGGGAATATCCTCTGCCCTGAGTCTGAAATATTAAGTAACGGATTCCGGGTAGAAAATTTCTATTCCG
Source organism: Pseudomonadota bacterium (assembly GCA_026388655.1). Lineage (GTDB taxonomy): Bacteria > Desulfobacterota > JAPLJL01 > JAPLJL01 > JAPLJL01 > JAPLJL01. The sequence goes on from JAPLJI010000148.1 coordinate 11,490, forward strand.
GGATAATATTTAAATACATCCTGGTTAATGTGTTTTTTGCATTTTTCCTTGGAAATGTTTTTCTGATTCTTTGTCTCCAACCCCGATTGGACGGCTAATTCTTTGTTTTTTACGACTAATTCCTGTTCCAGGGTCTTTATCTTCAGCGAATATTCCCTCTCTTTGCCCTCCCAGTAATTCAGGCAGCCAAAATCCTTATATTTTTCCTTGCTCCATTTGCCGCAAACGCTGTTTCCGGAACCGGTATTTTTCATTTCGGCGCAAACCGACTTTACCTTTTCACAGGTCTTTTTCCCCGCCTGGACTTCCTTCCTCAGGTTATTAACGGTCTTCTGATTCTCCGCGCTGTTGGTGGAAATCAGTTTCTTGTATTTTTCGGCGATGCTGTCAATCGTTGGTTGATTTTCTTTCATGCAATCAGACCAGAGCGTGTATGATTTTTCGGCCCCTTTTGCCGGGTCATTATATAGGAGATCCAATTTATTTTTGCACTCCACCTTATGCCCGCTTTTCGGGTGCTCATTGATAAATTTTTCATAATCCAGGATCGTGTTTCTCTTGACCGCCTGGTTCCAGGCATAATTGGCGCAGGACAATACCAGAGGAATCAGTATTATTATCAGAATCCAATACCCCCCTGGAAAGTGTCGAAGGTGGGAATGATTGTGGCGCATAGAAACCAGTTTATCGTTTCAAGTTTCTAGTTTCAAGTTAATGGGCAAGGCGGTAGCCTTGTGTTTTCGGTAGCGGGTAGCCGCAACCTTCAGGTTGCGCCATTTTCGCAGGCTAAAGCCTGCGGCTACCGTTTATGATTTGCCATTTTATTTTGGAATCGTCGCACCAGATAGACGAGATATACTATTAATTGGATTTGAGATCTTCGACTATCCGGGCGAACTCGCCGTTGACCCAGCCGCGCTTGCCGTCGGGCAGGTGGATTTTAAACCATCCCCTTTCCTCTCCTTCAACCGCGAATTCGGCCCCGGCGTGCAGTTTAAAAAGCACCGTGTCGTTCTGGCTGTATCCGGACCTGACCTCGATCTCCGGCTCGATCACCACCCCGGAATGAATTCCAGAGGATCCGGCGTATTTATCCAGGGCCGCCGCGCCTGAAACCACCCAGAGAACCAGGAGAGCGATCCAGAGCCAGCGGAGCCAATTCTGCCGTTTGAATAGGTATATCGAAAGCGAGGCCCAGAAAAGCAGATTGAGCGCGAGGAAAACGTAAATCAATTCCTGCCGGCTCGAATTGTAATACCAGAAAAGAAAAACTTTTTTAATACCGCTCTCTCCGGACTCGAGCTGGTCCAGCCGGTTCTGGATGGCATTGTTGAGGTTGGCGGCCAGGTCCGCGTCCCGAGGAATCAGGATCTGGGCACGACGATAGTAAAGAATGGCCCGGCCGATATCCCCCAGGCGGAAATAACAGTTCCCCAGGTTGTAAAAAAGGTGTCCGTCGGTAATCCCCTGGTCCAGGAGACCCTGGTAAAGGTCCCTGGCCCGGGCGAAATCCTTCTGGTCGTATGCCTGGCGGGCGTTAAATATGACAGTCTGGGGATCGGATTCGGCAGATGGTTTTATGCTTATCTCTGCGGAAAAAACCTTGGCCGAAACCGCCAGGATAATCAGGAAAAAGAAAATAATAACGAGTTTAGTTTTCATTAATTTTTAAATTGCCGCGCTGCGCTCGCAATGACATTAAAACCTGAACAACGCAGCCTAAAGGCTGCGGCTACCATCTCTGCGAAAATTGTCTGTTCCGCTAGATTTATTTGACTCAACTCGAAACCCGAAACTAGCCTCCGGCCCACGCTTCCAGCCCGTAGGGCTTACAGGCCGGAGGGTAGGGCTTACGGCCCGGAGGGAAACTCGAAACTATAATTTTGGACCCTTTTTAAGCGCTTTCTGTAATTCCTTGATTAATTTCTGAATGGAGTGATAGATCTCCTTCCGTTCTTCGGAAGAAGCCCGGGAAGCTCCAAACTGGTAACCTTCCAGTTTATCGAGTGTCTCCCGGGCCCGGCCGGCGAGCTCCGGGTTGCCTGTCTGCTTAATCAAATCAAAAGCATCAAGGGGGGTGAGAGCCCCGCCGGAAATATTAAACCAGTCACCCAGGTAATCCTTGATTATCCTCGAGAGAACCCGGAAAAATTCCGGGTTCTCCCCTTCCATTGCTTTTTTCGCCCGGGAAAGTTCAGCCCGCGCCCGCGGGAATGCCTTTTTTCTCCTGATCCCGGCGGCATCCTTCTCGGTCTTCTCCTTCTGCCGGAAAGCCAGGAGCGTTATGACAAATCCGCAAAATGGCAGGAAAAACGCCGCCCAATAAACCGGGTGATTAAGCGAACCTGGTCGCCCCCTCGAAATCCTGACCTGCTGGGAATGGGGAGGCAGAATATCCCGGCCTAAAACGTCAACGGCGGTGGCCAGGCCCGGACCCGCCCCGGCCTTCACCAGGGTGAAAGCTTCTTTTTCCTTGCCGGGGGTGACCGAGACCTTCATCCAATCGCTCTGGGCCACTTCGTATCTTCCCTGGACCGGGTCAAAATATGAAACCCCGACCGGAGGAATCCGGGATTCCCCAGTCTTAAGGGGAACCAGGGCCCGCTTGAAGGCCTTGGTCTGGATGAGATCGCGGCCCTGGGTCCTGGCCGAAAAGGACGGGCGGTCTTCATACACCTTGAAATCCGACATTCCCGCCAGGGGGGGAAGTTCAAAACTCCGCAGGTTGCCGTTTCCCGAAACCACCACGTTCAGGGTGGCCGAATCCCCCACCGGAAGAGAGTTTTTGTCCAAATTCACCTCGGCCCGGTAATTTCCTACCAGGCCCTTATAATCAGGCGGCCTTCCTTCGAGGGGAAGCCCCCTGACCTCAACCTGGATCGGCTCCGACCGGAGATTCATCGTCTTGAACTCCGTCCGGCCGAAAAATGGGGAATCGAAGAAGTGATCGAAGAAGGGATCTCCCGTCCCCCGGCGTTGCCGGGACTGGACAAATACCTGGCAGGACAGCGTGGCTTCCCCGATGGTCAGTTTCCCCGCCTGGGTGGGATAAAGAGCTTTTCTAACCTCGGTGACAAGGTATTCGACCCCTCCCACCACCGTCTTGTAATCCCTCTGTTCTCCCATGTCTTCGGTCAGGAACCCGGTGAATTCCGGCTCGTCCATTTTGGTTTCACCCACCTGGACCCGGCGATAAAAGCGGAAAGTGTAAACCGCCTGCTGGTTTACATAGGGATTCCGCGGAGAAAGGGTCTGCTCGATAAAAAGGTCCGAGCGCTGGTTGGGCTTGGTCTGGGAGGGAAGAATCCGGATCTGGATCGGCTGGCTCTGGGAAACCTTTCCCTTCACCGTGACCGTGGCGGGGCCGATGGTGAAATCCCCGGCCCGCTTGGGGATCAGGGTATAGTTAAATATGGTGTTGGCCTGCATTTTAAAGTTGATGATTTGCACCTGGGAAACGGTCTGCCCGCCTTCCACCGTGAAATCGGGAAGACTCGGCAGGGCAGGCTGGGGCGCGCTCTGCATCCCGGAAACGGTGATGGACAAAAGGATACTGTCCTCCAAGCTGGCTTCGTTTTTATCAACCTTGGCGGCAACCGAAATTTCTTCGGCCCCAACTCGCAAAGGGCTAAGGGTAAGGAACAAAGCCAAAAAAATCAAAAGAAATAATCCGCTGGTTAGCGAGTTAGTGTGCCGGTGTTTCAGCATTTTGAATTTATTGGTCTTTCTGCTTTTTATCTTTAGGTGTCATTCTGAGCCCTGAGCCTGCCGAAGGGCGAAGAATCTCGATTGATTTTTGCAGCAATTATAGTAGATTCTTCGCTCCGCTCAGAATGACAAAAATAATAATTGGCTATTATATCCAGCTTCCAATCCTCACAGTATTCATTTTTCATTTTTCGGGCGGCCATTGAGGGCCGCCTCTTGGCTGCTTACTGCTTACTGCCTACTGCTTACTATTTGCCGTCTACCCTTCTTTTACCAATCTTTATCCGGATTGCGGGGTCGGGCAATTCCCTCCCGCACCTGTTTTCTCTGAAAATCCCTCTGATCTTCTTCCAGGGTTCCCAGCCACTGCTCCGCCGCCTGCCGGTCCAAACCCTTCTCGTCCTTTTTACCTCCACTGCCGCCGGCCTGCTCTTCAGGTTTTTTCTGCCCTTCCCGGTTTTCCGGCGAAGCCGCCTGGCCTTCCTTCTTCATCTCCTCGGCTGGAGGCGGTTTTTCCTGTCCCTGCCCCGAGCCCTGCTGTTGCCGCTGTTGCTCTTTATTGCCCTGCTGGTTTTGCTGCGGTTGCTGCTGCTGGGCGTTCTTTTTCGCCTCTTCGACCCTCCGGCGAATCTCATCCCGGACAAACTCGATGTTGAACTTGGCGTCCTGGTCGTTGGGATCAAGCTCCAGAGCCTTTTGATACCACTCGATGGCTTCATCCAGTTTTCCCTGCCGGTAGGCGGCATTTCCGAGGTTATAAAAGGCCTTTTCCCTGAGTTTTAAATCCGGCGAGCCCGCCGCGCCCTGGTAGGATTTATAAGCTTCCTCGTAATTGTTGATCCGGTACTTCGCGTTGCTGAGATTGTATTGCAGGATGTTATTGCCGGGGTCATCCATCTGCGCGTCGCTGAAAGCCGAGATCGCCTCCTGGTACTTTTGATTCTTATAGAATTTCTCCGCCTCCCGGGCCCGGGACCGGGCCGAAGCGAAAAGATCAGAGTTAAAAGCAAGAAGAAGCGCGACCCCGATAATAATAGAAGATAATCTGATTTTCCTTGGATCCATATTACCTTTTACCTGCAATTCTCAATGGTCTTGCCACAGGGTTACCTTGGTTCCGTCATTCCGCACTTGATTCAGCCTGCCCCGGACTTGATCCGGGGGAATCCAGTTTTTTTCTCCTGGATTTCCGCCTTCGCGGGAATGACATCAAAGAACTTTAAATAATAAATTATAAAACGCACTATCCTGGATTTTATTTTCTGGATTTTCATTTTGATTTTTGCGTTTTGAATTTTGATTTAAACGAAACCCAAATATTCCGTAGAGCTGGTTGCCTCCCCAGGCTCCGTGAGGCCCCTCTTTTCCTTTCCCCCAGCATTTCCCCGGCGGCAATTAAAACAATTCCCAGCAAAAGAGGCCATTGAAACCTTTCTTCCATCCGTTTTCTCCGGGTGCTTTTCAACTCGGTGCGGGAGACCTCCTGGCGGATGCCCTCCCGGTAGATTTTCTCCAGGTCGATGTCCCCCGCCACGGAATGAACGTATGATCCCCCGGTGATCAGGGCGATCTTCTGCAGAACCTCCTCGTTGAGCCGGGATATTACCAGGCTTCCGCTTTTATCCTTCTTGAAACCGCCCCCTTCTTCCCCGGACACCGGGATGGGGGCCCCGGATTCCTGGCCGATCCCGATCGTATAAATCCGGATCCCCTCTTTCTTCGCCTCCTCGGCGGACTGGACCGGGTCACCCTCGTGGTCCTCCCCATCGGTGATCAGGATGACCGCCCGGCCGGCCTGGGAGGAACCGGACGGCTCAAAGATTTTAATCGACTCTTTTATCGCCTTCTCGATCGCGGTCCCGGGCAGGGGAATAAGATCGGTATCCGCATAGTCCAGGAACATATTCAGCGCCCCGTAATCAAGGGTCAGCGGGCATTGGATGAAGGCGGTCCCGGCAAAAGCCACCAGGCCAACCCGGTCTCCTTCCATCATCCCGACCAGGTCCTTGATCTTCTGCCGGGCCCTTTCCAACCGGCTGGGCTTGATATCCTCGGCGAGCATGGACTTGGACACGTCCAGGACGATCACGATATCAGAGCCCCGGCGCTGGATATCCTCCCAGTGATAACCCCACTGCGGCCGAAGCAGGGATAGAAATACGAAAACCATCCCGGCCAGGAGAAGAATGGATTTCCAGATCCTCCGGGTCTGGCTGATCTGGCCCATCAGGACCGGCTCAAGGTTGGGGCTCAGGAAATTGCGAACCAGCTGGCGCCGGCGGCGGTGGGCCCAGGCCAGGAATGCCACCAGGACCGGGATGATCCAGAACAGCCAGAGATATGTCAGATCGCCGAATCTCATCTCATTTGCCTAAAAAGTTCAAAGTTCAAAATCCAAATGGCAAAATAATGCCAAAGTCTCAAGCTCAAAGTTCAAACGAAACCCCAAAAAGCCCAAAAGAAAAATCGGATTTATGTTTCATAAGCTTTATTTGAACTTTGGCCTTTGAACTTTATTTGGCATTTGAGCTTTGACATTTGAACTTTGCACTTCTTCATAGCATCCGTACTTTGCCAAACTCATGGTATCTTCCTCAACCTGGTATTTCCCAGAATCACCGAGCCCAGGATCAGGACGAGTCCGAAGAGCACGTACCGGGCGAAGCTTTCATTATACTCGGTGTATTCCTTGATCTTGATCTCGGATTTTTCCATCTGGTCAATCTCGCTGTAAATTTTCTCAAGGGAGGCCGTGTCCGTGGCCCGGAAGTATTTGCCCCCCGTTATTTCCGCGATCATCTTCAGGGTGTCCTCGTCGAGGTCCACCCGCTGATAGACGTAACGCTTCCCGAAGATGGTGTCCACCAGGAAGGGAGAGTCCCCCTCCACCCCCACCCCGATGGTGTAAACCTTGACGTTGTAGGTCCGGGCGATTTCCGCCGCCGTCTCCGGTGAAATCCTCCCGGCGTTATGCCGTCCGTCGGTCAGGAGAATAATGATCCGCGATTTACCGGGAAGATCCTTCAGGCGCTTGACCGAAAGAGCCAGGCCCGAGCCCAGCGCGGTCATATCCCCCGCCATCCCCACTTTCAGCCTCCCGACAAAGTTCTCCAGGATCCCGTAATCCAGGGTCAGGGGGCACTGGGTAAAGGCCTGGTCCCCGAAAATTATCATCCCGATCCGGTCGTTTTTCCTCTGGTGGATGAAATCCGTCACCACCTTTTTCACCACATCCAGCCGGTTAGCCTTCTGCCCCCCCAGCTCAAAATCCATGGCCTGCATGGTGCCGGAGGTGTCCAGGCAAAGCATGATATCGATGCCTTCCGAAAGGATTTCCGTATTTTTTACCCCGGATTGGGGCCGGGCCAAGCCCAGGCCCAGAAAGGCCATCCCCAGGGCCATCAGGACCGGGACGATATGCCGGGTTTGCACCGACCGGGATGGCCGGATGCTTTTGACCCCGGAAAGGGATGAAAAAATTATTCCCCCGCTTCCGCTCAGGAAAAAATA
>JAPLJI010000132.1 GCA_026388655.1 Pseudomonadota bacterium
TAAAAGGGCGTAGCGCCGGAAAAGGGCGATGGTGTCCAGGTCCTTGCTCCAGTTCCAGTTGTGATCGTAGTCAAAGCCGCGGTGGGTGCGCATCACGGGCATGAAGGCGCCGATTTCGGTCCAGCGGAAGTAAAGCTCTTTTGTGGAAGGCGGGGCGGCGATGGGGGTGTAACCGGCGATGTCCGGCCCGAAGGCGCTGACCCCGGAAAGCCCCAGGCTCGTCCCATAGGGAATTACGCTGGGTAGGCCGTCAAACTGGTCAAAGCTCGTAACCTGGTCGCCGGGCCAGACCACGCGCAGGTAGTTGTTCGCGCCCAGGTAGCCCGAGCGGCTGAAGAAAAGGTAATCCTGCTGATCGCCGGGATGGGTTTGACGGAGGGTCTCGTCGTTGAGACGGGCCCAATCGACGGCGTAATAATTTTCATGCTCGAAGCTGGTATTGCCGTCGGCAAAACCCATGTCCGGCGCCACCCATTCCGCGTAGTCGGCCATCCAGCCGTCGATACCCAGGTTCCAGGCTTCCCGGATATTTTCCGCTATCCAATTCCACCCCTCGGGGTTGGAAAGGTCGACCTGGGAGCTCTCCCGGGAAACCTGGAGAAAAAGATAGGGGTCTCCGCTTTCGGTTTTAACCGAGTAGCCGGAGTCGATGGCGCTCAGGCTGGCGGGCGCGTCGGTATAAAGGAAGGGGTTGAAGTAAGTAAGCAGCCGGAAGCCGAGATTATGAGTCCGGGCCACCAGCGCGGGGAGATCGGGGTGGTCGTAATCCCGGTAATCCTGGTCCCAGATCGCGGTGGCGGGGATATCGAAGGTTAGAAGCGATTCGAGCTGGGCCGCCACCAGCAGGGGCTCGCCCACGAAAGCCACCCAGGGACCGAAGGCCCAGCGGGGAAGGGGCTGGGGCAGACCCTCGATCCGGGTGTATTGTTGGACCACGATTTTGGGATCGGGCCCGGGGAGAAGGTAAAGGCGGGCGGCTCCCGGCCGGACGGAATTGGTGGCGGGATCGGGGCGGCGGTCGAGCCGGGCCTGGATCTCCAGCCCATTAAGATCCTCGGAACAAAGAAGGAAACGACTGCGGTAGGGGGTATCGAGGAGCCAGCCGTGGGCCTGGTACGCGGGGCCGGATTTGTGCACCAGGACATATGGCAGAGGGAAGTAGGCGTCGTGCAGATGACCCCGCGCCACCAGGGAGATTTCCTCTTCCCGGAGGCCTTTATCCTTCAGGATGCCCTGCTCGGTGACCCGGATCGGGACGGTTTCGCCCCGGTGCTCGCTGGCGTCCGACTGCCCGCCCAGGCCATAAAAACCTTCATCGGGCTGGCAGACAAACCGGAAGTGAACCTCGTTGATCAGGTCGCTCCGGGAGTCTTCCCCTGGCAGGGTGGAAAAATCGATCCGTAACGCCGCTAGGGGAGGAGACTCGGCCTGGATCTTCAGGGTTGCCGCTTTCTGGCCGGCATGATCCGAAAGGGTCAGGGTGAGGGTACCATCCTTTTTTTCGGTTTTCAGGGAGCCGTCGGAGAAATCCATCACGGCGGTCTCGGTCCGGGCCACGCCGAGATTGCCCTGCCACCATTTATATTCATTTTTGACCTGGGCAAGCTGCAGGATGCCGGGGGTGGTTTCGGCGATCAGGTTATTTTCAGAATCAAGGAAACGGAGTTTCGGGGGTTTTTTCGATATTTCGATCCGGATGGTTCCAAGCTCAGCGGTGGTCTGATTTGACTCGCCGCAGGATAATACGAAAAAGGCCAGGGCCAAGGTTAGGGGAAGGGAAAGGAAGATAGAGGTATTTTTCAAAGCCATTCCTTATTTAGTAAAAAGCAGAAAGAATTTAATAGGGAGGGGCTTCTTTTATCAAGCCCGCCGGGGCGAAAATGATTTGAGACCTAGTGTTATGTTTCAGAAAAGTCTTTACAATAAACATCTCTTTCGTAGGGGAGCCATTCCATTGACTCCCTCCTCGGGCGGCTATCCTTCGACTTCGCTCAGGACAAGTGGAAAGCCGCCCCTACATCATCAAAACCAAGAATCTTGATCAAGGTAAAGCCAATGTTGAGACACTACACTAGGACTTAGGATTTATCCTGAGCGAAATCGAAGGACTGAGGACTTCAGACGCTTTTATGTAATTTTATAGACCGTGTCCCCGGGCCGGACCTTCTCCTTGGTTTTGAGACCGATGTCGTCCCCCGCCTTGGCCTCCGCTTCCCCTCGTACTTGATGAAAACTCTACGGCGGTACGTCGAGAGCGTCGCCACGACGTACTGCCTTTCCAGTTTCCGGCGGATGAAGTATTCGGCGCCGTTGAACTCGATACAACCGTGGGCATCGACCTTGCGAACCCAAGAGACCAAGCCTTTTGCAATAGGAAGGGCCGGATGACCCCGGGCGTCAAAGTACGGATCGATAGTAAAGCCGATGGGCAGATGACGGAGAGTCGCCCA
>JAPLJI010000041.1 GCA_026388655.1 Pseudomonadota bacterium
CAGAAAATAATCAAGGGGAAGGGAGGTGGTGAAGCCGTCGACCGAATGGAAAATCACGATCCGGGCGTCGGGTAGGGGAGCGGATTTTTCCAGGAGGTCCCGGAACGGGATACCCTCGAAGAGGAGGGTCGCGGTCCAACCCTCGACGCAATTGAGACTGGCAACTTTCTTTAGATGCGGGAACTGGTCGAGGGCCTCATCGTAGGTGTAGCTCCGCGGCTGGCTGACCAGGCCGGTGACGCTGAGGGAATAGGTTTCCAGGCCGACATTCTGGGCGCCCTTGATCGAGTTTTCCCGGAGGTCATTGATCGAATCGAGCTGCTGGCCCTGGTATTCCCGGATCTCCCGCGGCTCATCCGGAGAGGAGCACCTGTTAATAAACACCATCCCGAGGATGGCCAGGAACAGGATTCCCCCGGAGATTTTGCCTCTGTTTTTCATGACCGGGCGATTAGGTCGGAATTGTCCCTTCATTTTATATTTTAACCGGATCCGGCGATAAAATCCCCGGGATAAAATCGGAAAGAAGCGTTTTCTTGTGAGGAGGATTTTTTGTCTTACTTTCCAGACCGGTTAATCGGTTGAGGTTACGCGGCTCGTGTCGGTTGGGTCTTACGGTTGCGGTTTAATTAAAACCGCGGGACGATGCCCGGAAGACGAGACGAGCAGCTCAACCTATCAACGTAATACGTGGATTAGAAATTCGTGGGAGGGGTTTGCTTCGTCTCGCCGGAAGTGATCAGACGCACTTGGCCCCGGGCAGGAAGAGATCCTGGCGGGTGCCCTTGACGATCGCGTAGCTCGGGGAGGGGCAGACGTAATTGCCGTCGGGCCCGTGAATCTGAATGCCGGAAATGACCGCGTAATCGCATTTGCCGGGATTGATGATCGGGCGGAGCGCATTTTCCAGGTCGGTGATGATCACCTTCTGAACCAGCCGGGTCAGGGAGAGCAGGTCGGGGACCTGGCCGTAGGGGATCTCTTTTAAGAGCCGCATTTTCAGGAGGCTTTGCTCCAGATCGTTTTCATCGAGGGAAACATTCAGCTTGCCCTTCTGGAGCTCCTTGAGAAAGGCGTTCAGGGCCCCGCAGGCGTTGGACTCGCCCACGCCCGGCCTCTCGCAGACCCCGATCTGGCCGCCGCCGTCCACCGCGACGTGCGGGATGGCGAAAAAAACGTAGCGTTCCCGGCCGTCCTGCCGGGGGGCGTGGTGCATCGCGGCCAGGAGGGCGGTGCGGCCGGCGAAGAACATCCCGGCCAGGCTGCAGAGGTTAAAGGCCTCACCCCATTTGTCCTTGACCAGGCGCAGGAAAGGCTGGGAGATCTCGTCCCGGCAGACATCCACGATCGCGATGGCGTTTTCGGCGGTAAACCCCTGGCTTTTCAGGGATTGGAAGGTCTTTTCCACGAAGTTGGCCTCCGTGTAGACCGTGGGAAAAAACCGGATCAGGACATTCTCAAACTTCACGGCCCCTCCTTATTCCGGCGACTGACCGCCGGGACAAAAGCAAGTCCTCCCCAGGGAGCGCCCGGAAATTCTCAGCTATTTATCCGGTAGCCGTCCTTCAGGGGGTAAAGGTAATTTTCCCAGACCCGCTGGGAGCGCTTCAAGTCCGCCGCGGGCTTTTTGATCATCCTCCGGCAGAGGTCAACCTGGGCGTCGGTGCTGCTGGGTTTGCCCAGGAGCTGGAGCGCGAACTTGGAAAAGTCCCGGACCATGAAATCGAAAATCTGGTCCACCAGGTCCGGGTCAATATTATAGATCTTCGCGTTTTCCAGGATGAGCTGGCCGTAAACCACCAGGGTGAAGATTTCCCCCAGGCTCATGAGAAAATCAATGTCCTTCTTCTGCGCGTCATCCGGCGTGGCCGTGGAGAGGAATTCGCGGAAGACCTCAATCTGCTCCTCGAATACGGCCACGTTCGGGAGGGGAAAGAGGGCGAGCGCCGGGCGGAAGTCGTGAAAAAGGATTTTCCCCAGGCCCTTGGTCGGCCCCTGCGAGAAAAGGAAATCGTCGTTGCGGGGAGCCATCTGCTTGGAGAGGTCGGGGTACGACCCGGGGTTGAAGAAGTAGTTGGCCATGAACTTGACGATCAGGGCGATGTTGACATGCACGGTGCCCTCCAGCCGGGGCAGGGTGCGGATGTCGCGGGCGGCCATCTCGAAGTAGGTGTCCTTTTCAAAACCCCGGGCGGCGATCACGTCCCAGAGGAGGGTGATCACCTCTTCCCCCTGGGTGGTCACCTTCATCTTGACCACCGGGTTGTAGAGGAGGTAGCGCCGGTCGGCGGGTGAGGCGACCCGCATGTAATCCGAGGTGCGGAGGGCGAAAAGCTTCATCGCGAGCACCCGGGTGTAGGCGTCGGTAAACATCTGCTTCACGTGGGGAAAGTCCGTAACCGACATGTTGTAGAGCCTGCGGTTGGAGGCGTGCCCGAAGGCCTCGTAGAGGGCGTGGGTGCAGATCCCGATCGAGGCCCAGCCCAGGTTGTACTTGCCGACATTGACGGTGTTAAGGGCGGAATCCCAGGCCTCCGGGCCCCGGGAAAGGATCTCGGATTCGGTGACGGGATAGTCGCGGAGGGCGAAGTTGGCCACGTAATTCTGGGAATCGACCACGTTCTTGATGCAGTCGTATTTCTGGGCCTGGTAATTGGCCACGAAAAAGACGTATTCATCGGTGCCGGCGATCTTACCGAAGGTGGAAACCATGGGAGCCGCGTTCCCGTTGCCGATGTAGTACTTTTCCCCCCGGGCCCGGTAGGTGCCGTCCGGCTGGGGGGTAAGCGTCATTTCGGTCGAGTAGATGTCGGCACCGTGCTTCTGCTCGGAGAGGCCGAAGGCGAAGACCTGCCCCTCCTTTAAAAGACGGGCGGCCCGGCGTTTCTGTTCCTCGTTTTTCGACATCCAGATCGGACCCAAGCCGAGGATGGAAACCTGCCAGGTGTACCAGTAGGCCAGCCCGTAGAAGGCCAGGATCTCGTTGAACTCGCAGATCCGGTAGGTGTCCCAGCGGGCGTCGGCGTCGCCGTAGGGCGCGGGGGTGATCAGGTGGGCGAAAAGCTGTTCCCGGCGGTTGAATTCGAGGAAGTCGGCGTACCAGGTCCGCCGGTGATCGTCTTCCTTGATCCGGGCGAGACCCTTGTTTTCAAAGAACTCGATGGTTTTGAGCATGATCTCCCGCGACCGGGGATCCGCGTACTCGCGATTATGTTTCTTGGGATTCAGCAGGATCATGAAATCTCCTTGGGGTTAAGATTTGATTCTTACTCCTTGATAAACTCCTTCCAGGCAGCCTCGGGACGGTAGGACTTGTCCAGCCAGCCCACGCAGCGGAACCAGTCGATCAGGTCGCGCAGGCCCTCGCGGACATCGGGGTAGCGGTAGCGGTAGCCCGCGTCCTTGGTCTTCTTGTTCGAGATCCAGTAGGAGGAGGACATGTAGGTGGCGGAGGCGGCCTCGAAGACCCGGATCCGCGGGATCTTGAACTTCTCCTCGAGAGTCTGCCAGGTGTTGGCGGCGAAGATCATAACCGGCCGCAAGGTCTGCATGCTGATCACGGGGAGGGTCCCCATCCTCCGGCCCAGGAGCAGGGCGATGTAATTGATGAAGTCATAATAGGAGATGACGCTGTCGTCCACCACGTTGTAGTCCTCCCCGATGGTGGCATCGTTGTCGGCGATGAAGACGGGGAAGCCGGCGATGTCATCCACGTGGGCCGAGCTGGTGATGTAGTTTTTCGCATCCTTGGGGATGGCGGGCAAAAGCCCTTTGTTGATGGTGAGGACGATACCCCCGTGGCCGTAATCGCTCCCCGGCCCGTAGAGGGGGGCGGGGCGGATCACGGTCAGCGGTAGGCCTTCCTCCCGGTGCATTTTCCAGGCGATCTGTTCCTGTTTCCACTTGGTAACCGAGTAGTCATTGACGAGATGCGTGCCGGTGGGTTGGTCCTGCTCGACGGGGGTGTTCCGGGGGGTGGAGCAGCTCGCCTCGGTGAAGGGGATGTTGCACTGTTTCCCTTCCTTGGCGGTGTGGGGTTTGCCGAAGACCCCGCAGGTCGACCAGTGGAAAAAGCGTTTCAGGCCCTGGTGCTTGACCGCGAGCTCGAAGAGGTTGCGCCCGCCCTGGACGTTGATCTTTTCCAGGAGCGCCATGGG
>JAPLJI010000098.1 GCA_026388655.1 Pseudomonadota bacterium
AGAAGGGCCGCGATGTCAGTTCCCTCAAACATAATGGAGGGAAGCCACCGTTTAAGCAGAAAAGAATACCGATATTTTATCGGTATTGCGAAAGGTTCGGCAGGTGAACTGAAGTATCAACTCATGTTATCCCGGGATTTAAATTACCTTGAAGAAAAAACCTATTTTCAACTCCGGCAAAAAGCTGAAAGCGTCAGTAAAATGCTGACCCGTCTGGCGCAATCTTTATCAACCAAGCAACGGGTAACCGACACTGACACTGACACCGACACCGAATAAACGATGAAGATTGAGATTCGCGATCTGGAAGTCCAATACCACCGCGGGGTCATTCTCTCCATCCCGGAACTGAGTTTCGGCGAAGGCAGGATCTACGCCATCGTCGGCCCCAACGGCTCGGGCAAGACCACCCTGCTCAAAACCATCAACCTCCTGCTCTCCCCTTCCCGGGGCAAAATCCTCTACGATGGCAGGGAAGCGGCCGGAGCGGATGAAGATTCCGGAATCCGCCGGAGGATGACCCTTCTGCATCAATCGCCCTTCCTTTTTTCCGGCTCGGTTTACCACAACATCGCCTATGGGCTCAGGCTGCGCGGATGGAAGAAGGAGGAGATCCAGTCCCGGGTCCAGGAATATCTCCAGCTCGCCGAGCTCGGGCACCTGATGCACCGCTCCTCCCGGGAGCTTTCCGGCGGGGAATACCAGAGGGTTGCCATCACCCGGGCCCTGGCCCTCGGCACCGAGGTTCTCCTCCTGGACGAGCCGACCGCTAACGTCGACCGCGCCCACACCGACCAGGTTGAGGAGCTGATCCTGAAGCAGAAAACCGATTACGGCCGGACCGTGATCATCGCCACCCACACCCCGCCCCAGGCCCACCGCCTGGCGGATGAGATCCTCTTCCTCCTGGAGGGAAAATGCGCCGGACCGACCCCGGAAAATTTCCTCACCGCCCGGGTGGAAACCCGGAACGGTGAAAAATTCCTCCGGCTCTCGCCCTCGGTGGAAATCCCCATTCCGGCCGAGCGGGAAGGGAAGGTCCAGATCTCCCTGAACCCGAACGAATTGGAAATCGTTCCCTCCCCGGAACCCGGAGGCCCGACCGGGTACCTGCCCGGGACGGTTACCAAAGCGATCCTGGAAAAGGGAAGGATCCGGCTGACGATTTCCGGTGAAATCGAGGTGGTCGTTTTTATTTCCCGTGAAAGGTTTGCGGAGCTCCGGATCAACCTGGGATCAACGGTCATGGTGGCCATCGGTCCGGAGGCGGTGAAAATCCATTGACATTATCGTGGCCGGCCTCGGCCGGTCATATTGTTGTGGCCGGGCTTGCCCGGCATCAATAAAACCGAAAAAAGCATTTGAACCCGTCTCATCGTCTTTCACGACCTGATCTTTTTGTAGTATGCCGATTCATCGGCGGTTTTTTAAAAAGCGCCCGATAAATCGGGCAACTACAGGATTGTTTGCGAATACCAACAGCATTTTTCGAGATAAAACGTAGTGGCCGACCTTGGTCGGCAATCAAGTCGAGCAAACTTCCTTACATGATAAACGACCACTACTAAACAAAACAATAAATGAAAATCAGCGGATTCACCTTCGTTAAAAACGCCCTCGAGCTCGACTACCCCATCGTGGAGGCGATTACCTCCATCCTCCCCCTGGTGGACGAGTTCTGGGTGGCCGCCGGCGATTCGCGGGACGGGACCACCGAGGCGATCCGCGCCATCGGCGACCCCAAAGTAAATATCATCGAATCGATCTGGGATCCCCGGCTCTTCGTGCACGGCGCCATCAACGCCGAGCAAACCAACCTGGCCCTCTCCCGCTGCCGGGGCGACTGGTGTTTCTACCTCCAGGCCGACGAAGTCGTCCACGAAAAATTCCTGCCGATCGTCAAGGAGTCCATGGAAAAAAACCTCAACCGTCCGGAGGTCGAGGGACTGCTCTTCGATTACATCCATTTCTGGGGAAGCTACGAGACCCGGCAAAAGGCCCGCCACTGGTACCGCCGGGAGGTCCGGGTAATCCGCAACGGGATCGGGATTTCCTCCTGGAAAAGCGCCCAGGGCTTCCGCCGGGAGGGCCGGAAACTGAAGGTGGTCCATTCCGGCGCCGCGGTTTACCACTACGGCTGGGTGCGGAATCCCCATACGATGAAGAAGAAACAGATCGCCCTGGACTCGGTCCACCACGGTCCCGACTGGATAAAAAAGCACCATCCCGACCGGGAGGCCCGGTTCGAATACGGGAGCCTGCAGAACCTGGCCCTCTTCACCGGCACCCATCCCCGGGTGATGGCCGGGCGCATCGCCGGGAAGAACTGGAGCGTGCCCCTCAACCCGGCGGTCAAACACGAACATAACCGCCTCTGGAACCGGGCTTTAACCTACCTGGAAAACAAATTTCTGGGGGGATACCGGATCGGGGAGTATAAGAATTACATCCTGATCAAATAATATTTCTAATTTCTAATGACGAATAACGAATGTCTAATCAATACCTCTAATAAACCCGAAAAATGCAGTTGGATTCGTACTCCCGTCTTTCGCGAGCGGATTTTTTTGTAGTGTGCCGATTCACTTGTCCCTTCGCTGAGGGGATCGGCGTTTTTTAAAAGAGCCCGATCCCTCCCGTATCGGGATAAATCCCTCTGAAGTCGGGACAAGTCCCTCTAAAATCGGGATAAATAAATCGGGCAACTACATAATATTCGAAAATACTAACTGCATTTTTCGGGATAAAAGATCTAATAATTAATTAGTAAATGAAGCTCCCCGCGGCAAGACCGTGGGTATCTTTCTCAAAACGATTCTTAGGCTCTGGGTTGTCATTCCCGTCCCGCATCAGAGTGCGGATAAACTCCAGCGGGAATCCAGGCGAATAAAAAATACTGGATTCCGCATCAAGTGCGGAATGACGGGAATAAGGTAACCCCGTGGCAATACCATGGGAAATTAAAAGTTCATAATTTCCAATTTACAAATATTATTTTGTTCAGTCATTGGTGATTAGTCATTGGGATTTGATTGGTCATTAGAAATTAGTTATTGGTCATTGAATTTATCGGATCTTCTCCCAAATTCCCGTTATTAAGAATCCGCTCGTAATACCTCAGGTAATTTTTTGCCATTATTTCGGAAGTAAATAGCCGGGAAACCCTTTTCCGGCAATCCTCCGGGTTGATTTCATCCACCCGGCCGATCGCCCGGACAAAGTCGTCATAGGTATCGCATAAAAACCCAGTTTCCGGGGTGATTATCTCCGGCAACGATCCCACCCGGGCGGCGATCACCGGCGTTCCGCTCGCCAGGGCTTCAATGGAAACCAGGCCGAAAGGCTCGGGCCAGCGAATCGTGAAAAGCAAGGCCCGGGCCCTGGATAGAAGTCTCCGTTTTTCCTCCCCCCCCACATCGCCGGCGAACCTGGTCTTCTTCCGGAAGGAAGGACGCCACCCCCCCGCCGCCACCAGGTTCAGATCCAGATCCCGGGCCAGGCCGAGGGCCGTGTCCAGGCCTTTTCGAAAAAGAAATTTCGAGATAAACAGGAAATAATCATCTTTTTCCCGGCGGAATTCATAATCATCCAGGTCCAGCCCGCACCCCACGAAGTGCCGGGAGCCGTGACGGAGGGCGTGATCCCGGGTTAAAAAAACCGTGTTCGGGCTGACCTTTTCCCCGGGGCTCATATTGCCGCAAATCGTGATCAGATAAGGCCGGGAGGGTTCTTTCCCCGGCGGGAAAAAGAAATGCAGGAGATCAACCTCCGGGGGGACCAGTTTGAGGATTTCATCCGGGGATTTAACCCGGGGCGGGACTTCCACCAGCTCGGCCCCGGCCAGCCGGCTCCCCGGCGCCGCCAGTAAAACCACCCGGTGACCCAGCCTGATCAGCGCCCGGGACAGCCAGGTAACCAGTCTTCCCGTCCCGCCATACCCGAACGGGGGAACGCGGGAATTAATTATCTGGGCGATGATCATTAGTAAATACTCAGGTTGTTAGGTTCAAGGTTCAAGGTTTAGGAACTTCAGAAAATATAAAAACGGGTTCGATAAATTCGGCACTTTCGGCATCTTCCGTCTTTAACCCTGAACCGTGAACCCTGAACGGTGAACCTAAGTAGTTACAATCATTAAATATGAAAGTTAGTGAATTTGTTTCAATCCGAAGTCCTATGTCCGAAGTCAAATTATATAAAGAGACCTTCGCAAAACCTTTGTCATGTCATCCTGAGCACAAGCGAAGGATCTGGTTTTCGGATTTCTCCGACGGAAGAGAGATTCTTCGCCTCCGGCTCAGAATGACAGGAAGGGTATTTTGCATCGGGCTTAAAAATCATGATTATTTAAATTTTCCCAACGTAGGACTGCGGACTGAGGACTTAGGACTAAGAGATTGCCCATCCCAGGCCCAGCTCTTTCACCTTCTCCGCCGAAGGCTCTCCGGTGACCGGGTCCCAGCCGAGTTCCTCGCAGTAGGCCTTCACCCGGGAATCCGGATCCAGGGAGAGATTGGCCAGGGGGCCTTTCCGGAATGGGGTTTGTCCCAAAACCCGTTTGGGCAAGCGGATATCCTCGATCCGGAGTCCTTCCCGGCAATTGAACATTCTCCTCAGGGTCAGAATCCTCTCCCCGATGGTCAGAATTTCCCGGTCGGATATATTCCAGCCAGTGGCGGCCTGGATCCACTCCCGGACCGGAAGTCCGCCCAGGGTCAGGCCGAAGAGGCACAGGCCGGCGGAATTGGCCACCTGCATAAACTTCGAATCGGTGGCCTGGACCCTGCCTTCGGTCCGGCGAATTTTCCGGGCCGGGGAAAACGAAGGGGCTAACGGCTGGGACATGGCTTCCGGGTATTTGCGGGGAAGATCCATCAGCCG
>JAPLJI010000033.1 GCA_026388655.1 Pseudomonadota bacterium
GTGACCGGCGATGACGAAAAGATCGCGGCCTTCCTGGCCCTCCTGAAGCCCCTCGGGATCAAGGAGATCGGCCGCTCCGGCAAGGTCGCGATGGCGAGAGGGCCCAAAACCGCCGGGGCGGAGTCCGCCGGGGAGAAGGAAGGTGGTTAGAAAGAATTGACGATTTACGAATAACGATTGACGATTGGAAGTTTAAAATTAGGATTTGCCTGCCCTGAGCGAACTTGAAGGGTGGTTAGGTGGCGAGAAAAAGATCAAGAGAAAACAAAGGGGATCAGGTACGGAAAGGCAATTTCGATTTCAAAGTAAAATGACATTTTCTCCGGTCATTGCGAGGAGTCCCGACAAGACAAATGATATAGGGATAAAGAAGCAATATCGATTTTGTCCTGGTCATGCTTAATTTGGACAAGAATGATTTTCACTCGTCAATCTATTTATCCCGAGGTCTTGCGAGGGACAATCGTCATTCGTCAATTAAAATAAAGGAAGGAGGAGAAGGTGAAGGTATACCACGATAAGGACGCCAATCTGAAGATTTTCCAGGGAAAGAAAGTCGGGATCGTCGGTTACGGGAGCCAGGGCCACGCCCAGGCCCAGAACCTGCGGGACAGCGGCGTGAACGTCCAGATCGCCGAGATCGAGGGCACCCGGAACTACAAGCTCGCCGTCGAGCACGGGTTCAAGCCCCGGACGGCCCGCGAGGTCAGCCGGGAGTCGAACCTGATCGCCATCCTCGTCTCCGACGAGCTTCAGCCCCGGGTCTACCGGGAGGAGATCCGCCCGGAACTGAAAAAAGGCAAGGCCCTGCTTTTTTCCCATGGCTTTAACATTCACTTCGGCCAGATTGCGCCCCCGCCGGAGGTGGACGTGATCATGGTCGCCCCCAAGGGGCCCGGCCATCTCCTCCGGCACGAATACGTCGAGGGGCGCGGGGTGCCGGCCCTGATCGCCATCCAGCAGAACCCCTCCCGGAAAGCCAAGCAGACGGCCCTGGCCTACGCCCGGGGGATCGGTTCGACCCGGGCCGGGGTCCTGGAGACCACCTTCCGGGAGGAGACCGAGACCGACCTCTTCGGCGAACAGGCCGTCCTCTGCGGCGGGCTCACCCAGCTGATGCTGGCCGGCTTCGAGACCCTGGTCGAGGCCGGGTACTCCCCGGAGATGGCTTACTTCGAGTGCATCCACGAGATGAAGCTCATCATCGACCTCGTTTATGCCGGGGGCATCGCCCGGATGCGCGATTCGATCAGCAACACCGCCCGCTACGGCGACCTGACCCGCGGCTCCCGGATTATCAGCGAGTCCGTCCGGGAGGAGATGCGGAGAATCCTGGCCGAGATCCAGAACGGCGAGTTCGCCCGGGAATGGATCCTTGAGAACCAGGCCGGCCGGCCGGTCTTCAACGCCCTCTCCCGGGAAGGTGAAGCCCACCTCGCGGAAAAGGTCGGGGCCGACCTCCGGAAACTGATGCCCTGGCTGAAATCCGCCCCGGCGGGAGCGAAGAAGGAGAAGAAGTAGACCGGGGAATGGTCAGAAATAAATCAAATTGCCAATATAAATTATCCCCTCCCTTGAGGGGAGGGGACGAAGGGGAGGCTGATGGGCAGTACCCATAACCTATGACCCAAAGCCTATAACCCTATAATCACCTTTATAACTATTATGGATAAAACCTGTTCGGAACAGACGAAAGCCGTGGTGGAAACCCGGGAAGGGTTTCACTTCCCCTTCGCCCCGGAGGGATTTTTTCTGATCGGGATCGGGCTGGTCGGGATGATCTTAGGCCTCGTTTTCAAGCTTTACGGTTTCGCGGGCGTTTTCCTGCTTTTCACCCTTTTCTCGCTCTATTTTTTCCGCGACCCGCGCCGGTGTTTAAAAACCGGGCCGGGGATCATCGTTTCCCCCGCCGACGGAAAGATCATCCAGGTCGGCCGGATCCGGGAAGAGGAGTTTTTAAAGGCCGAGGTGAACTGGGTGGTGATCTTCATGTCCCCCCTGAACGTGCATATCAACCGGTCCCCGGTCCGCGGCCAGGTCTCCGGGCGGAAAGAAGCCGGCCGGGCCCACCTAGTCGCTTCCCGGCCGGAAGCGGCCGGTGAAAATGTGCAGGTCTTCCTCGCCCTCCGGATGGAAAACGGCCAGGGGTTGCTGATGAAGCAAATCGTGGGGGCGGTGGCCCGACGGATTGTCTGTCATCCCCAGGTGGGCGATAATCTTAGGCAGGGACAGCGGATCGGGCTGATCCGTTTCGGTTCCCGGGTGGAAGTTTTCCTGCCCGATCCGGTCCGGATCCTGGTTCGGCCGGGCGATCTGGTCCGGGGCGGGGAAACCATTTTAGGAGAATGGTAATGCCGACGATCAGAATGAAAAGGAAGAAAAAACTCCGGGAAAGAATCCGGGGGATTCCCATCGCCCCCAACCTGGTGACCACCGCCAGCCTCTTCTGCGGGTTTTACTCGATCATGCTTTCGATCCACGGCCAGTTCCTGAAGGCCGCCTGGTTCATCATGGGCGCCGTCCTCTTCGACATGTTCGACGGCCTGGTCGCCCGGCTCACCCGCTCCCAGAGCCAGTTCGGAAGGGAATACGATTCCCTCTCCGACCTGCTCTCCTTCGGAGCCGCCCCCGCGATCCTGATGTACCTCTGGGCCCTCCAGCCCCTCGACCGGCTGGGCTGGTCCGCGGCCTTCCTTTTCACCGCCTGCGCCGCCCTCCGGCTCGCCCGCTTCAACATCATCTCCAGCGCGACGGATACCCAGAAGGGCGATTATGTCGGCCTGGCTTCCACCTCCGCCGGCGCTACGGTGGCCGCCATCGTGCTTTTCTTTTACGAGTTTGATCTCGCCCCGGGTACTTACCCGTATTCCTTCCTCTTCACCTTCTACATCCTTTCGCTCCTGATGGTCTCCCCCCTGAAATACCGGAGCCACAAGGACCTGAACCTCCGGTCCCGGAAGCCCTTCGCGATCATGTTCCTCGCCATCCTGATCTTCACCCTGATCGTCACCCACCCGGAGATGATATTTTTCGTCGGGTTCATCGTTTACGCCCTGTCCGGCCCGGCGGAGTGGGTCCTCAACCGGGTGCGGAAAGTGCCCGCCGAGGAGCCCGCGCTTCAGGAATCGCCCACCGGCCCGGGGGAAGGCAATCCGTAAACATTAAGCCGCAAATGCCTAATTTCTAATGACGAATTTCTAAAAAGACAAAAAACAGAATGGCCGAACTCGTCAAAATTTTCGACACCACCCTCCGGGACGGCGAACAGTCCCCCGGGGCGAGCATGAACCCGGAGGAAAAAATCCGGGTCGCCAAGCAGCTGGAACGCCTCCAGGTGGACATAATCGAGGCCGGCTTTCCCATGTCCTCGGAGGGCGACTTCGAATCGGTCCGGCGGATCGCCCGGGAGATCAAGGGCGTGGAGATCGCCGGCCTGGCCCGGACCGACCTCCCCGATATCGACCGCTGCTGGGAGGCCGTCCGCGAGGCGGAAGCCCCCCGGATCCACATTTTCATCGCCACCTCGGACATCCACCTCGAGCACAAGCTCCGGAAGACCCGGGCCGAGGTGCTCCGGGACGTGGCCCGGGCGGTGGCCCACGCCCGCCGCCACCTGGAAAACGTGGAATTCTCCGCCGAGGACGCCACCCGGAGCGACCCCGATTTCCTGGTCCAGGTCTGCCGGGTCGCGCTCGAGAACGGGGCGAGCACGCTCAACATCCCCGACACCGTGGGGTACACCACCCCGGAGGAATACGCCCGCCTGATCCGCCTGGTCCGCGAGGAAGTCGTGAAAAAGCATCCCGTGATCCTGAGCGTCCACTGCCACGACGACCTGGGGATGGCGGTGGCCAACACCCTGGCCGCCCTCCGCGAGGGGGCCCGGCAGGTGGAATGCACGATCAACGGGATCGGCGAGCGGGCCGGCAACACCGCCCTGGAAGAAGTGGTGATGGCCCTCAAGACCCGCAAGGAGTTCTACGGGCTCGCGACCCGGATCGTGACCGAGCAGATCTATCCCGCGAGCCGGATGCTTTCCAAGATCACCGGGATCGTGGTCCAGCCCAACAAGGCCGTGGTCGGGGCCAACGCCTTCGCCCACGAGGCCGGGATCCACGTGGACGGGGTTTTAAAGAACGCCCTCACCTACGAGATCATGAAGCCCGAGACCATCGGCTTGGCCTCCAACCTGATCGTGCTCGGGAAGCACTCCGGGCGGGCCGCCTTCCGGGACCGGGTGAAGGCCCTCGGCTACGAGCTGGATGACGCCGCCCTGGACAAGTCCTTCAAGCGCTTCAAGGCGGTGGCGGACAAGAAGAAAGAGGTTTTCGACGAGGACATTGAGGCGATCGTGGCCGACGAGATCTTCCGGGCTCCCGACCGCTACCACCTGATCTCCATGAACATCGCCACCGGGAGCGAGATGATCCCCACCGCCACCGTCCAGATCGAGTTTGAGGGAAAGATCCTCCGGGGGGCCTCGACCGGGGACGGCCCGGTGGACGCGATCTACCGGACCATCGCCGAGATCACCGGCACCAGGGCCAAGCTCCTCCGCTTCGACATCAACGCCATTACCGGCGGGGCCGACGCCCAGGGCGAGGTGACCGTCCGCCTCTCCGATGAGGGTCAGATCGCCATCGGCCAGGGCGCCCATACCGATATTCTTGTCGCCAGCGCCCGGGCCTACATCAACGCCCTGAACAAGCTCGAGCATCTCAAGCGCCGCGGGACCGAGGTCCGCTCCCCCGGGCCGTAACGCCCAGCGCAAAGAGAAAATGTAGGGGAGCCCTTCAGGATGAGTCCCTTCAGGATAAACCATTCTATTTATCCCGAGTTAATTCGAGGGACTGGCTCCCTTCTTCGGGCGGCTGTAGAAAGCCGCCCCTACTTCCTTTTAATTCCAAAAGCCACAATTTCCCTGTTACTTCTTCTCTGTAGCCGCAACCTTCATTTTTCTGTTACTTCCTCTCGGTAGCCGCAACCTTCAGGTTGCGAAAATTCAATAAAAAGTAAGGCGGCCATAACGGCCGCCCGATAAATCCTTTTAATGCAAATCCCCCCCTCCGGGTCCGCTTCCAGCCCGTAGGGGATGGCTTACAGGCCGGAGGGTAGGACCCTACGGGTCGGAGACTTTTCCCTCTTTTAACAAAGAGGGGAAAACAAATGCCATACGAAATCAATCATTTATGCCAGAACCAGGTTTCGTAGACGAAGGCGCCTTCAAATTGGTCTATCTGGTCTATCTGGTCCGTCTCGTCTATCTGGTCCCTCAGATGAAACCTTTCCCTCGTGTGCATTCGGGATAAACGGGGTAAGTCTATCTGGCTTGTTTTGTCTATATTTCAGACGCTCAACCAATTTTCAATTTTGAGACCGGATATTCTTTGATAATGGCCAAGATTACCGGTGACCAGAATTCTTCCGGTTTTTAAAGCGCAGGCAGCGATCATAATATCCAACCAATCGAGCGGTTTCCCGATTCGGCGAAGATTGGCTTGAATTCCGGCCGCGGTCTGAGCCTGTTCCCGATCAAAATCAACAACAGTCACCGTGGGAAGAACCAGATCCTCGATGAATTTTCGAATTAACTCCGGCCGGCCCGCGAGCTGTTCTCCCAGATAAAGTTCCATTAAAGTGACCACGGAAATACCAAGTTCCCGGCTCTCGATTTCTCTTAACCGCGCGATCAGTTTTTCCGATGGCCGGGGTTTAACCAGATTGGATATGATGTCAGTATCTAAAAGATACATCTCTTTGACCTATTTTTTGCCAATCAGAAAACGCGGCTTGGCTTTTCTCCGACCCGCCACGATTTTTTTCATCGCCCGGTGAAAATCCGGAGGGGCGACGATCTTGCCGACCGCATCAACCAGGTGCCGAGGGGTTTGGTCTGATGCCAACGGAATAATTTTGGCTACCGGCCTTCCTCGACGGGCAATGGTAAAAGTTTCCTGGCCGTAGGCCACTCTTCCAATGAGATTAGAAAAATTCTTTTTCGCCTCCGCGATATTTATCACCTGATCGCTCATGTTTTTTCTCCTTTAATGGTCATTATAGTCAAGATGGTCATAATGGTCAAGTTGGCCAAAATTAGCATCTTATCGGCGTGCAATCCGCGCCTATCCGGTTCTACTTTAACGTCTTATTCGCATGTAATCAGCGTCAATCCGCGTTGTTTATATTATTTATGCCAGAACCACGTTTCGTATACAAAAGCCCCTTCGGCCTGTAACTTTCTTTTTACTTCCGCCACGGCCTGGTTCTTTTTTGGCGGGACCACGGCGTCCGGGTCACGTTTCTGCTTAACCCCGGCCACGGAATTAAAATCTTGCTCTTTCCCAGTAATTTATTTGGGGGCGTGGGAAATTATTGTTTTTAATATATCACAATTTGGAGGGCGGAATTTGTACGCCGTCGAAGTATTAATTTGAGGAATTATTCAAATTCTTGCTTCTTCCGCTTCATACTTAATAGTCGGAACGGCAATTTTGGGTGCGCTCGCAATCCGTTCGGAATTTTCTATTAACTTCATGATCCATCGCCCCACATCAGATTTAACAACTTTTTCACCACACCGAGGACATACCCCTGCCGGAACACCTTCCACCACAACCAGCTCGTCCCGAATCCAGAAATCCTGCTTGATAAATTTTTCTTCCAAGGCGGCATTGCAAATTTCGCATTCCCCATAGTTGTACCTTTTTTTTGCTTTCATTTTTTTCCCTCCGAGGTATAAGTCGTTATTAACAGGATTTTCCCGGTACTTTTAATTCTGCAAATAATTGCAATTTCTCTCCCGTCGGTCGCAGGACCAACAATCTCATAACGTGTTCCCCTGGGGTCCCGGGTGAACTTACGATTAATTCGCCCATTGCGGACGGCTGTTTCGATATCTGCGAAAACAAGATCCTCATCGGCCATTTACTCAAAAAAGTGAGGGATGGTAAATTCATATTCTCGTTTTGCAAATTTTACCCTGATCGCATTAATAATATCCAAAAATAATTCTCCGCTTCCTATTCTTGGTTATTGTGATTTTAGTATATGAAACCAAACTCAGGATATCAATACCTCGATAAAACCTTTTGTCTACACATTCAGGGATGGATTTTCGATCTCATCGCCTTCCAATGAAAATCTCCCCTCTCCCCTCCCTGAACAGGGAGAAGAATTTTTTCACCCTCCCCTCTGTCCCCTCCCCTCAAGGGAGGGGAATTTAAATACCTGGATTCCCGTTTACACGGGAATGACTTCCTTCCTGCATCCATTTTATTTATGCCAGAACCAGGTTTCGTAAACAAAGGCCCCTTCGGCCTGCAACTTTCTTTTTACCTCCGCCACAGCCTGGTTCTTTTTGGGCGGGACCACGGTACCGGTATCGCTTTTCTGCTTAACCCCGGCCACGCCCATCTTTTTAATCCCGACCACGTTGTCAATATCCTTCTTGGTCAGCTCGACGGCCGCCTGCCCCTCGAAGTCGGGCATCTTGTCCGGCGAGGCGAAGATGTAGAAATATTCCTTGCCCGTTGTCTCATCGAGTGTAAACAACTTGGTAGCGTTCGGGATCCAGAGGTCCCCGGCCGGGGGAAGCGGGTTCAGGACCGTTTCAAAATCCTGATTGGGAAACAGTCTAAAAGACTTCCCCAGTGCGTCCACCTGGTATACATATAAGTAACAACTGTCGCTTGGTTTCACATAAATGGCGTAACCATCCCCGGACTTGAGCACATCCCCCTCGTTCAGAATCTGCATCCTCCCATCCTCGCCTTCGTAATAAAAGAGCACGTCCAGGGAGAGCTTGATATTCTTCTCGTTGACGATCCGGTCGAACTCCTCCTTGGGGACCTTCAAAAGCACGGAGGCCAGGAATTTCCCCTTCTCCTTGCGGACATACCAGTCCTCCGGGAGAGCCCGGCTGACGAAGGCCCGGGCCCGGATCACCCCCTGGGCCTCGAAACTGGACTTGGAAAACTCCTTGCCCTGTTCCTTGGAATAAACCTCGATGCTCCGGTCGAAGGACTGGACATCCACCTTGCAGTACCGGACGAACTCCTCCGTGGCCTTGGCCAAAGCGTTATCCTTGGCCTCCTGCTCGGTTTCCCGGGGCTGGGAATGACCCACCGAGAAGATGAATTCACCCTGAGGGATGATGGTCTTGCTAAACCAGGATGGGGTTTGGGATTTGGATACCGGTTCATCTTTCCGGACCGCGCGGTTGGGAGCGGAGCAGGAAACTACCATGATTACCATTATGAAGAACAAAAGCATTACGAATCTTGGCCTCATCTTCTCCTCCTGGTTTTTTGACTGGATTACCCATTTTAATTCTTTAAAAACCTTTATCAAGTGAAAATTTGCTCAAACTGCGAGATTCTTCGCCTCTGGTAAACTAACGGTAAACTAAGGGGCTCAGAATGACGGCAAAAGTAAGTTTCAAGTTTCGAGTTTATAGTTTCGAGTTCAGAACAATAGGGGCGGCCTTCCCTGGCCGGTTTTGCCCGGCTCGGGCAGGCAACGGCCGCCCGGAGAGGGAGCCCGGAGAAGGACTCCCCTACGAAAAAATAATCACTGTTAAATTGTTTCTGAAATACTGGGTAGGATCGGCGTTTTTTAAAGGCGCCCGATAAATCGGGCAACTACCTAGGATTTGGAAATATAAACTGGTTTTTTCTGGGTTAATGCGGGGAAATTTGAAAATGTCCTTATATATATATAATATTCTTCATTATTAATAAGGGTTTCTCAATTTAACGATAAAAACCCGCGGGAGGAGAGATGAAGAGAATCAGCAAGCGGATCACGGAGGGGATCGACCGGGCCCCGCATCGGGCCCTGCTTCACGCCACCGGGATGGACCCGTCCCAATTGGGCGAGCCCCTGGTCGGGATCGCGAGTTCTTTCAGCGACCTGGTGCCCGGGCACATCGGGATGCGCGAGCTCGAGCGTTTCATTGAGCGCGGGATCGCCGGCGGCGGCGGGGTGCCCTTCGTCTTCGGCCTCCCCGCCATCTGCGACGGGATCGCCATGGGCCACCGGGGGATGCATTTTTCCCTGCCCTCCCGCGAGCTGATCGCCGACTCGGTCGAATCCATGGCCGAGGCCCACGCCCTGGACGGCCTGGTCCTCCTGACCAACTGCGATAAGATCACCCCGGGGATGCTGATGGCCGCCGCCCGCCTGGACATCCCGGCCATCGTCATCACCGCCGGCCCGATGATCTCCGGGCGCCTGGAGATGCGCCGCCTCGAAATGGTCCGCGACACCTTCGAGGCCGTGGGCCGTTGCTGGGGGGGAACCATGACCGAGAAAGAGGTCCACGCCCTCGAGCTCGAGGCCTGCCCGGGACCCGGCGCCTGCCAGGGGCTTTACACCGCGAACTCGATGTCCATCCTGACCGAGGTTTTAGGGATGAGCCTCCCGGGCTCTGGGACCGCCCTGGCCGCGAGCGCCCGGAAGCGCCGGATCGCCTACCGGAGCGGGGTTGAGATCGTCCGCCTGATCCGGGATGGTGTTTCCGCGCGGAAGATCATGACCCCGGCGGCCTTCCACAACGCCATCCGGGTGGACATGGCCATGGGGGGATCGACCAACACGATCCTCCACCTCCTGGCCATCGCCTCCGAGGCCCTGGTCCGGCTCCCCCTGGAAAAATTCGACGAGATCTCCCGGAAAATCCCCCAGATCGTCTTCATCCGGCCGGCGGGCGAGCACTTCCTCGAAGACCTCGACGCGGCCGGCGGGGTGCCGGCCCTCCTCCACCGTTTGAAAGACAAGATCGAGGATAACCCCACCGTTTCGGGGCTCCGGGTGAAGGAGATCGCCCGTAAATTCTGTCCCTACGAGGATGAGGTGGTCCGCCCCCTGAACAAGGCCTACCGGCCCGACGGCGGGATCGCGATTCTCCGGGGCAACCTGGCCCCGGAGGGGGCGGTGGTCAAGAAGGCCTCCGTCTCCAATAAAATGATGCGCTTCACCGGGAAGGCCCGGGTCTTCAATTCCGAGGAGGAAGCCAGTCTCGCGATCAAGGCCAAGCGGATCAAGCCCGGGGACGTGTTGGTCATCCGCTACGAGGGCCCGAAGGGCGGCCCCGGGATGCGGGAGATGCTCGAGCCCACCTCCGCGATCGTGGGGATGGGGCTTTCCGACTCGGTCGCCCTGATCACCGACGGCCGCTTTTCCGGCGGGACCCGCGGCCCCTGCCTGGGGCACGTCTCGCCCGAGGCCCAGGCGGGCGGGCCGATCGCCCTGGTCCAGCCCGGCGACCGGATCGAGATCGACATCCCCAAGCGCCGGCTCGAGCTCAAGGTTGACCCGAAGGTCCTGGCGGAAAGAAGGAAAAAATGGCAGGCCCCCCCGCTTCGGTTCCAGCGGGGCTGGCTCGCCCGCTATTCCGCGCTGGTGACCTCGGCTTCAACCGGGGCGATTCTCCATCCGCCGGACCAAAAAAGGTAGCAGGTAACAAGACCAGCAGACCAACAGACCGGCTGGAGGCCGGGCGTCCCGCCCGGCAAATCTATGGCTGGTAGCCGCAAGCTTTAGCTTGCGAGGAGAAAGTCCTTCTCGCGGCTCAGGATAAATAGCAAGGAGTAGGTAACCGGTTGATAGGAAAAGAAGGCTGCTGGACACCTTGTTCGCTTTATACTTGATTCCCCAAGGGAATTAGGTATTTAATATCTATTTACGGGGGACATTTCTCATGAAAAAAACCGGCGCGCAGATTTTTATCGATTGCCTAGTTAAAGAAGGGGTGGACACCATCTTCGGTTATCCCGGCGGGGCGGTCCTCACCATTTACGACGCCATTTACCATTCCTCCCTCAACCACATCCTGGTGCGCCACGAGCAGGGCGCCGTCCACGCCGCCGACGGCTATGCCCACGCCGCCGACGGCTATGCCCGGGCCAGCGGAAAGCCCGGCGTGGTCGTGGTCACCAGCGGCCCCGGCGCCACCAACACCGTGACCGGCATCGCCACCGCCGCGATGGACAGCTCGCCCCTGGTGGTTTTCACCGGCCAGGTCAACACCCCCCTGATCGGGAACGACGCCTTCCAGGAGGCGGACATCGTGGGGATCACCCGCCCCTGCACCAAGAACAACTACCTGGTCAAGGACGTGAAGGACCTGGCCCGCATCATCCGGGAGGCCTTTTACCTGGTCCGGACCGGCCGGCCCGGACCGGTGCTGATCGATATCCCCAAGGACATCCAGGCCCAGTCCACTGATTACATTTTCCCCAAGCAGGTCGAGCTCCGGGGCTACCGCCCGACCTACGAGGGCCATCCCAGGCAGATCAAGCGCTGTCTCGAGATGCTCGCGACCGCCGAGCGGCCGGTGCTCTACATCGGCGGGGGGGTGATCCTCTCCGGCGCCGCGCCCGAGATCCGGAAGCTCGCCGAGGCGGAAAACATCCCGGTCACCATGACCCTGATGGGGCTAGGCGGATTCCCGGGTTCCCACCGGCTTTCCCTCGGGATGCTCGGGATGCACGGCACCTACTGGGCCAACCTGGCGGTCACCGAATGCGACCTCCTGATCGGGATCGGGGCCCGCTTCGACGACCGGGTAACGGGCAAGGTCAACGAGTTCGCCCCCCTGGCCAAGAAGGTCCACATCGACATCGACCCCACCTCGATCTCCAAGAGCGTCAAGGTTCACTTCCCGATCGTCGGCGACGCCAAGCATGTTCTCCAGCAGCTTCTGGCGGACGCCCCCCGGCCCCGGGCCGAGGTGGCCAAGGCCCGGCAGAAGTGGCTCCAGCGGATCGCGGAGTGGAAAAAGGATAAGCCCCTTTCCTACCGGTCCGGGAAGATGATCAAGCCCCAGGCCGTGGTGGAGGCGCTCTGCCGGGCGACCAAGGGCGAGGCGATCATCACCACCGAGGTTGGGCAGAACCAGATGTGGACCGCGCTTTTTTACGAGTTCAACCACCCCCGCCAGCTGATCACCTCGGGCGGGTTGGGCACCATGGGCTTCGGCCTGCCCGCCGCGATCGGGGCCCAGGCCGCCTTCCCGGGCAAGACCGTGATCGACATCGCCGGCGACGGCTCGATCCAGATGAACATCCAGGAACTCGCCACCGCGGTCCAGCACAAATTGCCGGTCAAGGTGGCGATCCTGAACAACGGCTTCCTGGGCATGGTCCGCCAGTGGCAGAAGCTGTTCTACGGTGGGCGCTACTCGCATTCCCGGATGGATTTCTCCCCCGATTTCGTCAAGCTGGCCGAGGCCTACGGGGCCACCGGGCTCCGGGCTAAACGACCCGAGGAGGTCGAGCCGGTCATCGCCAAGGCCCTGAAGACCAAGGGTCCCGTGATCATGGATTTCGTCGTGGAGCCGGAAGAGGACGTTTCCCCGATGGTGCCGGCCGGGGAGGCGATCAATAAGATGATCCTGTTGTAGCAAAGGGCAGGACGCAGGGAGCATAGAGGCAAGAAAATTCCTAATGCCTAATTACCAATTTCTAATCAATGACTAAAAAGAAAATGTCTAATGACTAAACTTAATTACATGTTTGATAACCTCATTTCGTTAATTTGGTCATTGGGACTTGATTGGTCATTAGAAATTAGTCATTCGACATTGATTGGTCATCCGGGATTTTCGAAAGGATAAAAACATGAGAAAACATACGATCTCCGTTCTCGTCGAAAACCAGTTCGGGGTCCTGGCCAAGGTGGCGGGGATGTTTTCCGCCCGGGGCTACAACATCGAGAGTCTCTCGGTAGCCGAAACCCTCGACCCCACCATCTCCCGGATGACCATCGTCACCCGGGGCGACGACCAGATCATCGAGCAGATCACCAAGCATTTGAACAAGCTCATCCCGGTAATCAAGGTGATCGACCTGACCGGGAGCGCCTACATCGACCGGGAGATGGCCCTGATCAAGGTCGAGGCCAAGGAGAAGAACCGGGCCGAGATCCTGCGGATCGCGGAGATCTTCCGGGGCAAGATCGTGGACGTCTCCCCCACCTCCTTCGTGATCGAAGTGACCGGCGATGACGAAAAGATCGCGGCCTTCCTGGCCCTCCTGAAGCCCCTCGGGATCAAGGAGATCGGCCGCTCCGGCAAGGTCGCGATGGCGAGAGGGCCCAAAACCGCCGGGGCGGAGTCCGCCGGGGAGAAGGAA
>JAPLJI010000060.1 GCA_026388655.1 Pseudomonadota bacterium
GATCATCGCCCTGCTTCAGGACCTGGGGCGGAGCGGGATCACCATCGTGATCGTGACCCATGAACAGGATATCGCCGGCTACGCCTCCCGCATCCTGGTCCTCCGCGACGGCCGGGTGATCGCCGACCGGCGCCAGGATCCACGCCGGGCCCAAACCGGGGCTCCTCTCTCGAGCCCGGAGGCCGTGATCGTATGAACCCGGTGCAGACCTTGCGCGTGGCCCTCCGGGCCCTGCTCCGCAACAAGATGAGGTCATTCCTGACCATCCTGGGGGTGATCATCGGGGTGGCGGCGGTGATCGCGATGGTGGCCATCGGCGAGGGGGCCAAGGCCCGGGTGATGGAATCCTTCGCCTCCATGGGCTCCAACCTGCTGATCGTCATGTCGGGCACGACCACGCACGGGGGCGCTTTCGGGGGTTTCGGCTCGATGCCCACGCTTACCTGGGATGACCTGAGGGCCATCCAGGCCGAGGTCCCCGCGGTCCGGACCGCGGCCGCCGAGATGCGAACCAGCACCCAGGTCCAGAGCGAGGACCAGAACTGGGCCACGATGGTGATCGGCACCACCCCGGAATATCTCGAGGTGCGCAGCTGGCCCCTGGCCCGGGGCTCCGGCTTCACCCAATCCGATGTGGAGGGGGGCAACAAGGTGGCCGTCCTGGGCCAGACGGTGGTGGACAAGCTTTTCGGCGCTTACGCCGATCCGGTCGGGCAGTCGGTCCGGATCAATAATGTCCCCTTCCAGGTCCTCGGGGTCCTGGCGAAAAAGGGCCAGTCCCAGATTGGCCACGACAATGACGACACCCTCATCATCCCCCAGACCACCTTTCAGGCCAAGATCCGCGGGGGCCTGCAGAAATATATCCAGGGAATGATCATGGTCAGCGCCGTTTCCACCGAGGAAACCCCCAAGGCCCAGACCCAGATCACCGACCTCCTCCGCGACCGGCATCACCTTTCGGTGGACGCGGACAACGACTTTTCCATCCGGAACCTGACCGAGCTGGCGAGCGCGATGCAGGCCGGGGTCAGCACCCTGACGACTCTGC
This sequence comes from Pseudomonadota bacterium, assembly GCA_026388655.1. Classification (GTDB taxonomy): domain Bacteria; phylum Desulfobacterota; class JAPLJL01; order JAPLJL01; family JAPLJL01; genus JAPLJL01. The sequence goes on from JAPLJI010000060.1 coordinate 1,052, forward strand.
TCGCCAGCATCGCCGCGGTCTCGCTTCTGGTGGGCGGGATCGGGATCATGAACATCATGCTGGTCAGCGTCACCGAGCGGACCCGGGAGATCGGCATCCGGATGGCGGTGGGGGCCAAGCCCCGCCACATCCTCGCCCAGTTCCTGGTCGAGGCCCTGACCCTGTCGGTGGCGGGGGGAATGCTCGGGGTGGGCCTCGGCGTCTTCGCCGGGGAGCGCCTGGCCTCCGCCTTCGGGTGGCCGATGCTGATCCGGATCGATATCATTCTGATCTCGGTGATCTTCAGCGCCCTGGTTGGGGTCGTCTTCGGTCTCTACCCGGCCCGCAAGGCTTCCCGGCTCGATCCGATCGAGGCCCTGAGGTTCGAATGAAAATGCGGTATTTGGCCGTCTTGGCATTGCTTTTGTCGGCTTTTTCCGCCCGGGCCGAGACCACGGTGCCGCCGGTGTTGAATCTGGATACCGCCCTGCGGATCGCGCGGGAGCACCAGCCCCAGCTGGTCCAGGCCGGGGCCGAGAGCGACGCGGCCCAGGCCCGGGTTGGAACCGCGTTCTCCCCGCTTCTGCCCCAGGTGGAGGGAAGCGCGGGTTACCAGCGCGGCACGGCCAACTCTACGGGGCGGGTCGGCGGTCTCACCCCCCAGACCAATACCGGCGGGGTGCAATCCTGGGATACCTACAATGACTGGAGCTTCGGCCTTTCCGCCCGCCAGCTGATTTACGATTTCGGCCAATCCCTCGATAAGTGGGGCGCCGCCCGGGCGAGCGCCGGCGCGCAAAGGCAAAGCGAGCTCGCCACCCGGTTGCAGGTTTCCCTGAACGTACGCACGATTTTCTTCGATGCCCGCGCTTCGAAGGCGCTGGCGCAGGTGGCCCGGGAGACGCTTTCCAACCAGGAGCGTCATCTGGCCCAGATCCAGGGGTTCGTGGAGATCGGTTCCCGCCCGGAGATTGACCTGGCCCAGGTGCGTTCCGACCTGGCCAACGCCCGCCTGCAGATGATCAACGCCGAAAATAGTTACGAGACCGCCAAGGCGCGCTTGAATCAGGCGATGGGCGTCGAGGCGGCGACTAATTACGAGGTGGCGGATGAAACCCTGCCGCCGGTGGAGAAGGAAGACCAGGCGACGGACCCCCTCTTCGCGGAGGCGCTGGCCGCGCGGCCCGAATTCGCGGCTCTCTCCGAGGGGATCCGGGCCCAGGAGCTCACCCTGGGATCGATCAAGGGCGGATACTGGCCGAGATTGAACCTCTCCACTGGGGTGACCACCGGGGGAGCCGAGTTCGACAACCTGGCCCGGAACTGGAGCGGCGGGGTCAGCCTGGACTGGCCGCTTTTCGAGGGACGCCTCACCCGGGCGCAGGTGATCGAGGCCCGGGCCAAACTTCTGAGTCTCAAGTCCCAGCTCGAGACGCTACGGCTGCAGGTCCGGCTGGAGGTGGAACAGGCCCGCCTGGCGATCCGGGCCGCGAAAGCTGCGATCGAGGCCGCCGCTGACGCCGTGGTCAACGCCCGGAAACGTCTGGAGCTGGCCGAAGGCCGATATCAAACGGGGGTCGGTAACATGATCGAGCTGGGTGACGCGCAGGTGGCCTTGAACAACGCGGAAGCCCAGAAGGTCCAGGCCGACTACAACCTGGCCGCGGCCCGCGCCCGGCTCCTCCAGGCCCTGGGCCGGTTTTAATCCGGAGACGCCAGAATTATTTCAATCGGTCTGTCATTGCGAGCCGCAGGCGCGGCAATCTTCTTTGAGATCATTGGATAAATCCGTGGCCCTCTGCGAAGGCCGGCCCGGGTATCTTTCTAATTTCCCGACCGGGGTTTATTCCGGGTCCTCCAGCCCGTGTAGGCCATTACCGTCGAGGGCACGAACCAGACCAGGAAATAAATGATGGATTCCGCCGATCTGTTTTGGGGAAAGAAAATAAACATTGGAAGATATGAAAATATGGCCACAAAAATCATCAAAAACCCGATGGCAAACAAGATCCAGCCCATGAACGGTATGTACGTTTTGTTTTTCCGGTAATTTCTGAGCAGGGAAAAGCAAAATAGGGGCATGCCCAGAACAAAAATCATCCCGGAGATGCTTTTGAAAATATTCATTTCGTATGCAAGGATATAACAACTTATCAAATAAATAAAAACCGGGGAAAGATCATGAAAGGGAAAAGATCGCTGTTCGTTTTGGGATTGGTTTTGCTGCTCGGCGCGGGAGGGGTTTCCTCCTGCCGGTCCTCCGCCGGCCTTCCCACCGCGAAGGAATTGGAGCCCTACTTTGACGGCCTTTTGCGGAGAGCGGGTCTCCAGCCGGAAGTAAAAAAGGAAATCCTCACCGATACGGTCGTCAGCGAAGGCCTGAAATTGCACCTGACCATATTTCCGGGCCCCCCGGGCGCGCCCGCGGTGGTTTTCGTGCCCGGGACCTCAATCTATGCCCTGGCCTACGCGGAGTTCATGTATAAGTTAAGCAAACGCGGTTTCAGCGTGATCGGTTTTGACCCGAGAGGGCACGGTCTTTCCGAGGGGAAACGGGGGAGCTACACCATCCCGGAGCTGGTGCGGGATACCGGGGCGGTCATAAATTACACCCGGGAAAAATACGGCCGGGACATCTTCCTGGCCGGCTCGAGCCAGGGAGGGATCGTGGCTTTTTACACCGCGGCGGGAGACCACCGCCTGCGGGGGGCCGTCTGCCACAACGTCGCGGACCTGGCCGACCCGGATTCTGTCCGGCTGACCAGCAATCCCACCCTATCCCGGGTCGTGAAACCCCTGCTGGGACCTTTGGCCCGGCTGCGGCCGGATTTCCCAATCCCGATTTCCCTTTATCTGGACCTGTCGCTGGAGAAGACGAAATTTTTCGGGGATGCCCGGAAATTTATCGACCAGGATCCCCTGGCCTTGAAATCCATCTCGCTGAAAGCCATGGCCTCCCTGGCCAATACCCCCCTGCCCGTCCCGATTGAAAAGATCCCGACCCCGATCATGGTTCTCCACGGGGAAAAAGACCTGATCTTCCCGCTGGATTACGTTCAGAAGATCTATCAGCGCCTGCCCGAGCCCAAGAACTTTTACCTGGCGAAGGACCGCCCGCACCTGCTCCTGATCGATTACGTGGACGATGTTCTTCCCGCGGTGGAGAAATGGATGCGGGAAATGATGACGAGACCTGGCCCTAATTCCCAATGACTAGGCAATAACCAATTACCAAATCTCAATTACCAAACTAGAAACCCGAAACTAGAAACCCGAAACTAGAAACTATCCTATTCAGCCGACCTTTTTGCCAACCAGGATATTCCCGCCCTTGAATACCTGGAACAGGCCGGGGGCGAGGGTATCCCGGGGAATCAAGCCCGACCAGGGATCCCGGGGGCTGATGGAGATTTTTACCATCCCCGGCTCGGCTTTCCACTCGGCGGGGATCGCTTCTTTCATTAACATCCTTTTCACCGTCGGACCTTGATTGTAGGGGACCAGCTGGAAGATGGGGTCCCCGAAATGGGAGGTCTTGCCTTCCAGGAACTCTTTCTCGTAGGGCTTGAGCTCCCGGACCCCGCCCGGGGTGAACTCGAGGGAAATCCTGACCTCGTCCCGGTGTTTCACGACTCCCGCCCAGTTGCTTCCCGCCTGCTTCAGGGTGATCTCGTCCGCGATATACTTGGGAAATCCGTAATAATGCCCGCCCCACATGGGGACTTTCCTGGTCACCGGCATGGTCAGGACGTGCCAGCCTTCCTCGCCTTTGAATTTGCAGCGCAGCGCCACCGCGGCTTCCAGGTAGGGTGACATGGGAAAAGGCACCACTTTCACGTAGTCGGTAAGGAAGAGGGCCACCACCGGACGCGCGGGCATCTCGAACTGTTTCGGAAGAAGCCGGCGATACAAATCCAGGTCGGCCGGCTCCAGAGCCGTGAAGATCCCGGGAAATTCCTGCCACATCCCGCGCTGGAAGTACGATACATAACCACAACCGGACAGCGCGAAAAGCGAGACGGCGACCAGCAGGGCCGGGAAAATAATCGTTTTTTTCTGAAGATTCTTCATTTGTCCCTCCGGTAAAGTCTTTCCTGAATTATACCCGGTATATCGAAAAGTGAAAAAATAAGCTATCAGTCATCAATCCTTATGTTATAATAAATTCATAATTCCAGATATAGTTTTTGATCGGCAAGGACGCGCTTGCTTCGTCCTGATTTTTTCCGGGGCAGGAAAGCCCTGCCTGTCCAAATGGAATTTTCCGGTTCTCCTCTCCCCTGGTGGCCTCCGGCTCGTAGGAGCCTACGGCTCGGAGAGGAGAGGATGAAGGAGAGGGGCAAGGAAGGGGGTAAGGATCATGACCGAAAGAAAAAAGGTTCACGAAATCATTAAGCCGGCCGATCCGGTGGGGGAAACCACGAGGAGAAAGGCCCGGGCCGCGGCTTCCGCCGCCAACGGGTTTCACTGGACGCTGGTCTCGATTACCGACGCGGTCAGGGAACATGCTTATTACATCTGGGAAAACGAAGGCCGCCCGGAGGGCCGGGATTTCGAGATCTGGATCCGGGCGGAAAAGGAATCGCTTTCCCGGATAATCAACCCTTCGACTGCGCTCAGGACCTTCGGCCCTTCGACTTCACCGGCTAAAAGCCAGAAATCCGCTCAGGGTTGATACTGAGCGCAGTCGAAGTATCAAGAAAACGACTTAACCCGGGAAGCCGAACCGAAGGAGCGAGCCCATGAATGTCACCGACGCCCTCATCTCCCGCTTCACCTGCCGGGCCTTCAAGTCCGAGCCGGTAAAAAAGAAAATGATCCTGGATATCCTGGAGGCGGCCACCCGGGCGCCTTCCTGGGCCAATACCCAGCCTTGGGAGATCTTCGTCGCCGGGGGAAAGATTTTGGAAAACATCCGGGAGGACTTCCTGGAAAATTTTCATCAGGACGTGCCCCGGGCCCCGGAAAACCCGGTCCCGGAGAGATGGCCGCCGGCCCTGAAGAAGCGGAGCGAGGAACTGCGGAAGGAGCGCCTGAAGACATTAGGGCTAAAGGGCGACGATCCGGCCGCCCTCAAGGCCAATTTTGAGCAAAACGCCCGGTTCGTCCGGGCCCCGGCAGTCATTTACCTCTGCCTGGATCGCTCCCTCACCCCCTGGTCGATGTTCGATCTCGGGCTCCTGGCCCAGAGCATCATGCTCGAGGCGCGGGAATACGGGCTCGATTCGGCCCCGGCGGTCATGCTGGTGGCCTACCCGGAGATCATCCGGGCGGAGCTGGGCATTCCCGAGAACCTGTCGATTGTCTTCGGGATCGCGCTCGGCCACGCCGACGGCCAGAGCCCGCAGAACAAATACCGGACCACCCGGCGCCCGATTCAGGAGATCGTCCGTTTCCAGGGTTTTTAAGTCGTGATCAGAAAGACGCGGTCAGGCCGAGGACGGCGTAATTAATCAAGGCGAAGGTGTAACCCTCGGCGTTGTCGGCCCCGCCCTCGAGCAGGCGGTAGCCCAGCCGGGCTTCCACCGGTTTTAATAATCAAACACCGCGAGACTGACGCCCTCCGTATCCGATTTCCAGTTGGGGATATTCAGGATACTGCCGTTCACCTCGAACCGGACTGAGCTCCGGGGAACAACGGGGATGTAATAATCAAGATCGGCCAGGAAATTCATGGCGGAAAGCGCGCTCTGGGTGTAGTCGGAAACCCCGTTCAGGTTTTCATCGCTCAGGAAATAGGCGATTGAGCTCTGGGCGGGGCAGGAGAGCTCCGGCGTGGCCAGGTCATGCCCGTCCACGCTGGCGGTATCGCGGCCGCTGTAAATGGCCTGGTTGGAGGCGAAGAGGATCATGATGCTCATGTTGTCGTTGTAGGGGACGATCGAGGTGATGAGCGCGGTGAGGGAGGAATCCGTCTGGCCCAGGCCCCGGAGGTAAACCGCGGGCTGGGACCTCCGGAAGGGCTGGCGGTAATAATGAATGGTCCGGCCGTCCGCGGTGGTCAGGGCCATTTCGTAATAGGTCAGCTTTTCCGCCCCGAAGACGCCCCATTTCCCCTCCGCGTCCGCGAGGAAGCAGGCCTCGGGTTTGGCGGCGGTTCTCTCTCCGGTGGCGGGATCGACGGGGAAGATCTCGATCCGGGCCCCCGCGAGGGGCAGGTTGTCGCCCAGCGAAACGGCCTTGCCCTCCAGCCGGAGCTTTTCCTCCTGCGCGCTGATGGTGGTGGTGACGGGCTGGGCCCCGTCATTGAAGAATTCGTAGGCCTGGGCGAAGGCCTCCGCCTTGGAGATGACCTGCATGTGGTCGGCGCCGGGGATCTCCCGGTTGTCGACCCCGGGTACATCGGTGAACCCGGCCACCGTGTCGGCGGGACTGGAAATCGACCTGACCTTCAGCCCGGCGGGAAAGGCGGTGTAGGGATTGCTGGCTGCGTGCAGGTAATGGGCGATCTTGGCGGCGTTCCCGGCGATGTTCACGTAATTGGAGCCCACGAACCCGCCCATCGAGTGGCCGATCAGGTCAACCTGGGCGAAGCCGGAGCTCGCGATCAGTTCGTCCACCCGGGCGGAGAGGGCCCGGACCCCGCCGTTGACATCCATGCCGACGCCGTTCCAGTCGAGGAGCGCGAGCTTTTCCGGGCAGTAGCCGTTCTGGAGGAATCTCTGGACCATGTCGGCGTAATTGTCCCCCGACCCGAGAAAGCCGTGGACGAAGATGATCGGCCGGTGGTTGTCGGAACAGTGGGGGATGAGCGCGCCGGACTCGGCCCGGGTTTTACAGGCCCGGTTTTCCCCCGCGCATCCGGCCGGGAGGAACGCGGCCAGGAAGAACAGCGGGAAAAAAAAGGGAAAAGCTTTAGCGATTTTCATAATCATTTTTCTTCTTTGGCGTAGTTATACGTTTTTGAATTCCGGGTGGAATTTCACGGTCCCGCCCCGGCTTCCCAGGGCGCCCGGCTCGAGTTCGAGCGCCATAAAGGCCTCCTCCGGGGCGTCGTATTCGCAATTCAATCCGAAGCGGCCAGCCGGAACGAAGCCAAAGCGCGGGTAGTAGTCGGGATGGCCCAGCACCACCACCGCCCGATATCCGAGACGCCAGCATTCGTCCAGGCCCGTTTTCACCAGAAGCGTGCCGACCCCGCTTTTCTGGCGCTCCGGCAATACCGCCATGGGGGCCAGCCCCAGGACTTGATCCGGACCGCTTGCGCCCGTGATGGTGACCGGGCTGAAAAGAATGTGCCCGACCACCCGGTCGTTCTCCAGCGCGACCAGCGATAACATCGCCTGACCGGCTCCGCGCAGGGCCTCCACCAGGGTGGCCTCGGCCGGCTGGCCGAAGGCCAGTTCGTTCACCCGGCGGACGGCCGCGAAATCTTCCGGTTTTTCTTTTCGGATTTCCACTTTCTTATTTCAGCCTGACCGCCGATCTCTTTTTCAGGGGGAGGAAGACGTCCCGGTTCAAAGCCCGGAGGGTGAAGACCTGCTTCGGGCACTGGTAGGCGCACTGGCCGCAGCCGATGCAGATCCGCCGGTCCAGGCTCACCTTCTTCTCCACCACCGAGATGGCGTCGGTGGGGCAGAACTTCATGCATTTCCCGCACCCGGTGCACGAGGAATCGTCGGAAACCTCCGAGAGATAGGCGCTCTTGAACTTGAGTGGAATAATCCCCCGGTTGTAGGAGCCGTACAGCCCGCAGCAATCCCAGCAGCAGTTGCAGATCGCGAGTTCGTGGAGCCGAAGGTCGTCACGCTCGTGATAGACCGTGTGGATGACTCCCTTCCTCCGGAGGTTTTCCAGGGTTTCCAGCGCCTCCGTCTTGGAAATGATCCGGCCGTACCCGCACCGGACCATCGTCTGGGCGAAGTCCCCCACGAACATGCAGGATTCATAAGGAAGGTTGAAACGGCAGGGCTCATGCACGCCCTTCCGCCACTCGCGGCAGATGCAGGGCGCGACTGCGATCGCGCTCTTGCCCCCGTATTCCTCGATCAGGTCGGCCACGGTCTTGGTGGGATAAATCCGGGAATCGGCCGCCGGGACGACCCGGTCCACCGCGATCTTTCTGGCCGCGGAACCGCCCGCTTTCATGGGCACGGGATCGATCCGCTGGTAGGACTTCTGCGCGAAGCGGCCGCCGAGATTGATCAGACCCCGGAGGACCGGGACATTGAATTTCCTGACCGGGCGCAAAAGCTCGTCCGCCATTCGGGCGAATTCCTCCGGCTTCGCGTGCTTCAGGCCGTAGAGGATCTGTACCTCGAACCAGCCCACCACGATGGGGAAGAGGAGGTAATGCTCCTCGCCGTCCTGGACCTGGCATTGCAGGAATCCCTTCTGGAGGAGGGCCTCCAGGAATTCCCGGAACTCCGGCTCGGGCAGGCGGGAAAGGGCGGCGGCCTCCCGGAAGGGGTAGGACCGCGTGCCCATCCGCAGGAGGTAATCGAGCTCCGGGTCGGTCAGGGTTACGCTCATAAAATCGACGATCTGGGGGGTGATGGGGATGAGCCGGATGTTCTGCTTGTTCATCGTCCGGGCCAGGGTCCGGATTTTTTTCCTCCGCGCGGGAGATATTTTTACCGAAGCCAAATGGATATCCTCCTTATTTCAATGACGAATTACGATTGACGATTATCTTGGCTTTCATTCCGAAATCTACAATCCCTGGCCGACACGAGCCGTCGGCTCGGGCAGGCCGCAATCCGCAATTGGGATGTTCTGCAATCGTCATTCGTCAATCGACAATCGTCAATACCCTGGTTTCACTGACGACTGGTGACTGGCTACTGGTTTCCGGCTACTGGTTACCAGTCACCTGCTACCTGTTTTCCGTAACCTTATCAAACCAGACGGTCAAATCAACCCTTCGACTTCCCCGGTCTAAGGCCCGGGGTATGCTCAGGGTTGATACTGAGCGGCGCCTCATTCCCCGCCCGAAAGGGCAGGGTTTGGGCGCCGTCGAAGTATCAAATGGTAAAAAGACACGTTGACTGGGTATTCCGTCCGCGCGCTCTTTTCGGCGATAATATCCGCATCGGAAAATGGGAACGACGAATCATGAATAAACCGCCCAAATCTTCGCCTCCGGCATTTAAGATCCTGACGCTCCTGGCCGGGATCTCCCTTTGCGCGGGTTGCGGACTCGGGATAGAGGCCTACCCATTGGGGGCCATCTCTTAGGCGGCCCGGAGTGCGATCCCCGGATCAAAAATCTCCCCGATGCGGACAAAACTCGCGGTTGCCTTCATTATCTTACTTGCTCTCGGTAATTTACCTTCCGGCGCCCGGGCGGAAGGGATATCCGTGGAAGGGGCTGCTCCCATCGTCATTCCCAGGGAGTCGCTCGAGATTTTACCCCACGGGCGAACTACCGGCTCGGTTCTCGAAAACTGGATCACCCCGATGGTTTTTCTGCCGGTGGAAACGGGAGGCCTGAGCCGGGTGGACGGCCCGCGGTTCAGCTCCGGGGGAATAAGCTGGACCGAGGAGAACTGGAAGGTCAACGGGATTGACGTTACCGATCCACTCCACTCCGGGTATCCCCTTTTCGAACCAGGCTGGGATTCAATCGAGGAAATCCGGATCACCTCCAACCAAACCGCCGATCCCCAACAGATCGGGGTGGATTGGAAGATCGGCGTGCCCGAGTTCCCGGCGCCGTTCCGGGCGTCTGATCATCTGATCCTCCCGGTGGGCGGGGGGATTTTCTTCCCCGAGGGGTTGATGGACCGGGAGCCATCTTTTCCGGACGGTTCCCACCCGGAACGCAGGCGCTACGAGATCTCCAATGAGCTGAACGCCTCTTACTCCCGGCCGAAGCGGTTCTTTTACGGGATCGAGGCGCTCTGGGCCGAGAGGCGATTCCCCACCTTGGTGAATGAGAACGGCCGCCTGGTAGATGAGGTTTCCCGCAAGGATACGTTCACCTCGGTTTACCGGGTCAATTCGCGCTCCTGGCCTGCCCAGGTTCTCTTTCTCGCCCAGTTCAACCAGAACAACAATTTCGGGGCTAGCCTCCGCCTCGACCAGGAGAACTCGCTTAACCTGGAGAACTTCCTCTTCCATCTGCAGTACCAGGCTGGCCGGGAGTCGGCTGCGGGGAGTTTCCGGATTCGATCCGGGATCACCGCGAAGTTTGAGGACCTCGATCCGCGCCTGAAAGGCCCCCGGACACTCGAATTCGCCTCCGAGTCCGGCCCGGTGCCGGAGGCGGGGAAGTTTAACCGGTTTAATTTTGATAACTGCTTGATCGGGAAAAAGGGAATATTCGGCTTCGAGGCGGGGCTCAAGGTCACCGGGCTTTTTCGCCGCCCGAACATCCCTTTTTCTGAAACCCGGGAGATTTATACGGGCGAAGGGGGAGACCCGACGGTTTTTCTCACCCGCTGGGACCAAGGGCACGGACTCAGCGAAATCATTACCTTGGGACGGCTGAACGGGGGAATCGCCAAAACCTGGGGGAGCTTCTCCTTCGAAGGAAATCTCTACCTGGATTTCACGAATGCGGTGGCCAACGGCGACAATTTGCTCAATTGGTTTGGGGCCGGCGCCAGGGTTCTCTCGGAATACCGGATTGCTTCCGCCCGGACTGTTTTGAGATTGGGGGGCTCGCATATGCCGGCCAAGATCACTTCGGGCCTGGTGGAATTTTTGAACCGGAGGAGCCCCTCCGGTTCGGAGTATCTCTGGCTGGATTCGGACGGCGACGGTCTGGCCGCTGATCCCGAACTCGTGCTTTTATCCACCACCGGAGGGAGGTACCACTTTAAAGCGGAGAATTTGAAACGCCCCTTTCAGGACGCGGTCTTTCTGGGTTTCGAGAAAAAAATCGGTCGCAATTACGCTTTTTTATTGCAAGGGTCGCATCGGGTATTTTCCAGGTATTTCGTGGTGGATTACGGGAGTTACGGGGGGTATTACTCCCAGGATAACGGAAACCAGATTTACAACAAACCCCTGGGCGAGGATGCCTACTATCTTGCCAATTATGCCGGACCCAGAGGCTCGGCTTCCGAAATCGATATCCAGTTTCGCACGGAATGGGAGAGAATTTTTTTAAACCTCATGTTTTCTGCAAGTTACTTCCGGGGTTTCGCCCCGATCGGGAACGGCCCGGATTATAACGATTACGCCGCGATCTCCGAGGAGACCGCTTCCCCCAACTCGAGGATCAACGCGGTGGGAAGGTTTGGCAGCGACCGGGCTTACAAGGCGAATATACTCATCGGCTACCGGATCCGGGAAGATCTCTCCCTGGGCTCAACCCTGAAATATCGCGACGGCGAGCCGTCTTCACAGTTCCGGATCTATCAAACCCATCAGGGAGCCTACAACATCCCGGTAGCGGTGATGGATGCGGCCCGGGGAGAACAGAGGGAGGGCGGGATTCGTTACACCTTTTCCTGGAACCTTGACCTGCGCCTGCGTTACACGCCCAGGCTCTGGGACAGAAAAACCTCCCTGGTTTTGGATGTTTATAACGTGATCGGTTCCGCCACCGAGCTTTTGGAAAGCAACCGGGTTGAGGATAAGCGGTTTGCCCTGGAGGCGATTCCGCCCCGGATGTTGAAACTCGGGCTGGAGTGCAATTTTTAACATATGATATATAGTTTGTAATGGAGAGCAAAATCTGATAGCTAAAGTCGGGTCGGGGTAAATTGATGCTGTTGATTTATTGCTGCTTTATCGGGGTGGCGTGCTGGTTTGCCCGCTTCCTTTCTTCTTTCAATCTTTATCAAAACAAAGGATAATTCAATCGATGAAAGAAACCTCGCCGGTTCCCCAAATCAACGTGAAAAAATGCACGGGCTGCGGCCTCTGCGCGGAGGTCTGCCCGGTTTTCATCCTGGAGCTCCGGGCCAAAAAGGCTGCGGTGGTCGAGGCTTTGCGGGAACTCTGCAACAACTGCGGCCACTGCGGGGCAGTCTGCCCGGTGGGGGCGATCGCCCAGAAGGCCCGGGAGGAAAAAGGTTTCTCCCCCAGAAAGGGTGGCCTGATTGACGCCGAAACCCTGCAGTTTTTTCTGCGCCGCCGCCGTTCCATCCGCCTTTATAAAAAACAGCCGGTTTCCCGGGAGACCGTGGCGAAGATCATCGAGGCGGGCCGCTTCGCCCCCACGGGGGGAAACCGCCAAGGCGTCCATTACCTGGTCCTGGACGCGCCCGCCCAGATCGCGGAACTCGGCGATATGTGCACCGCCTTTCTGGAAAAGGGGGTCAAGATCGCCGGCCACCGCTACTCGCAGGCCTTGCTGGCCCGCCTGGGATCGCGGGAGATGGCCGCCTCGCTCGGTCGATACGCAACGCTCTACCGGATTTTCCAGGAACGTCGGCAGCGCGGGGAGGACCGGCTTCTCTACCACGCGCCCGTCGTGATCCTGGTCCACGCCAGCCGCTGGGATACGAGTTCGGCCTTCAATTGCGCGGTGGCGCTTTATTCCGCGGCGCTCCAGACCCACGCCCTCGGCCTCGGGACCTGCTTCAATGGTTTTCTCCAGGTCTCGGCCAACCTGAGCCCGAAGGTCAAGAGATTCCTGGGCATCCCCCGGGGCCACCTCTGCTACGGGACCATGACCCTGGGTTATCCGCGGGTTTCTTTCAAGCGCCTGGTCAAGCGCGCCCCGGCCAAGGTGAAATACCTGTCCGCGTGACTAAAAAACAAAACAGATATTTTTGGAGTCTGCCGATTTACGTGTCCCGCCAGTGACGGGACACGTAAATCGGGTAACTACGAAGCCTTAGGAAACAATAACTGCATTTTTCAAGCTTAGGTTTTCCGTTTAATAAAACCTCTCTTTTGCGATAAAATTAGCTCCGGGATGGGATAAATTTCCAAGTGCCGATGAAGAAAACCATTGAAGAAACCCGGGCCAGGGAAAAACCGGGGAACGGCAAGCCGGCCAAGGCGCACGGGGTGAAGGAAGCCCTGGCGGCCCGGGTCCGGGAGTCGATCGATTACATCACCTTGAAAAGATTGTGCGAGGAGAACAGTCTGACCGAGGAGCACTACGTCGGCCTTTACGGTTTCATCGAGAAAAGGGCCTGCCGTTTCTGGAAGTACCTCCGCCTCCGGGAATCCGGGAAAAGGGATCCTGACCCGTTCCGGGCGGTCATGATCACCGAGTATACCCGGCTCCTTTCCCTCCTGGTAAAGTACCATCCCAATTTCCAGGAAAAGATTTTCCGGGAAGTCCTCCAGCGGTTTCCGGAGGATTTCGGGGAAGGGAACCCTCTGAGTCCTCTCCAGCTGGCCCACCGCCTGGATCAGTGCAACCAGAAAGACTATTTCAGCGGCGGATCTCCCGCGACCGCGCCGGGAGCCGACCCGGAGGGAAAAGACGAGTTCGCGGAGTTTTCCCTGGATCGCGCGCTGGAGGGGGATGAAAACGCGATCACCCGCATCCACGCTCGGGGCGAGGGGACCGACCCGGGATTTCTCCCGGATGATCTCCGGGTCTGCCTGCGGATTTTGAAGGGCTCGAGCGAGCTTTCCGTGCTCGAGATCCCCGAGGCCCCCGCCTACGTCGGCCGCGACCACCTCGTCACCGCCCGGATCCGCCACCAGACCGTTTCCCGCCGGCACGCGGTCATCACTTTTGTGAATCACCGCTTCCACATCCAGGACCTGGGGAGCACGAACGGCACGGTCCTCAATTCCCAGCGGATCACCGAATCCGCCCTCAAGGACGGGGATATCATCCAGTTCGGGGATGTGATCTGCCAGTTTGTGGTCCAGGCGAAAAAAACCTGACCCCTTTTATTTTCTTATTTATATGAAAATAATCACCGCCTCTTACCTGGTCCTTTTATTATTGCTGTCCTTTTCTGCCCGGGAGCTATTCGGTCAGACGGCGGTAATAAAGGGAAACCCCCGGGTGGCACCGCCGGTAAACGCTGCGCCCAAGATCGAGGAAACGGTTTACCCTCCCGGGGCTACGGGAGTGCCTTTAATCCTTATCCCGGCCGGGGAGTTTATGATGGGCTGCAAGGGTGCGGGGTTTAATCAAAACCGGAATAATCAGCAGCAGGATCGCCGCGATAACCTTGATCCGGGTTACGCGGACAGGCAATGCCAGGAAGATGAGAATCCGTATCACCGGGTTTGGCTGGACGCTTATTATATAGATAAGTTTGAGGTGACCCTGGATCATTATGCCCGGTGCGCGCGGGCCGGAAAATGCCCGGAGCCCGGCAAGGTTGGATATTGTAATTGGGGCCAGCCGGGGAAAGGCGATCACCCGGTCAATTGCGTGGATTGGAACCAGGCCGGGGCTTATTGCGAGTGGACGGGGAAGCGGCTGCCGACGGAAGCGGAGTGGGAGAAGGCGGCGCGGGGGACGGAGGGGAGGATTTATCCCTGGGGAAACGAGTTTGACTGTCACCGGGGAAATTTCGACGATGAAAAAGATCGGGATCCCGAGTTGATCCCGGGCGGGCCTGATTGCGATGGGTATAAAACCACCGCCCCGGTTGGACGTTTTTCGGCGGGAGCATCGCCTTACGGGGTGATGGACATGGCGGGGAATGTCTGGGAGTGGGTCAGCGATTGGTATGGCGATAATTATTACCGGGACACAACCTCCCGGAATCCTTCGGGACCGGCCGGGGGAACGGTACGGTCCCTGCGCGGCGGCGGCTGGTACAGCAACGCCACGTTCCTCCTGCGCACATCCCGCCGGGGCTGGGCTGATCCGAACTACCAGGGCGACCACTACGGCTTCCGCTGCGCCCGGGACGCCAGATAAAACCGGGTTGCGTTTGCCGGGTGCAGGCTTAAGAATTGTTTCCGGGCCATCAGCGGGGGAGAAACGGGATCATGTTATACCGTAAAGTCCCGAAAAGCGGGGACGAGCTCTCGATCCTGGGTTACGGGTGCATGCGCCTGCCCTTGAAGCGGGGCCGGATCGACGAGAAACGCGCCACCCGCCAGCTCCGGGAAGCGATCGACCGGGGGGTGAATTACATCGACACCGCCCAGCCCTACCATATGGGCGCGAGCGAGCCCTTCCTCGGGCGGGCCCTCCGCGATGGCTACCGGGAGAAGGTCCGCCTGGCCACCAAGCAGTTTTCCTTGAAGATCCGGAGCACGGAGGACTTCACACCCCATCTCGGGGCCCAGCTCAAGAAGCTCCAGACCGATTATCTTGATTATTACCTTCTCCACGGGATCAGCGGCCCGGTCTTCGAGCGGATGAAGGGCTTGGGGGTCCTGGAATTCCTGGAACAGGCCAAGAAGGATGGCCGGATCCGCTCCACCGGATTCTCCTTCCACGGAGATCTCGCCGCTTTTAAGGAGATCGTGGACGCCTATGACTGGGACATCTGCCAGATCCAGTACAACTATATAGACGAAAATATCCAGGCCGGGACGGAAGGCCTGAAGTACGCCGCCGCGAAGCGGTTGGGTGTGATCGTGATGTAACCCCTCCGGGGCGGGAACCTGGCTCGGAAGATTCCGCCCGCGGTCCAGGCCGTTTGGGACCGGGCCGAGCGGAAGCGCACCTCGGCCGAGTGGGGGCTCCGCTGGGTCTGGAACCACCCTGAGGTGACCTGCGTGCTGTCGGGAATGAACCGGGAGGAGCACATCGAGGAAAACCTCCGGATCGCCGGCGAGGCGCTCCCCGATTCCCTCTCCGCCAAGGAGCTGGCGCTGATCCGGGAGGCCGCCGAGAAGTACCAGGGCTTAGGGAAGGTCGCCTGCACCGGGTGCCGCTACTGCATGCCCTGCCCGGCGGGGGTGGATATCCCCACCTGCTTCGAGCTCTACAACCAGCGGCAGGTCTTCGGGGAAAAGGGACAGAGCATGGCGATGTATTTCCTCCGGCTGTATGGGGGAATCGAGTCACCCCGTCACCGCTTTGCCTCGGCCTGCACGGAGTGCGGGAACTGCCGGAAGCTCTGCCCGCAGGGCCTGCCTGTTCCCGAGCTGATCCGGGACGTCCGGAAGAC
>JAPLJI010000008.1 GCA_026388655.1 Pseudomonadota bacterium
TTTCAGGATCACCTTCGTTGCCCCGTTTTTCCGGGCGAGCTCAAGGAATTTTTTTGCCCCGACCATGAATTCCCGGGTTACGTCCCGGCCTGATTTGGTCACCACCCGGGCTTTCCCCTCCCAAACCTCCACCCCTCCCCCACCCACGATCTCGGCCGGATCGCGGGGAACGGTCAGACCGCCCAGAGCCTCGGGGCAGGCCACGACAGCTTCCCCCGATTCAACCATGCGTTTGATCTCCGGGTCGAGACTGGATTTCCCGTCCCAGCGGCAGAGACTACCGGACAAACAAGCGCTGACGATAACCATAAATTTCTAATTTCTAATGACGAATTTCTAATCAATGCCCAATTTGAAAATGCCTAATTTCAAATTACCACAATGACACTCTGGTTGTCATTGCGAGGTGAAACCGAAGCAATCCCTTTTTGAGATTGCTTCGCTCGCACTGCTCGCTCGCAATGACGTAATGAACGTACCGAAAAAAAGAGGTTTCATTCGTACCCATGATTTTTACGGGCGGACTTTTTTTGTAGTTTGCCGATTAATCGGCGGTTTTCAAAAGAGCCCGATCCCTCCAGAATCGCGATAAATTCCTCTGAAGTCGGGACAAGTAAATCGGGCAACTACATATATAAAAATATTCTGATTTTTTGGAATTTTAAACTAGAAACTCGAAACCCGAAACCCGGAACGCTGTTTTTAAAGTTTCAGTCCCCGGCAGGTGAAGCAGACCTTGAAATGATCCGGGGGCAGGTTGACCTGTTTCCGGATCGTCTCGAGCTGGTCAATCGGGGCGTAATAATTCCCGCAGACCGGGCAGACCGCCAGTTTGAACTCTCTATCCCAGATCTTACGGACGCCGTCTTTCTCGGTCATGGAGATGCACTGGGTGGGACAGGCGAAGGCGCAGGCCCCGCAGCCGATGCAGTCCATCGAGTTTTCCAGAAAGGGCGTCCCGATCTTGCGGTCCACCCCCCGGCTAACAAAGCCGATCGCGTTAGCCCCCACCACCTGGTTGCAGATATTCACGCAAAGCCCGCAGAGAATGCAGCGTTCCTTGTCATCGCCCTTCGGATAGCGGGACTTCTCGAGCCCCACTTCCTGGGCCATGTCCCGGAGGATTTTTACTTCCGGGCACCGGGCCATCAGCAGTTCGAGCACCAGCCGCCGCGCCCGGAGCGCGCGCTCCGACCGGGTCTGGATTTCGAGGCCCTCTTCCCGGATCGGGTAATTGCAGGCGGTCACCATCCGCGACCGCTTGCCCCGCTTGAGTTCGACCGTGCAGACCCGGCAGGCCCCGTAAGGCTCGACCGCGGGGTGGGAGCAGAGCGTGGGGATGGAAATCCCGAGCGTCTTGGCCGCCTGGAAGATTGTGGTCTCGGGCTTGACCCGGGCTTCCTGCCCGTCAATTAAAACCTTGATCTCGCTCGCGGTGGTTGCCTGGTGACTCATTTTTTCCGCCTTAGCTCCGTTTCACGGCAGCGAATTTGCAGACTTCGTAACAGATCCCGCACTTGATGCATTTCTTGGGATTGATCCGGTGCGGTTTCTTCTTCGCGCCCTTGATCGCCCCGGTCGAGCAGTTCCGGAGGCAGAGCCCGCAGCCGGTGCATTTCTGGGGATCGATCGAGTAGGTTACCAGCGCCTTGCAGACCCCGGCCGGGCATTTGTGGTCGCGGATGTGGGCGTCATATTCATTCCGGAAATATTTGATCGTGCTCATTACCGGGTTGGGAGAAGTGCCGCCCAGGGCGCAGAGGGCGGCGTCAATGATCCCCCCCGACATCTCCTCGAGCTGCTCCACATCGCCTTCCTGGCCCTTCCCCTCGGTAATCCGGTTGAGGATGGCGAGCATCTGCTTGATCCCTTCCCGGCAGGGGGTGCACTTCCCGCAGGACTCATCCTTCAGAAAGTTCAGGAAATAGCGGGCCACGTCCACCATGCAGGTGTCCTCGTCCATCACGATCATCCCGCCCGAGCCCATCATCGAGCCCACCTCGGTGAGCCGGTCGAAATCCACGGGCAGGCTGAGGAGGCTTTCCGGGAGGCAGCCGCCGGAGGGGCCGCCGGTCTGGACCGCCTTGAATTTCTTCTTCTGGGGAATGCCCCCCCCGATATCGAAAACGATCTGTTTGAGGGTTACCCCCATCGGCACCTCGACCAGCCCGGTGTTGTTGATCTTGCCGACCACCGAGAAGATCTTGGTCCCCTTCGAGCCCTGGGTGCCGATCTTGGCGAACCAGTCGGCGCCTTTATTAATGATCAGGGGCACGTTGGCCCAGGTTTCGACGTTGTTCAGGTTGCTCGGCTTGTCCCAGATCCCCCGCTCGACCGTGTGCACGTACTTAGCCCGGGGCTCACCGAGTTTTCCTTCGATCGAGGCCATCAGGGCCGAGCTCTCGCCGCAGACGAAGGCCCCGCCGCCCTGGTTGACCTGGACCTCGAAATCAAACCCGCTCCCGAGGATGTTTTTCCCCAGGAAACCATATTCCCTGGCCTGGTTGAGGGCGGTCCGGAAATTCCGGAGGGCCAGGGGATACTCGTGCCGGACGTAGATGAAGCCCTGGGAGGAGCCGATCGCGTAGGCCCCGATGATCAGGCCTTCCAGGACCCGGTGGGGATCGCCTTCGAGCAAACTCCGGTCCATATATGCGCCGGGGTCTCCCTCGTCGGCGTTGATGATCGCGTATTTCGGTTCGCCGGGGGCCGTCCGGCAGGTTCTCCACTTGAGCGCGGTGTTGAAACCTCCACCGCCCCGGCCCCGGAGCCCGGCCTTCTCCACCTCGTTAATAATTTCTTCCGGCTTCATTTTCAGCGCCCGGGCCAGGGCCTGGTAGCCGCCGGTCAGGAGATAATCTTTCATGCTGGTGGGGTCGATCACCCCGCAGTTTTCCGTCACGAAGCGCTTCTGGAGGGAATAGAAAGGAAGCTCGGCCTCGGTCCGGGCCCGCTTCTCCTTCGAAACGGGGTAGAGCAGTCTCTCCACCACCTGACCCTGGACGAGCGAGGTTTCGACGATCTCGGGAACGTCGTCCGCGGAAACCCGCTGGTAAAGGACGTTCAGGGGTTCGATCACCACCACCGGCTCGATCTGGCAGAATCCCCGGCAGCCGGTGACCTTGATCTCGACCTGGGAGGAAAGTTTCTTTTGTTTTAAAACCTCTTCCAGGCGTCGGATGATCCCCGCGCTCCCCCGGGCGATGCTGCAGGTGGCGTTGGGGATGGTGACCCGGATCTTGCCCACCGGCTTTTCGGAGGAGAGGCTTTGGAAAAGCGCTTTCAGCTCCTCGGCGCTTTTTAAGGCTTTGGCCTTGTTCATTTCGCTTCCGGTTTCTTGAGCACGTTCCGGGCCTTGGCGGCGGTGACTTGGCCGTGATACTCGCCGTCCATGATCACGATCGGACCCAGGGCGCAGGCCCCCACGCAGTTGACCGTGTCCAGGCTGAATTGCTTATCCTTGGTGGTCTCGCCCGCTTTGACCTTTAAAACCCGCTCGAGCTCGGAGAGGACCCGCTCGGCCCCGCGCACGTGGCAGGCCGTCCCCATGCAGACGGTGCACTGGTGCTTTCCCTTCGGAACCAGGCTGAAAACGCGGTAGAAAGTGGAAATCGAATAGAGCTGGGCCAGGGGGAGTTTCAGTCTCTGGGCGATGTGTTTCAGGGTTTCCTCGGGAAGATACCGCTCCTCGTCCTGAACCTCGTTCATGATCGCGATGACCTGGGAGCGGTCCGCCCCGTAGGAATTAATGATTTTATCTACCTCGGCCTTTTTCATTTCCTGCCTCTTTTCCGAGACGGCCTGGAGGTTTTTTTCGTCGGGCGGGTGGTCCGGGTCTTTTTCTGGGCCTTAACCTTCGCCGGGGCTTGAACTTGGGCGGGGACCTGGATGGGCTTTTTCTCCCCGGCCATTCCCACCAGGGATTTCAACTTCAGCCATTCCTTGTCCACCTGCTTTTGAATCTTGTCCATCTCCTCATCTTTCAAATGGCGGAACCGGCCCTGGAGTTTCAGATATTGTTTCACCGGCCGGAGCTTGGGGAAATCGAAGGTCAGCTTGTACCTGCCGTTTTCCACTTCGTAAAGGGGAAAGATCCCGCTCTCCACCGCCAGCCGTCCCATCTGGATGGTGATATCCGTGGCGTGTCTCCAGCCGGTCGGGCAGACGGAAAGCACGTGCACGTATGCCGGGCCTTTAACCTCGGCCGCCTTCTTCACCTTGGCCATCAGGTCAAAGGGATAGCTGGAACAGGCCGTGGCTACATAGGGAATGTTGTGGGCCGCGGCGATCGCCGCCATGTTTTTCTTCTGGCTCCACTGTCCGACGCTGAGCTTGCCGGGAGGGGCGGTGGTGGTCGAAGCGCCATAGGGGGTGGAGCTCGAGCGCTGGACCCCGGTGTTCATGTAGGCCTCGTTGTCGAAACAGATATACAGGAAATCGTGCCCCCGCTCCAGGGCCCCGGAGAGTGACTGGAGCCCGATATCGCTGGTCGCGCCGTCGCCGCCCATGGCCAGACAGAAGACCCGGCCGGGGGGAATCTTTCCCCGCCGGGCGAGGACTTTACGGGCCGCCTCGACCCCGGAGATCACCGCCGAGGCGTTTTCAAACAAAACGTGGATCCAGGGGATCTTCCAGGAAGTGGTGGGCAGGCAGGAAGAGATGATCTCCATGCAGCCCGTGGCGTTGGCGGCGATCACGTTGGGGCCCAGGGCTTTGAGCGCGTACCTGACCGCCAGGACCTCCCCGCAGCCGATACAGGCCCGGTGCCCGGGGGCGATGTTCTCTTCCGGGTTGACCAGGCGCGGGGCGTAAATGGAAAATTTTTCCATAAAATTAATTACCTGATTCCAATCGTTTCATAGATCTCTTCCTGGCCTTTTTGGGCCAGTTCGATCCCTCTTTTCACCATGTATTCAAATTCCTCCAGCCGGATATCGCGTCCGCCCAAACCGCCGACAAAGCTGACGATCTTCGGCCGCTTCTCCTCCGGGTAGAGGGCGGCTTTGGCTTCCGAAACCACCGGCGCGAGCGTGCCGAAGGAGATCGCCCGGTCAAGCACGATCAGGGTCTCGGCCCCCCGGACCGCCTGGCGCAGCTCTTCCTGGGGGAAGGGCCGCCAGAGCCTGATCCGGACCAGTCCGACCGCTTCGCCTTTTTCCCGGAGCTTGTCCACGAGATCCATCGCGGTTTCGGCGAAGCTCCCGATGACCATGAGCAGGACCTTGGCCCCCTCCGCTTTATAGGTTTCCACGAAGTTGTATTTGCGTCCGAAAATCTTTTCAAACTCGGCAAAGCCCTGGAGCATGACTTCTTTCGCCTGGTGCAGGGCGAAATCCTGGGCCTTCTTGGTTTCGCTGTAGATAAAAGGCGGGCCGTAGGCCCCCATGGTCACCGGCCGCCGCGGGTCCAGGACCGCGTTGGGTTTGAACGGGGGCAGGTACCGGTCCACCTCAGCCTGGTCCGCGATGAAAACCGGCTCGATCACGTGGGTGACGTGGAAGCCGTCAAAGTTCACTATCACCGGGAAGGAAACCCGGGGGTCTTCGCCGACCCGGAAGGCCCAGAGGAGCAGGTCGAAGGTCTGCTGGCCGTTCTCGGCGAAAACCTGGATCCAGCCGCAGTCCCGGATCGCCATCACGTCGGAATGG
The DNA here is from genome assembly GCA_026388655.1 of Pseudomonadota bacterium. GTDB lineage: Bacteria > Desulfobacterota > JAPLJL01 > JAPLJL01 > JAPLJL01 > JAPLJL01. The sequence goes on from JAPLJI010000008.1 coordinate 5,649, forward strand.
TCCCCCCAGACGCTCAAAGGGCTGGAGAGGGCCCGGTTGGCGAGGGAGAGAACGATCGGCAGCCGCATCGAGGAGGCCACCGACATCACCTCGTGCATGAGTTCGAGACCCTGGCCGCTGGTGGCGGTGAAGGTCCGCGCCCCCGCCGCCGAGGAGCCGACGCAGGCGCTCATCGCCGAATGCTCGGACTCGACCGGGATGAATTCGGCGTCCAGTTCCCCGTTGGCCACCATCTCGGCGATCCGCTCGGGGACATGGGTGTTGGGGGTAATCGGATAAGCGGCGACTACCTCGACCCGGGCGAGCTTGACCGCCTCGGCCGCCGCGTGGGAAACCTCCAGACCGGTCCGGTGGCTCATACCTCTTCCTCCTGGACCATCTTGATTGCGTTGGTCCAGCATTCCCGGGCGCAGATCCCGCAGCCCTTGCAGTAAAAAAGATCGGACTCGAAGTAACCTTCCGCGGTTTGACGAATGCAGGGTTCCGGGCAGTAGATGTAACACACCCCGCACTTGATGCACTTCGTATTGTCCCAGACCGGCTTCTGCGATCTCCAGCCCCCGGTCTGGTATTCGGCCGCGTTCCCCGGCTTGTCCACCACGAAACCGCCGATAAAATTTTTCCAGGTTAAGGGTCCGTCCGCCATATTATTCCTCGGTCCGGGTATGATCGTAAGCGGCTCTCATCGCCTTGACATTCTTCTCGGTCAGAAGCCCGAAGCGGTGTTCCAGGGGCTTGAGCAAAGAATCAATCTTCACCACCTGGGTGGCCTTCACCAGGGCCCCGAGCATGGTGGTGTTGGTGATTGGAACCCCCAGGATCTCCTTGGCGATCTTGGAGGCATCTACCGTAACCACCTTTTGGTCGGGGTTCAATTTCAGCTTGGCCCGGATCTCAGAGGGGGTTTTCCGGCTGTTGATGACGGCGATGCCCCCGGGCTTGAGGCCGGCCTTCACGTCCACCACGTCCATCAGGCTTGGGTCGAGCACCACGATCACGTTCGGCTCGAGGATCTCCCCCCGGACCCGGATCGGACGCTCCGTCTCGATCCGGTTGAAGGCCTGGACCGGCGCCCCCCGGCGCTCCGGTCCGAAACTCGGGAAGGCCTGGGCGTATTTGCCCTCGTCAATCGCCGCCAGGGCGACCATCTCGGCGGAGGTCACCGCCCCCTGACCGCCCCGACCATGAAACCGAATTTCCAACATGATAATAATCTTTCTTTATTTGCCCGGTTAAAACGTATATGGGTGTATCAAACCTGACCAAGCCCTGTCAATAGGGCAAGAAAAAAATTTTAAAAATGCACGGATTGAGAATAAAATATCCTTTATGTTAGGGTTTAGCGAATTGTTGAAGTTTACCAAATTGAATTATGATGACATCCGGCAGGAGAGCGATTTTTCATGAGTAAGCCTTTATCCCCGAAAAAGTCCCGGCCCAAGCACATCGCCTTTATTATGGATGGGAACGGGCGCTGGGCCGAACAGCGGGGCCTCTCCCGCCTGGTGGGACACCGGAAAGGTTACCAGGCCCTCCGGAAAATCGCGGACACCTGCCTGGATCTGGGTATACCCTGTATCACTTTTTACGCCTTTTCCAAGGAAAACTGGAAGCGGCCCAAGGAGGAGGTGGACGGACTCCAGGCCCTTTTCTCAAAATACCTCGACGAAAACCTGACCCGGGAGAACCTGGCCGAAGCCAGAAGGCGGGGGCTCCGTTTCCGGATGCTCGGAAACCTCCTCGACCTTCCCCCTTACCTGCGGGTCAAGGTCAGAAAGATCCTGGCCAAAACCCGGCCGAACCGGGGACACATACTTAACGTAGCCTTCAGCTACGGGGGTCGGGCGGAAATCGTGGAAGCCGCGAAAAAAATCGCCCGGGAAGTCCAAAAGAAAAAACTTAAGCCCGGAGAACTGACCGAGGAAATTTTCTCCCGCTATCTTTATACCGGTGGGTGTCCCGATCCCGACCTTCTGATTCGGACGGGGGGTGAATTCCGGGTTTCCAATTTTCTCCTTTATCAGATTGCCTACGCGGAGATTTACGTCACCCGAACCCTGTGGCCGGACTTCCAGCCGCGGGAACTGAAACAGGCCATCCGGGAATACCAGCACCGGGAACGCCGTTTCGGGATGACCTCCGCCCAGATAAAATCCAGCGCACGGAAAGTTTGAAACCTAGAATCAAAAAAATCTCCGTCATCGGCTCCACCGGATCCATCGGGGTCAACACCCTGAGAATCGTGGAGAAGTTCCCCGATCGGTTGAAAGTGGTGGGACTGGCCGCCGGCCGGAACCTCCCCCTCCTCGCCCGCCAGGTGGAAAAATTCCGCCCCGCCCGGGTCGCGGTGGGAGATCCTCTCCTCATCCCCGCCCTGAAATCGCGGCTCAAATCTAAAAAACTCGACATCCTTTCCGGGCCGCCTGGTCTTGTCTCCCTGGCCCGGGACCAGGAGGCGGATGAGATCGTGCTGGCGGTCTCCGGTTCCACCGGTCTCCATCCGGCCCTGGCCGCGCTCCAGGCCGGCAAGCAGCTGGCCCTGGCCAACAAGGAAGCCCTGGTCATGGGAGGCGAACTCCTGATGAAAGCGGCCTGCGGTCTGGGCAACTCCCTGATCCCGATCGACAGCGAGCACAGCGCCCTCTTCCAGCTCCTGGAAGGGAAGAATTCCGAAGAGATCGTCCGCCTTTTCCTGACCGCCTCCGGGGGCCCCTTCTTAACCCGGGATCCCCGGTCTCTCTCCCGGGTCACCCCGGAGGAAGCCCTTTCCCATCCGGTCTGGAAGATGGGGGAAAAAATTTCGGTTGATTCCGCGACCCTGATGAACAAGGGGTTGGAGGTCATCGAGGCCCGCTATCTCTTCCAGATCGAACCCGGGCGGATCAAGGTTTTAATCCATCCCCAGGGAAGGGTTCACGCCCTCCTGGAGCTTAAAGACGGCGCGGTCCTGGCCCACCTCGGAATCCCCGACATGCGGATCCCGATTGCCTATGCCCTTTCTTACCCCGACCGCTGGCCCCTCCGGCTGCCCGCCCTCTCCCTCCCGGAATTGAAAGGGCTGACTTTTCTGGAAGCCCGCCCCCAGCGTTTCCCCGCCCTGCGCCTGGCTTATTCGGCGCTGGACGCGGCGGGAACCATGCCCGCCGTCCTTTCCCTGGCCAATGAAATCGCCGTGGAGGCTTTTCTCTCCCGGCGGATCTCCTTTCCCCGGATCGTCGAACTGGTGGCGTGGGTCATGGACGCCTGGAAAGAAAACCCGGCCGCCAGCCTCGAAGCCATCGCCGCCGCGGAGATCTGGACCCGGAGGAAAACCGAGGCAGTCATTCAACGCTGGAGATAAAATTATATGCTCACCTTGATTATCGCGCCGCTGATTCTTTTAGGAGCCCTGATCTTTTTTCATGAACTCGGGCACTTCCTGGCCTGCCGCCTGACCGGGGTGAGGGTGGAGCGCTTCTCCATCGGTTTCGGCCCCCAGCTCTTTTCCTACCAGGGCCGGGAAACCCTGTACCGGGTCGCGCTGTTCCCGCTCGGGGGCTATGTCAAACCCCTGGGGGAAGAACCCGGCGAGAAGATTTCCCCGGAAGACTACCAACGCTCCCTTCCGGCCAAGTCGGCCCCGGCCCGGTTTTTTATTTTTATCGCCGGCACCCTGGCCAACCTCCTGCTCCCGATCCCGATTTTTTTCCTGATTGCCATTCTCGGCCAGCCGACGGTAGCGCCGGAAATCGGCACGGTCAATGCCGGCTCACCCGCCGAATCCGCCGGCCTGAAAACCGGGGACCTGGTTATTTCCGCGGACCAGGAAAAAATCCGGAGCTTCGAGGAACTGATCAAAATCATCGAGAAACATCCCGGCCAGGAAATCCTGGTCCAGCTGGAACGGCAGGGAAAGGAACTCGCGTTTAGCCTGACCCCCGAGCTCCAGGAAGGGAGAAACCTGCTCGGGGAACCGGTCCGTGAAGGCGATGCGGGAATCCTGCCCGGAGAAATTTCGAGCCGGGTGGGGATCAGTTCCGGGTCCCCGGCCGAAAAGGCCGGCCTGAAAACCAGCGACACGATTAGTCAGGTGGGTCCAACCGGGGTCAATACCTTCCGGGAGATGCGGGCGGAAATGATTTCCCGGAGCCGGTCCGAAAAAACCTTGAGTCTGAAAGTACAAAGAGGAAAAAATCAAACCGATCTTTCGCTGAATCTGCCCCTTTCCGAATCTCCGCTTTCCGAAAAAAGCTGGGCTGATCTGGGGATCCTGGCCCCGGAATTATTCATCTCCGACGTTCTCCCCGACTCCCCCGCCTCCCGGGCCGGCTTCCGGTCCGGCGACCGGATCCTTTCGGCAGACGGAAAAACGCTTTCCCGCTGGGAAAAACTGGTTGAAATCGTCCAGGCGGGAGGAACCACCCCCCGCCAAATCCTGGTGGAACGGGAGGGAAAACTTTTCAACCTTTCCGTCACCCCGGAGGCCGAGACCGCGGCCGATTCGCCCCGGGAAAAATCCACTTTTCGGATCGGGATCAGGAGTTATTTGGAGTATACCCCGGGCCGGATGATCAAACTGCGGGAGAAAAACCCGATCAAAGCCTTGGTCCAGGCGACCGGGAAAACCGTGGATTTTTCCTACCTCACCGTGCGCGGGATCGTCTCTCTCATCCAGGGCCGGATTTCCTGGAAAAACGTGGGGAGTCCCATCCTGATCGTAAAGCTGGCCGGGGATTCCGCCCGTTCGGGCTGGTACCCATACCTGTTCCTACTGATCATAATCAGTATCAACCTGGGAATCCTGAATATGCTTCCCATCCCCATCTTCGACGGCGGGCAGATTCTCCTCCTCCTGGTCGAGGTCATCATCCGGCACCCGCTTTCCTTAAAAACCCGGGAAATCACCCAGCAAATCGGCTTCGCCCTGGTGCTTCTGATCATGGCCCTGGCTGTGTATAATGATCTCGTCCGCTTTCAGGATGATATTGTCAACTTTTTTAAACGTTGGTTTTGAACCCTCACCGGATGAACCAGAAAACATTTAAAATTCTTGCCCTCGAAACCTCAACCGAGTTTGGCAGTATCGCGCTGCTCAACCACAATGAAACCCTGGCCGAGATTTGTTTCGGAGGCGGCATCACCCATACCGAAAGGCTCCTGCCGGCCCTGGACTGGATCCTGAAGATTTCCCGGACCCCCCTTTCCGAGATTCAGGCCCTGGCGGTGGGAGTGGGCCCGGGTTCTTTCTCGGGATTAAGGATCGGGATGGCCACGGTCCTGGGGATGGCCTGGGCCCAGAAGATCCCGCTCCTGGGGGTTTCCTCTCTGAAAGCCCTGGCTGGAAATCTTCCCTTTTTCTCCGGGACCGTCTGCCCCCTGATCGACGCCCGCAAGGGGGAGATTTACTGGAGCCTTTATCGTTCCGAAAACGGCACCCTCTCGGCGCTCGCAGAGGAAAAGGTGTCACCCCTGGCCGAGATCCTGGAAGCGGTTACCCTTCCCGCGATTTTCCTGGGCACCGGCGCCCTGCGTTACCACCGTGCGATCGAGGCCTGGAAGGATGGAAAAGCCCGCGTCGGGGATCCCGGTCTGGCTTATCCCTGCGCCCGCCAGGTGGGAATCCTGGCGGGGGAAAGGTTGGCCCGGGGGGAAACCGACGACCCGAGAACGTTAATGCCAAACTATATCCGGAAATCAGAAGCTGAGCTAACCCACCCCGAAACTAACCGGGATGGGGGAGGAAAGGAGAATAAACTTGAAAGCCATTGATCCCCGGAAACTGGAAAAAATCCTGAGCGAGGACTCCCGCTTTCAGGCCCTGCAGGCCGAGCACCGACTCCTGGATGAAAAGATCGGCAAGTTCAGCCAGAAACAATACCTGACCCCGGAAGAAGAACTGGAAAAAAAGCAATGCCAGAAGCTCAAGCTCAAGCTCAAGGATGAAATGGCGGAAATTGAAAGAAGCCACCGCTCCCGAATCAAAACCCATGAATCCGGCGGGGGATCCGGTTAACTCTTCCGCGAAATTGCGGGAGGTCCTGGAAGGGGGGGCCGAGGAGTTGGGGATCAGCCTGCCCGCGGCCACGGTCGAAAAGGTTTTCCAGTATCTTTCCGAATTGAAACAATGGGGGGAAAAAATCAACCTGGTCGGGACTGATAACCTCCGGGAATTGCTGACGGAGCATTTTTTGGACTGCCTGGCCCCGGTTTCCCTGCTCCGGCCCCGGGACTTCACCCTCGATCTGGGCAGCGGGGCCGGCCTCCCGGGCATCCCGGTCAAGCTGGCCCTGCCCGAGATCCGGATGGTCCTGCTCGAGCAAAGGCAGAAAAAATCGGTTTTCCTCCGGCAGGTCGTCCGGACCCTCGGACTTACCGGAATTGAGGTGATCCAGGGACAGGCGGAAACCCCCGGGATCCGGGAAGTCCTGGCCGGGACCTTCGACGCGGTCTTGAGCCGGGCCACCGGGAAGCTCCGGGAGGTTCTCGCGATCGGCCCGCCATTTTTGAAACGGGGGGGGAAACTCCTGGTTTTCAAGGGTCCCAAGGCCGAGGAGGAACTTTCCCGGCTTGATCCGCTCCCCCGGGGGGTAAATCTCGCGGAGCGTAAACCCTATCGCTTTTCCTTCTGGGAAAACCCCCGGACCATCCTGGTTTTTGAGAAGAACTGAAGGAGAGATTTTGGGGAAAATCATCGTTATCGCCAACCAGAAGGGAGGGGTCGGGAAAACCACCACCGCCATCAACCTCTCCGCCTCCCTGGCCGTGGCCGAGCGCAAAACCCTCCTGATTGACCTGGATCCCCAGGCCAACACCACCAGCGGTCTGGGGATCGCCCTCGGCAACGGCGAGCCCTCCGTCTACGAGATTCTGATCGGGGAGAAAACCGCGGAAGAGCTGATCCACGCCACCGAGATCGAATTCCTGAAGGTGCTCCCCTCCCGCTCCGCCCTGATCGGGGCGGAGGTGGAGCTGGTCGGCGCGATCTCCCGGGAAACCCGCCTGAAGCGGGCCCTGGCCAAGATCAAGGATAATTTCAATTACATTTTCATCGACTGTCCGCCCAGCCTAGGACTCCTGACGGTCAACGCCCTGACGGCGGCGGACGCCCTGATCGTCCCGATCCAGTGCGAATACTATGCCATGGAGGGGCTGGGCCAGCTCCTGAAAACCATCCAGCTCGTCTCCGAACACCTGAACCCCCGCCTGAAGATCGAGGGAATCCTCCTCACCATGTTCGATACCCGCCTCTCGCTCAGCCACCAGGTTACCTCGGAAATCCGCTCGCATTTCGGGGCCCAGGTCTTCCGCACCGTGATTCCCCGCTCCGTCCGCCTTTCCGAGGCCCCGAGTTTCGGGAAACCCGTTTTACTTTACGACATTAAGTCCGCCGGGGCCCAGAGATACCTGGAACTGGCCTCTGAGCTCCTGGAAAGAGAGGAGGTCCGGAAAAAGTGAGTGCCCGCAAAGCCTTAGGCAAGGGCATCGCCGCCCTGATCCCGGAATTCCCCGCCTCGGGCGGAGACAAGATTCTTTCCCTCGCCCTCGACGAAGTCCTGTCCTCCCCCTGGCAGCCCCGCCGGCAGATGGATCCCGAGAAAATCACCGAGCTGGCCCATTCCATTCAGGAAAGCGGCGTGATCCAGCCGATTACGGTCCGCCGCACCCCCGCGGGCTTCGAGCTGGTGGCGGGAGAAAGGCGCTGGCGGGCCGCCCGGGAAGCCGGGCTGACCCATGTGCCCGCGATCGTCCGGGAGGTGACGGACGCGGAATCCCTGATGCTCTCCCTGATCGAGAATATCCAGCGGAACGACCTGAATCCCCTTGAGGAAGCGCAGGGTTATGCCCGGATCGCGGAGGAGTTTCATCTCTCCCAGGAGGAAATCGCCCAGAAAATGGGAAAGGACCGGGCCACCGTGGCCAATTTCCTGCGTTTACTGAAACTCCCCGAGGAAGTGCGGAAGGAGATCCAGAAAGGAACCCTCTCGGCCGGGCACGGCCGTTCCCTCCTGGCCCTGGAGGGGGCCCCGGCCCAGCGGGAAATCGCCCGGCTGATTATCTCCCGGGGATTCTCGGTCCGGGCCACCGAGGAACTCATTCATCGGCTGAAAACCGGAAAGAAAAAAATCGCGGGCCCCTTGACCCCGTTGGAAGCCCAGATCCGCCACGTGGTGGAGGAGCTGAAACGCAAACTGCGCGTCCGGGTCGAAATCAAATCCCGGGGCAAAAAGGGGAAACTGGTCATCCATTTTTCCTCGGAAGAGGAGCTGGCCCGGGTGGTCGACCAGATTTTAACCTAACCCAGAAAGAAAGGAACCGGAATGACGAAAAGAGAAAAGGAAAGCATGTTCAGCCCCCGCGAAACCAGGCCGCTGGACCAGATTAACGCCCTTTTAGGCAGAGGAAGTGAATTCGAGGGCAAGCTCACCTTCACCGGGACCGTCCGGATCGACGGCAAATTCAGCGGGGAGATTTTCAGCAAGGATATCCTGATCATCGGCGATTCCGCCAAGGTCAAGGCGAACATCGAATCCGGGACGATTATTATCTCCGGGGAGGTGGTGGGCAACCTCCGGGCCCTGAACAAGATGGAGGTTCTGGCCCCGGGCCGGCTCTACGGCAATATCACCACCCCGGTCCTGATGATCGAGGAAGGAGTCATTTTCCAGGGCAACTGCCAGATGGAGGAGGCGCTTTCCCACCGGGAAAACACGCCGGAAAAGGTCGAAGCCCCGCCGGTAGCGGGATAGGCCTAATTCCTAATTTCTAATGTCGAATTTCTAATCAATGCCCAATTTTAAATGCCCAATGCCAAACAGGAAATTTCAATAATTTTGATTGTGGATTCATTAGAAATTGGTTTTTGATTATTTTATTTAGTCATTAGAAATTAGACATTAGTCATTTTTTAAATACCTTTCTTTCCCGGCTAAACCTTCGGTTCTGATCATCCCCCGTCGCATAAGATTCTCCAGGTGCTTTTTCACCATCGCCTGCTCGGCGAACTTGAAGAAATAGACCGGCTCCCTTTCCTTCCGGTAAATAATCCATTGCTCCACGATCTCATCCAGGGAATGAGGAGCCCGGAGAAAGGTTAAAAGTTTTTCCTCCCGGGCCGTAATCACCCGCAGGTATTCCTCAAATCTTTCCGCAACCTTCGCCCGGGGAATTTCTTCTCCATGGGAAACCCAGTAGACCTCGGCCGGAATCTTCCGGAGTTTTTCAATCGAAGCGATCGTATCCTCCAGGCTGGAAACCCGGTCGCCGTACCAGGGCCCGAAGGCGGTCAGGTCATAATCCGCCAGGAAAAGAATTTTCTCGTCCGGAAACCAGAAACCGGAATGACCCGGGGTATGCCCGGGGGCGTGGATCACCTCCACCCGGGTCTTCCCGAACCGGAGTTTCTCGCTGCCTTTTAATTTCCGCTCCGGTTTCCGGGCCCGGTAATTGAACCTGTCCAGGTAATAGCTCCTCCAGGTCTCCTCATCCGGTAGCCCCAGGATTCCGCAATAATCCAGGATGGTTTCCAGGGATTCGAAAGCCGGGGCATCACGCTCCGGCACCCAGAGCTCGGCTTCGGGAAAATGATGATTATAAAGGAAGTGATCCTCGTGGTAATGGGTGTTGATAATGATCCCGATGCCCGGATTTTTTTTCAGGGCCAGGAGCCTTTCCTCGTCCGAGGCCGGGTCAATCACGATCCCGGGCCCTTCGTCAATAAAGATCGAGTTGCTGTAGGGATAATGTCCCTGGTTTTTCCCGGGGATTAACTCAACATTTCCTCTTCTCGTTTTTTCCATGCTCTTGCCTTATTTTATCACTTTGAACAGAATATTGACCCGCGGGCGGGAAGCAGAAAAGGAGGCAGGAAAATGGGAAATTACAAGGTAATCGCAATCGAGAAAAAGGGCCACGTGGCCTGGCTCTGGCTGAATAATCCCGACAAGCTGAACGTAATGGGAAAAATGTTCTGGGAGGAATTCCCCCAGGCCGTCCGCGAAGTGGCGGGCGACCCGGAAGCCTGGGTGGTGGTTGTCGCCGCCAAGGGCCGGGCCTTCTCCGCCGGCCTGGACCTCAAGACCATGGGTGGGTTCATTGGTATGGACGGGGCCGAGGGCATGCTCGGCGGCCGCCACAAGCTTTTACAGGAAATCCTGAATTTGCAGGAAGCCTTCACCCTGATCGAGGAATCCCCCAAACCCTTCATCGCCGCCGTCCACGGGTTCTGCATCGGGGGCGGGCTCGACCTGATGGCCGCCTGCGATATCCGGCTCGCCGCCGCCGACGCCGTCATCTCCCTCCGGGAGGCGCGGATAGCCATTGTGGCCGACCTGGGCAGTCTCCAGCGGCTCCCCGCCATTATCGGGAAGGGCATGCTCCGGGAACTGGCCTTCACCGGCAAGGATATCGACGCCGCCCGGGCCAAGGAAATCAAGCTTTTGAACGAGGTTTACCCGGACCAGAACGCCCTCTATGCCGCCGCCGAAAAGCTGGCCAGCGAGATCGCGGCCAACTCCCCCTTGGTTGTCCAGGGAATAAAACAGGTCCTGAATTACGGGGAAGGCAAGAGCGCCCGGGACGCCTTGCGATACGTCGCGACTTGGAATTCCTCCTTCCTCCTCTCGGAGGACCTGATGGAGGCCTTCCAGGCCTTCGCCCAGAAAAGACCGGCGGAATTTAAAGGAAGATAAACCCAGGGTCCTAGAGTAGTAAAAAAATATGATTTTCTTTTTGTAGGGGAGCCCCTCCGCGGGCTTCTTTTTTTTGGAAATAATTGCCGCCGGGGTTAATAACCCGAAAAATGCGATTGAATCCGTACTATCGTCCTTCGCGGGCGGATTTTTTTGTAGTCTGCCGATTCATCGGCGGTTTTCAAAAGCGCCCGATAAATCGGGCAACTACAGGAAAAGATTTCTTATAGAAAACTTTCCCCTAAATTTTCAAACTCGAAACCAGAAACCCAAAACTCGAAACTATATTATTCACATTCCGCAATCCGAAATCCCTCCGGGCCGAATTCCGCAATCAGCATTCTCCCTGACACCTCGGCCCCTAGGACCCTGGGCCCCCTCCGGGACGTAGTCCTACGGGACGGAGTCCTGGAACCCTTTACCTTACTCCTTATACATCTCCTCGATCAGGTCCTGGTATTTCTCCGCGATGAAGCGGCGCTTGAGTTTAAGCGTGGGGGTCATTTCCCCCCCCACCTCGCTGAAGGGTTGTGAGAGGAGCTGGAACTTCTTGATCTTTTCAAAGCCGGCCAATTCCCGGTTCCGGCTCTCGACCTGCTCCCGGACCAGGTTCCGGACCCAATCACTCCGGACCACTTCTTCCGTCCGGTCGAACTCGATCCCATGATCGTCCGCCCAGCGTTTTAGCTGGTGGAAATCCGGGACAATCAGGGCCGATACGAACCTTCGGTTCTCCCCCAGAAGGACCGCCTGGGATATGAAAGAGCCATGCCGCAGGGCCTGTTCGATCGGGAAAGGAGATATCTTCCGTCCTCCGGAAGTGACAAAAAGATCCTCCCGGCGGCCGGTCACCTGGAGATATCCCTCGGCATCCATTTCTCCCAGATCTCCGGTGCGAAACCAGCCGTCCGGGGTGAAAAAACTCTGGGCGGTCTCGGTGCGGGCCCAGTAGCCGTAACGGGGATTAAAGACCTGGTGGCCGCGCGCCTGGATCTCCCCATCCCCGGCGATCCGGATCTCGGTCTCCGGGAGCGGCCGGCCGGAGGTGCCCGCCCGCATCTCGACCTGGGACAGGAGGAGATAATTGTCGGCGAGAAGCTCGAAGAGATTTAACCACGAGCCGAAGGGAACCCTCCTCTCCGCGGGGCGTTCCACCAGGTGATGGAAAAGGGAAGCGATCAGGGCCGGTCCCAGGAAGCCGGGACGCTCCCGGTTCTTGAAATCCAGAAAGTTCCCCGCGAGCGCCGCCCCCGCCTCCGTCAGGCCGTAGCTCTCCGCCACCAGGATTCCCAGGGAGCGCAGGAAAGTTTCCACCTCCCGGTCCAGTTTCCCCCCCGTGCAAACCCCCAGGACCCAGCGATCCAGACCCAGCCGGGAGCGGATTTTTTCCTGCACGAACCGGAAAGCCCGGGGGTAATCCCGGAGCAGACCCAGGGGCAGGGGCCGGCCCGTTTCCAGGGCCTTCCCGAATTCCGTTAATGTCGACCGGGCTTTTTCCAGTTCAGTCCTGGTCCCGGGATCCAAAACCTCGATTTCAATCTGCAGGATCTCGAAGATCTGCTCGAAAAAATCCGGGATCGAGTTAATGATCTGGGGCCGGATGCCCATAATATCCTGAGGCAGGGAAGCCAGGCTTTCGGCAAAATTAATTTCTCCACCCAGGGCCAGGGGAAGATAGTAATCAAACAACCTCCCCGAAACCTGGCCCAGGGGCAGGTGGCAGAGATTGCTCAGGGAAAGGCCCCGCTTGCTGACCAGGGAGAAGAAAGGTGTTCGCAACACCTGAAACAGATTGGCCAGAAGATTGGCCTGGGTCAGGACCACCCCTTTGGGTTCCCCGCAGGTCCCGGGGGTATAAACAACCGAAACCGGATCGATCTCCCGGATGCCCCGGATGCGTCTTTCCAGCTCGGCGGGATCGGTTAAATCCCTTCCCATTTCCTGGACTTCCCCGCAGCTGATCACCCGACCGTCGGATTTTTCCTTTAAGGGATCCAGGGAAACAATCCGGGTCAGCTGGGGAAGGTCTTTGGCCATCCCCATCAGGATCCGGAGATGGTCGGAGGAACCGGCCAGAGCGAAACGGGCCTGGCAGTCCCGGAGCCGGGCGGCCACCTGGCGGGGGGTGTGGGTGGGAAAGAGCGGAACCCCGATCCCGCCGGACATCTGGATCGCCTGGTCGGCGATGATCCAGTGCGGACGGTTGGGAGAAAAAATCGCCACCCGGTCACCCGCCTTGAGCCCCAGGCAGATGAGGCCGGCCGCCAGTTCCCGGGCCTCGTGGGCCGCCTCCCGGAAACTGAAGGTCTGGAAATCCCGGCTCCCCTGGCTGGCCTTGAATTTTACCCGGAGGAAAACCTGGTCCCCGAACCTTTCGGCCTGGGCCAGGAAAAGATCGCAGAGATTCCGGGCCTTCAGGAAACTCTCCATGCCCTTCATTCTAATTAATCAGCCGCAATTGAAAAGCCCGGAGTTCTCCGGGCTTTATTTTTTCATGGTGGAGCTGATGGGATTCGAACCCACTACCTCCTGAATGCCATTCAGGCGCTCTCCCAATTGAGCTACAGCCCCAGTTCTTTCCCAAAGATTATACCCGACCCGCGAGCAAACTCAAGCCGTTCCGGTAGCAGGTAGCAGGTAGCCGGCAACCGGTTGCCGGCTACGAGCCACTTTTATTACTCGACTTCGATATCCTTGACCATGAACTCCATCCCGGTAATCACCTCGAGTTCCTGGGATTGGCAGGCGGGACAACGAAAGTCAGCTTCGGCAAGCTGGGATTCCTTTTTACAGGCGGAACACCGCACCCGCACCGGGATCGTTTCCAGCTCGATTTTGGCCCCGACCGCCATGGTCCCCTCGGAAACGAAGGTAAAGCACCATTCCAGGGTCTGGGGCACGATCGCCCGCATTTCCCCCGCCACCAGGCGGATCCGGGTGATCTTCCGGGCCCCGCCCCGGCGGGCGGCCTCCTCCACAATCCTCAGGATCTCCTGGGCGATCGCCGTTTCGTGCATAGGATTCTTCTATATCGTTTATTGTTACAGAATTTTCAAATTCCAAATCCTAATCTCGAAATTCCAAACAAATTCTCATGACAAATGACTAATGACTAATTTCTAATTCCTAATAAATTTCCAATTCCCAATGACCAATAAATATTTCGAAATCAGCTTAGACATTTGGATTTTTAGACATTCATTAGAAATTCGTCATTAGAAATTAGAAATTTACTTTGGGAATGAACTAAATATTTATTTCGCCGCTTCACTCTGCTCCCGGAGAATCGTCATCCGGAGCTCGGTCAGGTTCGAAACCGGGGGATGGAAATCCTTCCGTTCCTTCAGGGAAATCGCCTCAGCGGGACAGGTGGAAACGCACGCCCCGCAGCCGAGGCACCCCTTCAGGTCAATCTTCACCTTGTCCCCGCTTTCCTGGATGGCCTTGACCTGGCAGCGGTCGACGCAGACCCCGCAACCGGTGCAGGCTTTTTTATCCAGGACCGCCTGGAAGCGCGAGAAGGCCACCGCGTTGGGAATCTTGAAGCGGGTGATGCCCTGGAGGAAACCGCAACAACAGCCGCAGCAATTGCAAATGAAATTAATCTTGTCCTGGATGTTATCCACCACGTGCACGAGCCCCGCTTCCTCGGCGCGGTCGAGGGCCTTGAGCATCCGGGACTGGTCCGCCGCCTTGGCGAAACCCCGCTCGATCGTGAAACGTGCGAACGGCCCAAAAACCATGCAGACGTCTACCGGGGCCGAGCAGGCCTTCCCCAGGATTTTTTTCTCCGTCCGGCAGTAGCAATTCCCGATCGCCAAGTCCTTGGTCTCCCGGATGTAATGGGAAACCATCTCGTAGGGCTGCACCGCGCTCTGGGGAGTGACCTGGGATTCGACCGCGATGACCCGGGTATACGGGGTCCGGGCGCGGAAGAGAAACTGGTCCATTCCCATCTGCTGGTAAAACTCCTCGAAAAGCTTGGCCAGCTTCACCTGGTCCGGCCCGGAGACGGGTGGCTTATCGCCCATGAACTGCAGTTCCACTACCCCCGGGACCAGGGGCAGGAGTTGGTACCTCCGTTGGTTTCCCTTTTTCACGGCGTAAACCAGGCCTTTGTCCGCCATCTTTTCCAGCCGGGGGATAAGTTCCTCCACCTTTTTTCCCAGGGAGCCGGCGATCTCTTTCACGTCCGTGACGGCGAAGGACAGATCCAGGGCCAGTTCGGCCTCCTCGGGAAGAAAGACAATCCTCAGGATATCCTCCAGTTTCTGGATCGCGCTCTGATCGAGTGAATAGAATGACAATTTTCCGCCCAGGCGGTGGTAAAGATCCTGGTTTTCCATTTGCGCACGCCTCCTTTTTAAAAAAACTGAACCCGCTAAAATATAACATA
>JAPLJI010000066.1 GCA_026388655.1 Pseudomonadota bacterium
TTACCTTGCTATTTGAGATGATTTTCTCCATCTTTTCTTCGCTATAAATCCCTCCTTCGTTGGAACAAATCCCCTCTTTTCTTGACTTTCGGTTGGGCCGGCAAGAAAATTAGCTCCGTCATTCATTGAAGAGAAAGAAAATCCCCCCTCCGGGTAGTAGAACCTACCCTCCGGCCTGGAAGCCCTACGGGCTGGAAGCGGGGTCGGAGACCTCAATCCCGCTTTCGACAAAGGGAGAAAATACAATTTGACGGAAAATAAAGATGGCGCAGATGATACCGGAGAATCCCGGGCCGGCAACCCAGGAAGGGGGATGTGGTTCCGGTAGTTCCGTAAAGCAATAAGAGACATGAATGAAAAGCAGGCCGTAAGGGCGTGGATGTTAATCGCTCTGCTCGCCTTGGCCGCGAATTTAGATTGCCGAAGCGATAAGCCCCGGTCTCCGATGGATTCGGAAGCCCGGGATGCGGGAGACCCCTATGGATGCCGGCGTGATGAGGATTGCGTGCTCACCTGCGCCAATGGCGCCCTCAACCGTGAATGGAGCCGCCGCCACGCCGGCAAGTTGCAAATGTGCCTGGATGGCTGTGAGCAGGGAGCCGACCTTCCCAGATGCGAGAAGGGGGTGTGTACGGCCATGCGCGGCGGGAAGCCTGACCTGAGCTGCACGCGAAAGAAGATATTATGGATGCCGGGCGCTCAAGCAGACATAGGAGGGGCGGCAGACCGATCACCGGCCCCGACCGGGATCACCAGTCTCGATCCTAATCTCACCTCTGAAATCGTAGAGTCGTGGGGTCCCCAGAAGAATTTCTTTAGGAGCCGCGAGTTCGTGATCCTCGAATGGGAGCCGGCAAAGACGCTTCTTCTCCGGAAGACGTATCGGGGAGGCAAGCAGTACCACATCGGCTGGCTGACGATCTACACAAATGACGGCAAGTCATATCTGACCAGGCCGCCGCAATTGGACGACTTTTTTAAATTCATGAAGTCCGCCCGGCTGCCAACCGAGGGCTTCGCCCCGGAATAGGGACATTGAGGGACATAACCGAGATATTGACTTAGCCAGAGGAAAATCTGATAGCCCGGGTACGTGCGCAGGGGAAGACTTATAATCCTCCCGGACCCCGGTTTAGACAGGAATCGCCAAAGCACAATCATTTTCCGGGCGGCCATCGGAGACCGCCCCCCGTTTCCGGGCCTGGAAGAGTCCGGGAGACCGCGGAGAAATTGACTCTAGAGTTTTTCCCCAAACCGTGTAAAAATTGTTACTCAAACAATTTCATTTTCTTTCCTTTGCGAATGGGAGGGCGCCTTTATGCCAGAAAAAAAATACGACGCAATCGTGATCGGCGCGGGTCCGGCGGGAGCCTCGGCGGCTCGGACGCTGACCGCCGGGGGTATGTCCGCCCTCCTGATCGAAAAGAAAAAACTCCCCCGCCATAAAATGTGTTCGGGAATTCTCTCCCATTGGTCGACGGATTTTACCCAGCGCCATTTCGGGGTCATTCCCGAATCGGCCTACAGCGGCGAGATCCCCTTCCTGAGGGGATTCTCCGCCCATTTTCCTTCGGTTTCCGAACCGGTACTCTTGGACAACCGCAGCCCTGTTCCCAACATCCGGAGAAAGGATTTCGATTTCTTCCTGGCGGAGAAAAGCGGCGCCGCGATCAAGGACGGCTTGATGATGGAAGATATAAAAACGGAAAAGGGCGGTTACGCGGTCAGCTGTAAGCGTTTCGGGAAGAACGGCCGGGCCGCCAAAACCACCCTCCGGGCGAAATACCTGGTCGCCGCCGACGGTTCCAACTCCCGGGCGGTCTGGCGCATGTTCCCCGAGGCCTGCAAGGGCCTGCCGATGACCGGGGGAATCCAAATCCATTACCGGGGGAAAATCGATCTGGACCCGGAGTATTATCACGTGTTTTTCTATCCCGGACTCGGCTTCTATACTTGGGCCAGTGTCAAGGACGGGCTGATCTGGATCGGAAACGCGGGGATGGGCGAAAACAAGCCCGCCCGGCTTCATGAGAAATACCTGGAGATGCTGAAAAAAAACTACGGACTGGAAATCCAGGAAACCGTCTTCCGGGAAGGCATGTCCGCCCACATTCTCGCCCCCTACAACAAATTTATCCTGGGAACGGAGAATTTTCTGGTGGCGGGCGACGCCGCCGGCTTTATGCACCAGGGCGGGGAAGGGATATCCTGCGCCCTTACCTCCGGCCACCTGGCCGGCCAGGCCATCCTGGAGGCGGAAAAGAATCACGGGCGGGCGCACGACATCTACCGCGTGATCGCCCGGGGCGAAGTGGAGCTCTGCCTGGACCAATTCAATCCGCTAAAAATGTTCATGAAGTTCCCCTTCCGGATCGATTTTGTCTCGCTCTTAAAAAATTACACTCCCCGCGGTTTTTTCCTTACCACCCGGGACTTCCGGGCCTTTATGTCCCAGGACACCGGAGTAGATAAGAAAATTTTAGGGAGAATCGCCAAGCAAAACATGATTCATCACCTGATCCGAGGGCATTACCCGGTGGAGCTGTAGAAAAAGACAGTCCGCAGAATGGACAAGAAAACGAAATCAAAAACTTCCGGGGTCAGATAACATGAAAAGCGGCGACCTCCTAAGCCTCTGAAAAACAGAAGGGGTCAGCCCTTGAAAGTTGATATTTATTACATTAGGGGACGCTGGTGATATGTTGAAAGGGGGTATGAATCGAAGCTTTTATAATGTTTGGTCTTGAATTTTTTCCTTCATCCAGGCATTAATAAGCGCTTCAGAGGTAATCCTTTTATGCTTCGCAATCTGAAATAATTTATCGGCAATTTTTTCGTCTAACGCAAACAGGTGAACCCGTCTTTTTATGTCAACCTCGAAATGAACTTCAGGCATATCGTCCAAATATTCCCCTAAATCATAAGAGTCAAAGAATTCAATTAGATCATTAAGAGAACGAAAACTCGGAATGTTCTTGGCCTTATTTTTTTTCATATTGTCTTCTCTCCTTTTTTGACATGCTCCTGGCACTTAAGATCAAAGCATCTTTCGACTGCTTATAAATAAAAAGAACCAACAGATATCTTCCTTCCTCGGTATGTCCTAAAACCAAATATACATTTTCACCTTTTCTTTTTCCCTTTTCAACAAAACGGAACCTTGGATCATCATTAAAGATTTCCTCAACCTCGTCGGTTTCCACCTTATGCTTGAAAAACAGCTTGTCGATAACATCCCTGAGCCAAACGATACCTTCTATATTCATAAACATCTATAAGTCTGAAAACCGTTTTAAACCCCGCCCCGCCCTTCGCTCAATTATGATCTCATACACCCGGGCGATACTCCTGGAGGAAATTCTCAAGTTTTCGAAATTTAAGCGGTTTCCTTCGCATCTCTTCGAGCGCCTTTAAATCTTCGATGTCTTAGAGCCGCTCCAACATCTCCCGATATTTGTTAATGTCTAAAACTATCGCTTTCGGTTTTCCGTCACGATAGATTATTTCCGGGATTTTTTTCTGGCTCTGGTTTTCATGCGTACCTCCTGATTATTAATTCGATTAATTTTATCATTTTTACGATCAGAGGCAAAACGAAGACAGGGAAGAAGGGATTACCTTTTGAAAGGCACCGGATCATTCATTTAAATATAGTTTCAAGTTTCTAGTTTAAAGTTTCAAGTTAATAAGAATTTACGATTGACGATCCTCCTTCGCCAAGGCTTCCTCCTGCGCTAATCCTACTACGCCAAGGCTTCGTAAGGATTTGGCTTCGGAGGACAGGTCGGAGGACAGGTCTGCTCAGAGTGACAGCCAAGATTGAAAATCTCCCCCCTCCGTAATTCTGGGGTCAGGTCTTTACCTTGTTATTTGAAGGGCAAAGAACAGGTTAAAGGATTTGACCTCCGGTGGGTTTGGGCGCGGTCGAAATATCTATCGCATAGATGTATCCTTCGGCGTATTTCCCGGGCAGGATGAGTGTATAAGCCTTCAGCGGGAAGGTGACAATCCTTTTAAAACCGTAGGCCGGGTAGAATTTCCAGTCGAGCTCGGTATCGGTGCTGACTGTAGCTTTCTTTATCCCTTTCTTCCTGACCTCATCCAGAAAAGCGTCCATCAGCTTCCGCCCCAATCCCCGCCCGCGAAAGTCCCGGTGCACCGCGAAAACGATGATCTCGGCCCAGGGCCATGAGGGCGGGTGCTTGTAAACATGGGGGCTGTAGCCAATCAGCACGCGGCGCAGGTGTTTTTTCGCGAAGGCGCTCATTTGATACCGGTTCCAGAACGCCCGGGGCCCGAAACCGAAAACCGCCTCGGACAGCCCGGCCCGGAGCTTTTTCCACGGGGGCGCCGCCGCCCCCAGCAGGATCCCGACCACCCGGCCCTCTGCCTCCGCCACGAAAGACCGGTTGCCGATCCGGGCGCAGATTTTCACCATGTCGCGGCAGAGCGCGGGTTTGGCCTCATCCATGATCGGGTAAAACACATGATGAAACCCGCTCACGAACACCTGGTGGGACTCGTCCAGATCGTGATCCAGCTTAAGCGGCCTGATAATCGATTCCATCATGGTTTTCCCGTGAAAAACTCTAGGGTCAGGACCTTGAGTCCCTCCTTGGCGATCAGGGCGCTGGCGGCCAGGCCGCCGATCCCGGCGCCGATGCAAATCAGGTCGTAATCGTGCTGACCGGTTCCGAACTTTACCTTGGGATTCCCGCCCATATTCGTCTCCCTTCCCCGTGATCAATAACTGATGGGCTTTATACCAGATTGCCCGGTTGAAGTCATTTTCTCCTCCGGCGCGGGACGGCGCATATTATACCGAAATCCGCACGCATTTGGCTTACCTGGTTTTTCCAGCCACCTAACCACCGAGCCACCACGCAGCCTACCCATTCGGGTTCTTGTCCTGAGGACCCTCAGGGTCCGTAGGAAAGGCTGCGGCTACCTCCTTGTGCTTTGCTCCTGGCGCTTTGCGCTTTGCCCTTTGCGCTTTGCCCCTCGCCCTATTGACCAACCTACAAAACCCGGGTAATTTTCCCGGGGGGAGAGCCATGAAAAAAAATCAGGCCGGTAATTACGATGTGGCGGTGGTGGGCGCGGGGATCGCCGGTTTATCCTGCGCCAATTACCTGGCCCAGGGCGGGAAGAAGGTGATTCTCCTGGAGCAAAACCACCAGGCCGGGGGCTGCATGTCGGGCTTCTGGCGGAAGGGCTTTTATTTCGACGGGGGGGACCAGTCCTTCGAAAGCAACGGTATAATTTTCCCCATCCTCTCGGAACTCGGCGTCTACCCGGAACACGATTGGCACCCGGCGAGTTACCGGATCAAGACCGCCTTTTACGATTTCCCCATCACTTCGGTGGAGGATACCCGGGACCGGATGATCGCGGCCTTCCCGGACGAGCCCGCGGTCAAGGTTATATTCGCGGAGGTGGAAAAAGTCTCCCGTTGCTTTTCCGAGCTCTTCGACCCCTGGCATTTCCCCCTGCTCGAAAAACCCAGCCCGCAAAAAATCTTCGCGGCCCTGAAATGGCTTCCCGCCCTGAAACGCTGGGCCGACCCCGAGTTCAGAAACCGGCTGTGCGGCCAGATCCGGCGGGAGGATCTCCGGCACTGGTTCCTAAACGTCGGCTACTACAAGACGCCCTTCATCCTCTTCGGCGCGTTCTGGCACCTCTGGGTGAAAGACTACTGGTATCCGGCCGGCGGCATCCAGAGCCTGATGAACAGCCTGGTGAAAAAGTTCGAATCCCGGGGCGGCGAGACCCGGTTCAAGACCCCGGTGAAAAAAATCCTGGTCCGGGACGGCCGGGCCGAGGGGGTGCTCACCGAGACGGGGGAAAAGATCACGGCGAATCAGGTGGTTTACGCCGGCGATTACCAGCGCCTGGTCACCGATGTGCTCGGGGAAACTTATTTCGAACCTGACTTCGTGGAAAAGGTAAAACGGAGCCGGCTGACCGAGGGTATGCTCAACGTCTTCCTCGGGTTGAACCTCCCCGCGGAGGAGCTGAAAAAGCACCTGCAGACCCACCACGTGCTTTTTTATCCGGATCTCAAGCTAATCATTCCCGACCAGAACTCGCCGCGCGACGTGCACCAGAAAATGTGGATGGAGCTTTCCTCCCCTTCCCTGGAAAGCCCCGGGCTCGCCCCCCCGGGTAAATCCTCCCTCGTGCTCCAGACCTTCACCCATATCGGGTGGCAGAACTATTGGCAGAACGGCAGCGAAAGCGGGGAGCGGACCCCGGAGTACCGCGAGTTCAAGAAAGCCGTGGGGATGGAGCTGGTGAAAGGCGCCGAGGCCGTCATCCCCGGTCTCTCCGAAAAGATCGAATACCTGGACGTGGGCACCCCCCTCTCCGCGATCCGCTTCACCATGAATTCGCAGGGAGGGGCGGGCTGGACCTACCACCTGCCGGACCTGCTCATCGCCGGTAGATTCGGTTTCGTGAGCTTCCACGCCCCGGTCGCGGGGGTTTTCACCATCGGACACTACAGCTTCTGGCCGGGAGGGGTTCCCAACTCCGCCTTAAGCGGCAAGATCGTGGCCAACTCGATTCTCGGCAAGTTTCCGGAGGGCCAGCTTCATACCGCCTTCGAACTCTTCCGCAAGGTCAAGAGGCTGTTCTAGGGCGCCGAATGAAATAAGGGGTCAGCCCTTGATATTGGACTTTCTGGTCTATCTCGTCTATTTAGTCCTCCTACGCCGATCCTCCTTCGCTGATCCTCCTACGCTAATCCTACTACGCTGAAGCTTCGAAGGACGGGAGCTACGAAGGACAAGGGCTTCGAAGGATAAATCTATCTGGTCTAAAAATAGCATATAAAACAAAAAGAAAACTTTAAGGGGGGCTGGTGATAAGTTGAAAAGGGGCGTTTCGGAACCATTTTAAAAAAGTTTCGAGTCTCGAGTTAATAAGAATTTACGATTGACGATTTACGATTGACGATTATGGAATGAAAACCAGAGAAATTAGGGAAACCATAAAAACCAAAGAAATCAGATAGACCCAATAAACAAAGTTTCGCCTGCCCGAGCTGACGCTCGTGTCGGCCAGGGAATGACAATCAAAGAAAAATAAGTTTAGGGGCGGTAAATTAGAAGGCAGGAGATTACTATTTTTTCTTGTAGGGCAGGGGGAGCTGTTTGACTTCTTCGCTTAATTGTTCGTATTCCGGGTCCTTGTGGACCAGGATGGCCCCATATTTTTTTGCTATAGCCGCGATCATCGCGTCCGCCAGTGAAAGATTGTGCCGGCCCTTGAACCTGCCGGCGTCCAGCAAGGTGGGTTCGTCAATCTCCCAGACAAATTCCGCGGGCAGGCTCTTCAACATCGCGTAGCGTTTCTCGGCGAATTCCTGCCCTTTTCCCTTCAGGGTGAGGTAATAAACCTCAAGCAGGGCGACAAAGGGGATGATCGGCGACTTGGTCTTGATGATTTCTTCGACCCGGTCCGCACCGGCCTCATTCTCAAGAAACGCCACCAGCGCGGAGGTGTCCAGTAAAAATTCCGATTTAGTCCCGGCCGGCATCGGCCGCCCTCTCTTTCATCAACCGGGCGTGAAGCTTTTCCCCTTTGGCCGACCCGCGAAGCTCGGAAACCACGTCCTTCGGAATAGGGATTACCTTGATAACTTCCCCGGTATCAATCCACTGGAGGGAGGTCATTTCATGGATGTTATATTTCTTCCGGATTTGCGCCGGCACCACCGTCTGCCCCCGCTTGGTGATTGAAGTGATCATTTTTTATCCCCCTTCAATTTAGTATATTACAAGATAATAGTTATAATTACAAGTCATTATTATAATATGAATTGTTTGGGGCAGTCCGCTCGGTTCTTTTTAAAAGCTGTCCAAATTAAAAAAGTAATAGAGGGTGTTTCCAGTTTTTTTATCCAGGTTTCGGTAGGGAGTGCATCGGCTCGCCGATGCATGCATTAGTCCCTCCGTTGTCGGGATAAACAAGCTAATGCACTCCATAAAAAATTGATAAAAAAGACAGATTAACCTACATCAAAATATTTTGATTTTTTCAATATTTTCAAATAATTGGTTTGAAACTGGAATACCCTTTAATAGAAAACCGGCCCTCCATTAATAAAATCTATTGCATCTTATTTTACTCATGAGTAAAATAAGATTGGACTGATTATACTAATGCTGATGAAAATACGATCAAGATACCTGTGGAAGCCGGTCGAGAGCGACCTGAAGGAGAAGATGGTCTTTGTCGGCGGGCCCCGGCAGGTGGGGAAAACCACTTTCGCCCTGGGCTTTCTCGGCCGGTCCGCCGAGGCCCACCCCGCCTACCTGAACTGGGATAATCCCGCGCAGCGCTCGGAGATCATGAAGGGAAAAATACCTCCCGGGGAATCCCTTGTCATCTTTGACGAAATTCATAAATTCACCCGCTGGCGTAACCTGGTGACTCGCTCCAGGGACGGTATCATTTTTATCGGCTACATCCCTTTTCCCTGCGGGAAATGAGTCCCAACCCCGATCCTGACGATCTTTCCGCGCTGCTCCGGTTCGGCGGGTTCCCCGAACCGCTGTTTAAAGGGGAGGAGACCTTCCGGCGCCGCTGGCAGCGCGAGCGTTTACAGCGGGTGATTTATGAAGATATCCGCGATCTCGAGCACGTCAAGGAGATCAGCCTGATTGAGCTTTTGGTGGAAGAGCTTCCCCACCGGGTCGGTTCCCCCTTGTCGGTCAAGGCGCTCAGCGAAGATCTGCAGGTAGCCCACGAAACCGTGGAAAGGTGGCTCGGCATCCTGGAGAGGATGTATGTGTGTTTCCGGATTTCCCCCTATGGTCACCAGCGGATCCGGGCGGTGAAGAAGGAGCAGAAGCTCTATTTCTGGGACTGGTCGCAGTGCCCGGAAGAGGAGGCGCGTTTTGAAAACCTGGTGGCCTGCCAGCTGTTGAAATACTGCCACCTGGTTGAAGATACCGAAGGGTACAAGATGGAATTGCGTTTCTTAAGAGACACCGACAAGCGCGAAGTGGATTTCGTCGTTTTGAAGGATACCCGGCCACTTTTCGCGGTCGAGTGCAAGACCGGCGAGAAGAGCGTCAGCCCGGCGGCCCGCTATTTCCGTGCCCGCGCGCCTCTGGAAAACTTTTTCCAGGTGCATCTGGGCAAGCAGGATTACGGGAACGAAAAGACGGATGTGCGGGTCTTGCCGTTTATCCGATTTTGCGAGATTTTAAAATTGCCTTAATATGAGGGTTGAGAAATCGATCTTCCCGCCGATTCTTGACTTTGTTGAAAATAGAGAGATAATATGACAATATGAAACAATTGCTTCCACGCGATAGACTGGCGAATCAAGTCCGGCAGTCTCTCCGGGAGTCACCGGTTACGGCGCTCCTGGGCGCCCGGCAGACCGGCAAGACCACCCTGGCCAGGATGATTGCCGAAAATCATAAGCCGGTCCATTTCTTCGACCTGGAACAAGTTGCCGGAAGAAGAGCGCTCTCCACGCCGGAATTGACCCTGGGAGAATGCCGGGGATTGGTGGTTATTGATGAGGTCCAAAGGATGCCCTCGTTGTTTGAGGTGTTGCGTCCGCTCTGCGACCGGCCGGGCCGCCCCGCCCGTTTTCTCCTCCTGGGCAGCGCTTCGCCGGATCTGGTCCGCGGGGTGTCCGAAACCCTGGCGGGTCGGATTTTATTCGTCCGGGTGAACGGTTTTACGCTTGATGAAACCGGCCCCGGCGAGCAAAACCGTCTCTGGTTACGAGGCGGATTCCCCCGGGCATTCCTGGCCGGAAAGGGTGAGTCGGCTTGGCGGTGGCTGGATAGTTTTGCCGCGACCTTCCTGGAACGCGACGTCCCTCAGCTTGGTCTCCGCGTGCCCGCGGAGGCTTTGCGCCGGTTCTGGATCATGAGCGCCCATGATCACGGGCAAATCTGGAACGCGGCCGAGCTGGCGCGTTCCCTGGGCGTGGCCACCAATACGGCCCGCTATTACCTTGATATTTTAAACGGCGCTTTTGTCCTGCGCGTTCTTTCTCCCTGGCATGAAAACCTGAAAAAACGTCAGGTCAAGTCCCCCAAAGTATACGTGCGGGATAGCGGGATGCTTCATTATTTGCTGGGGATTTCTTCACTCAGCGCCCTGCGCTCCCATCCGCGCCTGGGAGCTTCATGGGAAGGATTTGCCCTGGAGCAAACCTTGGGCCTGCTGGGAGAAACCAATGCGTATTTCTGGAGCACCCAGCGCGGGGCGGAACTGGATCTTCTGCTCCTCTCCGGGGGTAAGCGTTACGGCTTTGAATTTAAGTGCGCGGACGCTCCTTCCATGACGCGTTCTATTCATGTCGCGCTTTCGGACCTGGGCCTGGAGAAAATATTCGTGATTTATCCCGGTAAGGATCGTTATGTTCTGCATGAGAAAGTGATCGCCTTGCCGTTGAAGGAATTGCCGATGCTTAAATTAAAATAAAAAGTTTATTATTAAACTGGCCAGGGTAGTAATATTACCCGGAGATTTCAATGCAGTCCCATTCCGAAACCATTCTCAAAACCTCCCGCCTGGTTAAAACCTTCGGGGCCAACCAAGCCCTGACGGGGCTCGATCTGGAAATCAAGGCGGGGGAGAACTTCGGCCTGATCGGGCCCAACGGGGCGGGGAAGACCACGCTGATGCGAATCCTGGTCGGGCTTTTACGCCCCACCTCCGGGAGCGTGGAAGTGCTGGGGCTCAAGCCGCCGCATCCCTCCATCAAGTCCGCCGTCGGTTACATGACCCAGGGCGAGGCCCTCTACCCGGACCTGACCTCCCGGGAGAACCTCGAGTTTTTCGCGAGCCTCTACGGGGTTTCCCGGGATAAAACCCGCCGCCGGATCGACGAACTACTCGACCTCGCAGAACTTTCGGATCGGCGCGAAAGCCTGGCCCGCGAACTCTCCGGGGGAATGAAGCGGAGACTCTCCCTGGCTTCCTCCCTGATCCACGAGCCCCGGCTCCTGCTTCTGGACGAGCCCACCGCCGGGGTGGACCCCGAGCTCCGCCTGGCTTTCTGGGAGCACTTCAAAGAACTCAGGCAGAAGGGCGTAACCCTGCTCATCACCACCCACCATCTGGACGAGGCCATCCGCTGTGACCGGCTGGGCCTGATCCGGAACGGGGGCTTGATCGCCTGCGGCCGGCCGGATGAGCTTCTCGCCCGGGCCGGATGCGCTACGCTGGAAGAGGCCTTTTTAAAGTTTGCTTCCGGGAGGGTTCACGATGAATAGGGTCCTGGCCATCGGGCTCCGGGTGGTGAGGCAGTTCCGCCGCGACCCGCGGTCGCTGGCCCTGGTATTTCTCGCGCCCTTGGTAGTGATGGGCCTCCTGTCCTACCTCCTCCGGCTCACCTCTCCGCCCCCGAAACTCGCGGTGATCTACCAGGGCTTCGGCCTGAGCGATTTTTCCAGTTATTTCCCCCGGGCGATAGAGGAAGAAGGGATGACCGCCCGGGTTTTTGAGGGGGACGAAAAGCTCGTCGCTGGTCTGAAAAACCAATATGACGCGATCCTGGTCCTGCCCCGGGATTTTCTCGCCCTGGCTGCCGATGGGCAGGCGCCGGAGGCGAAGCTTCTGCTGATCGGCAATCCCCTGGATGCTTCCAGGCTGGTTCTCTCTTTTCGGGCGGGTTTCAACCGGGCCCTGGCCGGATTCCCCATCCTCGTCCCGGAGGATTGTCCGGAGCAATGCCTGCAGACGGTGGCCACCAACCCGCCGAAAATCACCCCGGAGTTCCTGGGGCTCTCCGCCGGCTCCGGGCAGGAGTATTTCGCCTGGCCGGTGGTGCCCCTCTTCCCGTTTTTCATGGCCTTCGTTTTCACCTCGCTTTTCTTCCTCCGGGAGCGGAGCCAGGGCACCCTGGAAAGGCTCCTGGCCTCTCCCACTTCGTCCGGGGCGATCGTCTCCGGTTACGGCTTGGGTCTCGGGCTTTTCGCGATCATCCAGCTCTTGATCGTGGTTGTCTTTGTCCGTTATGGTCTCGGACTGCAGGCGGGGGGAAGCTGGGTTCTGGCCAGCGTAACCCTCGCC
The DNA here is from genome assembly GCA_026388655.1 of Pseudomonadota bacterium. Taxonomy (GTDB): domain Bacteria; phylum Desulfobacterota; class JAPLJL01; order JAPLJL01; family JAPLJL01; genus JAPLJL01. Next base: position 12,049 of record JAPLJI010000066.1, read on the forward strand.
CTGATTTTGATCGTCGCGGTTTTTTTAGGCGTGTTTCTTTCCACCTTCGCCCGGGCCGAGATCCAGGTAGCCCAGTTCATCCCCCTGATAATTCTTCCCCAGGTGCTCCTCGGGGATATCTTCTGGCCGGTGGCCTCGATGCCCCTCTGGCTTAAAAGCGTCGCTTATGTTTTGCCCCTGACCCACTCGAGCCTGGCGATGCGCGCCGTGATGGTGCGCGGGGAAACCCTGGCCTCCATCTGGCCCAACCTGGTCGTGCTGGCGGTCATGGCTTTATTTTTTCTCGGGCTCGCGATGCTGTCGGTGCGCCGGGGATACGAAAAATGAAAGGGTCCGAGGGACGGGAAGAACTAAGGGGTCAAAGGAAGAAGTCGGTGAGGTCGAAAGAATGCTCAAAGCCCTGATTAAATCTTTGGAAAAGAAATGTTGATTGTAGACAATTATTTGTTTTCTTGTTTTATTTTGTTCACTTGGCCCCTGGAACCCTTGGCCCCTGGAACCCTTGGCCCCTTGAACCCGTTGGCGTGATCACTTGGAAGCTGATCAGAAAAAAAATGTTCGCGATGTAGTTATCGTTTACGTTATCGCCCTGGTCCTGCTTAAAATATTTTATGAGCTGAGAAAGGTCTGGTTTTTCGGGAACATCCTCTGGCTGATCGTCCCCCTGGTCTTTTTTCTGGTTCCCTATTTTGCTCTCCGCTGGCGCGGGGATAGTTTTGCCGCCTACGGGGTTAGCCTGCCGGAAAAAATAAAGGAAGCTTTTCTGGAGGCCCGCCCCGCGCTCCGGCTGGCTCTCCTCGCGGCCCTGATAACTTTCCCGCCCTTCACCTTCCTTTTCTGGACCTGGAGCAAGTTCATTCATTTCGGGGGGATCATGAAGATGACCCCCATGGCCTGGGTGAGCATCGTGATTTTTCAGTTTTTTTACGTCGCCCTCCCCGAGGAGTTGTTTTACCGGGGCTATATTCTCGGCAAGCTGAACAAGGTTTTGCCCCCCGTCCTCCCGGTCCTCAAGGTCAGGGTGGGTTTCGGGGTTCCGGTCACGGCGGTATTGTTCGCCTTCGGTCATTTCCTGATCAACCTTTCCCCCACGCGGCTCGGGGTTTTCTTCCCGGCGCTCATTTTCGGGTGGATGAGGGAAAAGACCGGCGGGATTCTCGCCTCCGCGATCTACCACGCCCTGTGCAACGTTCTGGTTTTGGTGCTGGAGCAGCTTTTCTTCTAAGGCAATGACTAATTACTAATTTCTAATGTCTAGTCAAAAACCAATTTCCAATGACCAAATCAAAAACTTTGAAGTTAGACATTCGTCATTGATTAGAAATTAGTCATTAGAAATTAGAAATTGATGGGAAAGACCGCCGCTTTTTTTGATGTTGACCACACGATCCTGGCCAAGGCTTCCGGGACGCTCTACGTGAAGTATCTTCACCAGATCGGGCTGGCCAGCCGATGGGATATTCTCAGAAGTCTCTACTGGCTGATCCTGTATAAGGTCAACCTGATCGACATCGTCAGGGTTACTAACCAGGCGATGAAGACGGTGGAGGGCTGGCCGGAGGCCAGGCTCATCGAGATCTGTGACAAGTGGTTCGAGGTGATGGTCAAGCAGTGGATCTACCCGGAAGCGGTGGAGCTGATCCGGAAACACGAACGGGAAGGGCAGGTGGTGTCGATCCTGACCGCGGCCACGGTCTACCTGGGGCGGCCCCTGAGCCATTACCTGGGGCTCGAGAACGCGCTCTGCACCCGTCTCGAAGTAAGGGATGGGGCTTTGACCGGCCGAGTGGTGGAGCCGATGTGCTACGGGGCGGGAAAAATCTACTGGGCGAAGAAATTCTGCGAGGAAAAGGGGGTTGATCTCTCGAAGAGCTATTTCTATACCGACAGCATTACCGACCTGGACATGCTTGATCTGGTCGGCCACCAGGTTGTGGTCAATCCCGATCCGCTCCTGAAACGGGAGGCGGTAAAAAGGGGCTGGCCGATTATCAACTTTAACCCTCTCAAA
>JAPLJI010000111.1 GCA_026388655.1 Pseudomonadota bacterium
GGACCGGGATTTGGGGTTGATGCATCCGGATTTGGGTGGATACAAGCCCTCGGACATTCAGGTGGTGGTGGCGTTTGACATTGATCGGCGGAAGGTGGGGAAGCCGTTGGAGCAGGCGATGTTTGCCTTGCCGAATTGCACGAAGACGATTATGAGGCGGATGCCCCGATCCGGGGTGCGGGTGATGATGGGGGAGGTGCTGGACGGGATTTCCGAGCATATGAGTAATTACCCGGAGGCGCGGGCGTTTCAGGTGTCGAAGGAGAAGCCGGTGGATGTGGTGTCGGAGTTGAAGCGGAGCCGGGCGGAGATTTTGATGTGTTATTTGCCGGTGGGTTCGGAGGAGGCGGTGCGGTTTTACGCGGGGGCGTGTTTGGAGGCGGGGGTGAGTTTGATTAACTGCATGCCGGTGTTTATCGTGTCGGAGGGGAAGTGGGCGCGGCGGTTTGAGGCGAAGGGGATTCCGATTATTGGGGATGATGTGAAGAGTCAGTTGGGGGCGACGATTTTGCATCGGGTGGTGACGGCGTTGTTCGTGGAGCGGGGGGTGCGGATGGACCGGACCTACCAGTTGAACGTGGGGGGGAACACGGATTTTTTGAACATGATGAACCAGGAGCGGTTGAAGTCGAAGAAGATTTCGAAGACGGAGGCGGTGAGGGCGCAGATTCCGGGGGGGATAGCTTCGGATTGCATTCATATCGGGCCTTCGGATTACGTGCCGTGGTTGAATGACAACAAGGTGTGTTTTTTGCGGATGGAGGGGCGGGGTTATGGAGGGGTGCCGCTGGAGCTGGAGGCGCGGCTTTCGGTGGAGGATTCGCCCAATTCCGGGGGGATCACGGTGGATGCGATCCGGTGCTGCCGGATCGCGCGGGACCGGGGGATCGGGGGGCCGCTGCTTTCGATTTCGGCCTACGCGATGAAGCATCCGCCCCGGCAGATCAATGACCAGGTGGCCCGCCGGATGGTGGAGGAATTCATCCAGGGCAAACGGGAAAGATAAAAGTCCCCGGTCCCCAGTCCGAAACCATCAGGGAATGGTAGCCGCAACCTTCAGGTTGCGAATTAATATCAAGGCAGAAAGTTTGTTGATTAAAAACGCAGGCTAAAGCGGCTACCCCTAAGTCATAAGAAATAGCGGAATTGATTATTAGTAATCGCATATAAATGACTCCTTTAGGACATCTCGCCTTCACCACCCAAACTTTTTCTCTCGCCGGGCTGATCAAGCTCAAGGATTTCACCAAAATCCTTATTGCTTACCTTTTGTCCATGATCGTGATTTATTTTTGGGCCAGTTGGTTTAAACCCACGCTTTGGATCATGTACTTCTACGATGACATCACCTGGGTGATTTTCCTGTTCATCGTAATTTACCGTTATCGGTCCGAACCCGGGGCCAGACTATTAATCGCCGCCCTGGTCGGTTCCCAGGTCCTTTCCGGATTCTCCCATGCTTTTGACCGGTTATCCCTAATCCTGTTCGGGACCGTATCCACCGGGATGTGGGAACCGCACAATTTCTGGCATTCACCCCTCTTCGCCATCATGCCCTGCCTGGTTTTCACCCCGATCGTGACCAGGTTCCTGAAAATCCCGAACCGGGGATTGGTTTTCCTCACCCTTTACCTCGGCTACTCCCTTCATGTCCTCGCCGATACCATCACTTACGATTTTCCGATCTACTGGGCCTGGCCTTTCAGCGATTTCAAGTGGAGCATCTACCAGGCTTTCGCCCCGCCGATTCCCGCCGGTTCCGGGCTTTTTGGCCACCCCTTCATCAATGTTGGAACATCCGCCTACAATGCGCAGTGGGGCTGGGTCATGTATGCCGCGGAGCCGGCCATTATCGCCATCCTGATGGTATATTGTTATCTCATTTATTTAATCAGATACTTGCTCGGAAAAACCTCCCCCAGTTCCTGATCGATTCTCAATCCAAGTCACGCCGCCGAAAATCCCATGAACCCTCTGAGGAAAAACCACACCTTGCGTCGGATCCTTATTTTCCTCCAGCCTGACCTGATCATCCTGCTGATTTTCACCACGCTCTTGAGCGCCCTGGGATTTATTTATGGCCACCACCTCCACCTGGTCGAGGGTTCGGTCTTCTACGCCCTCGGGAGTTTTCTCGCCATCGAATTGATTTATCTTCTTTACCGGGCGCCCAAATTTTTGAAAGGCCACCCGGGAGAAAGAAAAATAGTCTGGCTGAATTCCCTCGCGATCGCCCGCGATTGGGTACCCTTCGTGGTCCTGATCGGGGTTTATGAAACCCTGCGCGATTACACCGCCCTGATCCGGCCGGATTCCATCGATCACATCCTTTATCGGATCGACCAGGCCATCTTCGGAATCGAGCCTTCGGTCTGGATCCAGAGGTTCGCCCATCCTTTCCTGACCGATTACCTCGCTATTTTCTACACCCTTTACCTGGCCCTGCCCCTCACTTTTCTGCTCTGGACCTCCCTGAAAGACCGGAGGGATGATTTCCGGGAGCTTTCCATGTCGATCACGATTGTTCTTTATGTCGGGTTTATCCTCTACTGCATTTTCCCGGCCGGGCCCCCCCGGCATTTTGCCCCCCTGCTCTCCCAGTTCGATCCGGCCCAGCTTCCCAGCCTCGGGTTTTTCCACTGGTCCCAGCGACAAATGGATTCCATGACTTCCGTGCCGACCCGGTCTTCATTCCCCAGCCTCCACTGCGCCTTGAGCTGTCTGGCCCTGCTCTATTCCATCCGCTTCGGCAATCTCTGGTCCCGGCATCCCCGGGCCCTGGTCTGGGTTTACCTGGTTCCGGTAGTCAGCCTGTGGACCGCGACGGTTTACCTTCGCCACCACTGGATCCCGGATATTGTCGCCGGAATTCTCCTGGCCATCTGCACCTATTTCCTTTCTCCCTGCATTAGAAGAAAATTTAAGGAATACCAGAAGGACAATTAATCAAAGGAGGAAATAATTATGGCAGCCTTACACGGAGGAGAACTGGTGGTTAAATCCCTGAAACGGGAAGGGGTCGAGCAGATCTTCAGTCTGAGCGGCGGGCATATTGCCCCCATTTACGATGCCTGCATCGATCACGGGATGAAAATTTACGATACCCGGCACGAGCAGGCGGCCGCCCACATGGCCGAGGCCTGGGCCCGCCTGACCGGTAAGCCGGGCGTGGCGGTGGTCACCGCCGGTCCGGGCTTCACCAACGCGGTCACCGGGATCGCCAACGCCTGGCTCTCCGGAAGCCCGATGGTGGTGATCAGCGGCCACTCGAGCATGCGGGAAACCGACACCTGCAGTCTCCAGGAACTCGACCAGCTTCCCATCATCGGCCCCATCACCAAGTGGTCTCGCACGATTCACGATATTACCCGGATCCCGGAGTATATCAGCATGGCCTTTCGCCACGCCTGCTCCGGCAAGCCCGGTCCCGTCTACCTGGAGATCCCGACCAATGTCATCATGAAAAAATGCGAGTCTGAAGACGCGACTTTTTTCCCCCCCGGGTTTCCGGCGCCCCGTCCCGGGGTGGACCCCGATCTCATCCGGAAGGCCGTTGAGCTCATTGAAAAAGCGGAATACCCGGTGGTGGTGGCGGGCAGCGGGCTCTGGTATTCCCAGGCCTTCGCCTCCCTCAAGAAATGGATCGAGTTCTCCGGCCTGCCGGTTTTTACCAAGGCGCAGGGACGGGGCGGGATTCCCGACAGCCACCCCCTCTGTTTCGGGAGCGCGGTTCCCCTGGTCCCCGGCGCGGCCGGGACGGCCCTCTCCTCCTCGGACCTGCTGATCCTTCTCGGAACCCGCCTGGACATGTTCATGAACTTCGGCCGCCCGCCGGTTTGCAACCTGGAAACCAAGCTCATCCAGATTGATATCAACCCGCTCGAACTCGGCCGGAACCGGGGCTTGGAACTCGGGATCTCCGGAGACCTGGAATCGGCCCTGACCGCTCTCCTTTCCGGTTACCAGAAACTCGGGAAGCCGCGGGACCGGCGCGCCTGGGTCGATACCCTCAGGGAGGCTCACACCTCGGGTCGGGAAGATTTGAAAAGGCAGGGAGAAGACAGCAAGCTGCCCATGCATCCCCTGCGGTTGATCGCCGAAATCAAGAAATGCCTGGAACCCGATTCCATCATCGCGGCCGACGGCGGCGATACCCAGGTCTGGACCTCCATGGCCATGGAGGTCAATCTTCCCGGCCACTATATCGATACCGGCCTGTTCGGCTGTCTGGGCGTGGGGGTTCCTTTCGCCCTGACCGCGAAAATCGCCCATCCGAAATCCCGGGTCATCCAGATCTGCGGCGACGGGGCGATCGGGTTCAACCTGATGGAGTTCGATACCGCGATCAGGCACAAGCTCCCCATTATCTGCGTGGTAAGCAACGACCAGGCCTGGGGAATGATCAAGCACGGCCAGGAGCTGGTCTACGGTAAGGACCGGGTCATCGGGGCCGAGCTGGGTCTCACCCGCTACGATAAAATGGTCGAGGCGATCGGCGGGTACGGAGAGCTGGTCCGGAAACCGGAAGACGTGGCCCCGGCCATCAACCGGGCCCTGGCCTCGGGCAAACCGGCCCTGATCAACGTGGAAACCGATCCCGACGCCGTGAGCCCGGGCAGCTACGCCCTGGTCATGGCCATCAGCGGTTAATCAGGCAAATTCAGATTGTTTTGTCATCCGAGGTTACGTCGGAGTCCTCTTCCCTGTAGTTGCCCGATTTATCGGGCATTTTTGAAAACCGCCGATGAATCGGCATACTACAAATAAATTCATTCCCGCCATTATCCTCGCCCTGGTCGTTTTCGACGTCACCATCGCGGTAATCGGCTTCTTCTTCCCCGGACTCTGGTTCCGGGTTTTTCACGGGGTCCCTTACAATGATCCGCAGGGCTTTCTTCCCAGGTGCGCGGCCAACTGGACCGCCTTCGCCCTGATCCAACTGATCGCGTTTTTCCGCTGGAAAAAGGATCCGGTCTGGCTGGCCATGGTCGCGGCCGCCCGGCTTTCGGACATCTTCACCGATCTGGCCTATTTCTGGTTTTGCTCCGATATCACCCTGTTCGGCCGGGCGAGCTTTTTGAGCGCCGGCCCGATCAATCTTTTATTGTGCTGGTATTTCCTGAAAAACTTCCGCCAAATTTCCCGCCGGCCCGGTAATCATTAATAATTCTTGTATTCTCTTGCCTGATTTCCCCAGCGGCAGCTACTATTTCTAAATAAGCCCTGATCGGGTAGGTTATCAGTAAGAGTGGTGGAGAAAATAAGCTTGCCGGTTTATCGTCCCAAACCTGATCGCTTCGAAAAGCTCAAAACCCTCGGCGAGGAATCGCGTTACGATGTTTGCCTCTCCTCCTGCTCGGGCGGCCGGGTCCCCGACCCCGCCGATCCCGCTCACCGTTGGATTTATCCCGCCGCCCTCCCCGGAGGCGGCATTGTCCCCATCCTGAAGGTTCTGCTCTCCAACGCCTGCAAAAACAATTGTTTCTATTGTCCGAACCGTTCGGCCAACGATCGCCCGCGCACCTCCTTCCGGCCGGAAGAACTGGCCTCCTCTTTCATGGCCCTTTACCGGTCCCGCCAGGTTCATGGGCTCTTTCTCAGCTCCGGGATATACGATCAGCCCGACCGGGTAATGGACGACATGGTCAAGACCGCCGAGATTCTCCGGCGGAAATACCAGTATAAAAATTACCTGCACCTGAAAATCCTGCCGGGCGCCAGCCCGGGGGCGGTCGAGCAGGCCTGCCGGCTGGCCAGCCGGGTTTCCCTGAATCTCGAGGCCCCCAACCCGGAAAGGCTGAAGGAAATCGCCCCGGGCAAGGATTTCTCCGAAGATCTGCTCAAGCGGATGAACTGGGCCGCGTTTCTCATCAAGAACGGCTCTAAGGCCAGAAGCCAGACCACCCAGTTTATCGTGGGGGCCTCCGGGGAATCCGACCGGGAAATCCTGAAAACCACCGACGATCTTTACCGGAGCCTCCACCTCCACCGGGCCTATTTCTCCGCTTTCCAGCCGCTCCCTCATACCCCGATGGAAAGTCATCCCCCCACCTCCCTGGTCCGGGAGCACCGGCTTTACCAGGCTGATTGGCTTCTTCGCTTTTATCATTTCCAGTTGGGCGAGCTCAGTTTCCAGCCGGGAGGGAACCTTTCCATCGAGATTGATCCCAAAATGGCCTGGGCCCGGAAACACCCGGAAATCTTCCCGATCGAGGTCAACCGGGCCGAGTATGAGGAGTTGATCCGCATCCCGGGAATCGGGATCCGCTCGGCCGAGCGGATTATCCAGGCGCGCCGCGCGCGGGGGTTTTCCGATCCGGCCGAATTGAAGAAATTAAGGATTTCCCTGAAAAGGGCGGCTCCTTATATCCTAATAAATGGGAAAACCATCAAATCCCGGAAGCAAACAAATTTATTCATTGAACCCAACAAAATTCTCTGATTAAATGATTCCGACAAAATATAGTCATTATCTCCCTCCCCTTCATCCCCTCCCACAAGGGGAGGGGAAATAAAAGATTTGGAAAAACAGAATGCAAAATAGAACCAAAGTTTCGATCGCCACCGGAAAGAACCGGATCGAGGCGGTCCATCGGGCCTTTGAATACCTGGGCGGGATCGGGAAATGGGTCAAACCCGGTTTCCGCGTCCTGCTGAAGCCCAACATCATGTCCACCGGCGGTACGCCGATGATCACCCATATCGATGTTTTGAAAGGCCTTTACCAGCTCTGCAAAGACGCTGGCGCCCGGGAAGTGATGGTGGGGGAAAACTCGGTTTGCGGACTGGAGCCCCGGGTCCAGTTCGATTTCATCGGCTATACCGACGCCCTGAAGCGCCTGGGGGTAAAGGTGGTTTTCTTCGACGAGGAGGAATGGGTCTACCGGGCCCGGCCCGAGAACCTCTGCCTGAAGGACATGCACCTCCCCAAGTCCCTGGTGGAGGCGGACATCTGGATCACCGTCCCGGTGGCCAAGACCCACGTGGCCACCGTGTCCACCCTCGGGATCAAGAACTCGCACGGGATCCTCGCCGATGAAGACAAGGCCCGGCATCACCGTCTCCGCCCCGAATTCGGCTCGAGCCTCCTGGATAAATTCATTGACGTTCTGGCCGTTTCGAAAGCCCACCTTTCCGTGATGGACATGTTCGACGCCATGGAAGGTCAGGGCCCAGGGTTTGGAGACACCGTGGAAATGAAACTCATCCTGGCCGGCGATGACGTCACGGCGGTGGACGCGGTCACCGATTACCTAATGGGATTCGGGAACCTGGAACCGCCCCTGCCCCGGAAAGCCCAGGAACGCGGCCTCGGGATCGCCGACCTGAAACAGATTGATTTTGTCGGAGAAAATCCCAATGACCACCGCCAGAAATTCATCCCGGCGATCGGAGGCGATGTTCCCGGATCGGATCCTCCCGGAGTCGAAGTCCTGCGGGGGGACATGTGCCGGAGCGGGTGCGGGATGCCGATCAGCTACATGATCGACCTCTTCAAACTGGTGCTCGGGAAGGATTTGAAAGAGCTGGCGCCCATTACCGTCCTCTGCGGGGACAACCCGCCACCGCCGAAAGATAAGCGCTTTATCTTCGTCTTCGGCGACTGCGCCATTTACTCCACCTGGAATTACGAATACCGCCGGAAACCGGCTTTCATCGGACCCTGGTGGCGCCGCCGGCCCGCTTACATCGATGTCCCCGGCTGCGTGCCTCTTTCCCTCTCCTGGATCCGGGATTTCGCCAAGCTCATCCGGGGATACGGCCCGATCCTTTCCCTGACCAGCATGGTGGAATTCGCCGAAACCCAGAAATATACCTTCGCCGAGGGGGTCCCGCTGGAAAAGAACCCGCGCCGCTGGCAGTTTGACCCCGAATTCAGGAAAAAATACGCGAAGGAAATCGAGGCTTCCCATCAACCTGAATACATCTATAAAAATGAAAGCTGCAAAATGTCAGGGAAAGGGTAAATGACTAATGACCAATTTCTAATATCTAATCAAATCCCAATGATCAATCTATTGTAAATGACTAACGACCAATTTCTAATATCTAATGAAATCCCAAATCCCAATTACCCGTGATCAACTCGGAAAACCGGAAATTAGAAATTCGACATTTATCATTGATTAGAAATTAGGAATTGGTCATTAGAAATTTTCGAATTAGACATTGATTAGAAATTAGGTCAATTAGGAATTAGACATTTTTAATGAAATCAATGGAATCAATGGATAAATACTGGCTCCAGCCCTGGGAGGGGATCGCCTCAATTTCCCGAAAGCTGGAGCAAAAGCAAACCCCGGGTCCGGAAGACCAGGAAATAACCCTGCCCTTTACCGGGCTGACCGCCCCGGCCCGGGCCACCATTCTTCTCCTGAAAAAGACCCTGCCGGGATTTTTAGGCCCGGATCTCGATCATCTCGTCCTCTTGCGGAACGGCCAGGATTTAATTCCTCCGGCCTTTCTTTTCCATCACCGGGACGGGCTTCTGATTTCCATCGATCGCCTGGAACTGCCCCCGGGCAAGCTCACAGAATTGCTTTCGCTGGCCCAGGAAAAGGAGCTTTCCCGGATCGAAGACCAGATATCCGTTCAAATCAAATCGGATCTGAAACTCGGATGGGTGGTGGTGATCAATCCCGAATTCTTCGCCCTCCTGGAGAAAGCCGACCAGGATTTCACCGCTTCCCGGTCCCTCACCCACTACCAGATCGACCTTCTCTCCGTTTTCAAGAAAGCGGCGGAGTTAAAGCTTCTGGAATTCTTTCCCTCCCCCCCGCTTTTCGCCCGGGTTGAGGAATTTCTCACGCAGATTATTGATTTCGATCCTCAAACGCTCAAAACCGTCATCCCGCCTTCCCCGGTGGGATCATACTGCCTGGGTTTGACCGATCCCGAGTTTACCCTGGCCTTCCATCTCGACCCGGAAAACCCCTCTCAGGTCGCGATCTCCCTGGATCCTCAGGCCGGAGCCCCCCTTTCTCTTCCGGAAGCCACCCGCCGCTTGAGAAAAGCCAGCGGCTCCCGAACAGCCATCTGTTTTGAATTCGAGCCGGTCAAAGACCTGTTTGGAATCCTGGTCAATCATCACCTCCCCTGGCAGAAAGAGGAGCTCCTCTCCCCCTTAAGAAAATTGATTCAGCTCATCCAGGGCTATGACCAGAAATGGAGCATGGATCCGGCCCCCCTCCCCTTGAAAAGTTACCTGCGGAGCTTAATCCGGCTCTTCCGCCTTCCCTACGATATTTCCAAGCTGGACGATGAGTTTCTCCCGGGGATGGTCCTGGAGGGGATTTCCCTCGGGGTCGGGGGTCACAGCCAGCACGCCATCATCCTGCTCGACCAAAAAAAAGTTAAAGGCGTCCTGGTTCTCGAACTCTTCCGGAGTGGAGTCCGGAGGATTAAATTTCTCTCCGGAAAAGAAATCCCCCCGCCCCGGGACCCCGGGCGGATCGAATGGTTGAAGGAAACCAAGTTTGCGCTCTGGGATCAGGCCGGCTGGATGAACTACGCCATCGCCATCGACCTCTCGCTGCTCCGCGAACTCAATCGTGCCCTGGCCGGGAAAGAATTCAGCTCGCTGTGGAAATCCCCCCGGCTGCTTTTGCGGCTAACCCGCCTCACCCGCAAATTCAAGCAGGACGAATTCATCTTTTATCCCAACCTCATGCTCGACACGCTGGGAAAATTCATTCAGAAGGAAGGGGTTCTCAGCATCGGCTCCCGCCTGCTGCAGGCGGCTTTCAAGCGCGACCACCCCCGCCCCCGGGGCTTGCTCTATGTCCGGGAAACCGTCATCGCCGGATTGGTAATCCTGCTCGGGATAATCCTGTTCATTATCATCTAAACCTTCTCCTCTCCCTGAATTTCGCTTAAAATTTCTTCACTTAACTTTTTCATTCGCCATGCCGATCCCATTACTAACCAATATTGTCATCACCCTGATCCTGGCGATCGCGGTTCTCTACTTGAGCAACCGGTTCCGAATCCCGGCGATCGTGGGCCTGCTGGTCACCGGGGTTCTGGTGGGGCCGCACGGTTTGCACCTGATTCACTCCATTCAACAGGTGGAACTCCTGGCGGAGATTGGGGTGGTCCTGCTCCTGTTCACGATCGGCCTCGAGTTCTCCCTCCGCAGCCTCCTGAAGATTCGTCATACCATCCTGATGGGCGGCACCCTGCAGATGTTGTTTACCATCCTGGTGGTTTTCGGAATCTCCCGTCTGGCCGGCCAGCCCCGGGGCGAATCGGTTTTCATCGGCTTTCTCATCTCCCTGAGCAGCACCGCCATCGTTTTGAAATTCCTGCAGGAAAGATCGGAAGTAGATACCCCCCACGGCCGGACTACGCTTTCCATCCTGATTTTCCAGGATATCATGGTGGTCCCTTTGATCCTGGTTACCCCGCTTCTGGGCGGGGCCACCCTGCAGTTCAATCAATCCTTCTTCCTTCTCCTGGCCCAGGGCATCGGCCTGGTGGGATTGGTGATCGTGGCGGCGGAGTGGGTAGTCCCCTGGCTTTTCTTTCAGATCGCCCGAACCCGTAGCCGGGAGCTATTCCTTCTCAGTGTTATCACCCTCTGCCTAGCGGTCGCCTGGCTGACCGCGAAGGTCGGCCTTTCCCTGGCCCTGGGCGCGTTTCTGGCCGGCCTGATCATATCGGAATCGGAATTCAACCATGAGGCCCTCAGTAATATCATTCCCTTCCGCGATGTTTTCACCAGCATCTTCTTCATTTCCATCGGCATGCTGCTCAATCTGGGGTTTCTTCTCCAAAACCCGATTTTAATTATCCTGGGCACCATCGGGGTTATTTCCCTGAAAAGCATCCAAGCCGGCCTGGCCGTCATTTTTCTGGGTTTTCCCCTCCGGACCGCGGTCCTGGTCGGACTGGCCCTTTCCCAGGTGGGGGAATTTTCCTTCGTGCTGTCCAAAATCGGCGTGGATTCCGGTCTTCTGCCGGGCAATACCTACCAGCTCTTTCTTTCCGTCAGCGTGCTTTCCATGGCCGCCACCCCGTTCATTCTCAAATTCGCTCCGACGGGTTCCAGCCTGGCTCTCCGACTTCCTTTCCCGTCCCGGATTAAATTGGGCTGGAAATTTTCACAAGCGGAACTTCTTCCCCCCCGTCTACCCGCTCTGGGCGCCCACCTGATCATCGCGGGTTTCGGCGTTAACGGCCGGAATGTATCCCGCGCCGCAAAAATGGCGGGGGTTCCCTATATCATCATCGAAATGAATCCTGAAACCGTGCGGAACAAACAGGCCGAGGGAGAACCGATTTTTTTCGGTGACGCGGCTCATGAAGCGGTCCTGGAACATGCCGGGGTCAAAACCGCCAAGGTAATGGTAGTGGCCATTTCCGATCCCATCGCCACCCGGAGGATCACTTCCCTCGCCCATAAACTCAATCCCCGGCTCTATATAATTGTCCGCACCCGTTTTGTCCGGGAGATGAAACCACTGCTTGAATTGGGGGCCAACGAGGTTATCCCCGAGGAATTCGAAACCTCGGTGGAGATATTTTCCCGGGTTTTAAGCAAATACTTGATTCCCCGGAACGAAATCGAAAAATTTATCACCGAGGTCAGGTCCGATGGCTACGAAATGTTCCGGAGCCTTGCGGTCAAAACCACCGAGACCGTTAATCTCGGTTTTCATCTTGATAATCTCGAGATCAGCGCCATCCGGGTCAGCAACCAGTCCTCCGTGATCGGCAAATCCCTGGCCGAGACGGGTTTCAGGGAAAAATATGGGGTTACGGTCCTGGCTATTCGCCGCGATTCAAGCCTGCAGGCGAACCCGGAGTCCGGCACGGTAATCCAGGCTCACGACCTGGTTATCGTTCTGGGACTGCCGGATGACATCTCCCGGGTAGCATCCGTATTTCATCACGTTGAGAGTTGACCGCCGGCGTTCATCCCCAAAAAAGCGGTTGGAATAGTTGGCTAATCCTCCCAGGCAGGCCTTTTATCCTTCGAAGCAGCACTGCTGCGAAGAATGGACGCTCCCCCTTACAGGGTAAACAAAACAATTCGATTCTACCGAAAGAGTTACCGGCCGACTCCTTCGGCTTCGCTCAGGACAAGCCGCAGGGGCTAAGGCCTTTAGCATGCAATTGTCATTCTGAACCGAAGGTGAAGAATCTCGAAAAAGAAAAGATGTTTTGGTTCGCTTCGACCTGCCCGGGAGGCTATTTCCGTTTTCACTTTATGGTTCAGGATTTCAGCGGAACAGCCCTCCGGGCCGGCGTTGAGGGAAAATCGGGTAAATATTTACTTCATAACATCTCTTCGAGGATCTCGGCCGCGTCCCTGACCAGGCGGGGACAGATAGTTTTAAACAAGCCCTTTTCCTTAGCCGCCCGGGCTTCCTCCGGCACACTGAGATTGAAACCCAGCAATTCTTTGCAGACCGTCGAGCCATTCGCCGCCTTGAATCTCTTCACAAACTCCCCGACCAGTTTATAGGTCCTTTCCCTGGCTTCCTCGTCTTCCACCCGGAATTTCCCGTGTTTGAGGCCGATGACCATCAGCGCTCCCGTCACCGCTCCGCAGGTTTCTCCCATCCGCGCCATCCCTCCCCCGAAGGCCCCAGCCACCTTGAGAGCGATTTCCCGATCGAGGCCGAATTTCTCCGCAAATACGGAAAATACCGCCTGCGAACAGCTAAAACCCTCCTGGAATCGCGCCACCGCTTGATTCGCCATTTCGCTGCTCATCCTGGCCTCCTGATTCTTTCAGTTGTTTTTATATGGTCGGGATCCAGAGGCTGAATCTCTTCCTCAAAATAACGGTGAAAGTCCCGCGGCAGGCACCGGTAGTCAACCCCGGCGGTCACCCGGGATAAATCCCGCGAATTGTAAGTATTCCAGAATAAAATCACCTGGCCGCGATGTTGATTTTTTCTCACATCATCGATCAGGCAGGCCAGGGCTTTCCCCGTGTAAGTCCCCTCCAGTTTGATCCCCTCGCATTCCTCCATCAGGGCCACCGCTTCCCGGCCCGCCCGGGTAAAAAGGGCATACCCCTCGCCAAAATAATCATGGCGGATCCCGGTATCCGCTTCCGAATATTTTATCCGGGGAAAGGAATGGTCCTGGCCCGACACATACATGTTAACCTTGTTAAAGAGCCTGGCCAGGCTCTTCGCGTCGGCGCATTTCCGGTCCACCACCCTGACCGGGACAACCTGGGTTTTCAAACCCGCCGCTTTTAATCCGAGCGCGAGACCCGCCGCGGTGCCCATCGTTCCCAGGGCCACGTAGACCCGATCCGGTTCCGGAATCTGCCCGGTTTCCACCTGCTCCCTCAGTTCGAACGCGGCGTTGATAAAACCGATCACCCCCCGGGGTGAGGAACCGCCCGGGGGAATGACCGCGGGAAACCGGCCGGACCGGAACCGGTGCCGAACCAGCTCAAAAATTGATCCCCAGAGGATCGAAAACATGTCCGGGTAGTGGCGGAGTTCGGCACCGGCGTAATAGCCCATCAGCAGGTTCCGGCGAACATACCCGGCATTCGGCTGGCGCAGAAGCATGGAAATGCTCCGAAGTCCGACGTCTTTCGCGTAAATTGCCATCGCCAGGGCGTGATTGGAGCCGGCAAAGCCAAAGGTTAATACCTCCCCGGCATTTTTCCTCCGGACCTGGCCCAAGAGGAATTCGAGCTTTCGGACCTTGTTCCCCCCGTAAAATTTTCCGCTCAGGTCATCACGCTTGCTGAAAAGCCCGCCGGCCCCGATTTTTTTTCCCAGCCGCTCCAGTTTCTCCACCGGGGTGGGAAAATCCCCCAGCGGGATATAAGCCAGTTTTTCTTTCAACCGCGGGTAATGGAATAAAGGAAGCATACTGGAATTATGATATTACCAAATTGACAAAAGTGGATAAAACCACAAATACTTAAGACAGGCTTTTTTCAATTAACTTTCTTGTTTTCATGAGGAAAAATACCCCCTTCCCCTGCGCGGCTAAAATCGTCCTGTTTTTTTGTCTTTCCTTCCCTGCCTCGCTTATCGGCCCGGTTTCGGCGCAGGAGAACAGCGCCCAATTTTTCTATCACGCGTCCCGCCTGGAATGCTCCCAGGCCAAGCCCTACCTGGGGGAGATCCCGGATCAAAAAGTTTATTATTTTGCCCTGCTCGAACAGGGTAAATGCTACCAGCAAAAAGGCGATTACACGGAATCCCTGGCCTATCTGAAAAAAGCCTTCTCCGCCAACCAGGCTTTTGATGCCGCGCCTTATCTTCTGGCTTACTCTTTCTTCATGCTGGGGGATTTCGCCAACGCGAAAAACTGGATCCGGTTGGCCCGGGAAAAGCAGGGGGTAAACTTCCAGAGATCCGATTTGCTCTTAACCCTGGTCAATGCCGGGATTGCTTCCTCCCCATCCCGGGAAACCGGGGGAGAGCGCGGCGGAGATTCTTTCATCGCCCTGACCGAGAGGGGGAAAAAAGTAACCTTCACCAACGTCAAGGCCGGTCGAATTATCCTGAAACCGGAAGAAGAAATAAAAATCTCCAGCGAATCCTACGAGCTGCCCGGCGCCGACCTGGCCGAAACCTCAGCCATAAACCTGCGGATCGGCGAATTCTTCGGCTTTGGCTTCGTGGTTCCGGATATCGATTTTGGCGATGCCGTGACTATCGAATATGAATTTGAATTCCCCTCCAGCAAACCCGACCAGGGAGAGGCCAATATCAGCAAGGACCAGGAAACCTACTTCCAGATATTCTCGAGATCCACGCAATATATATATTCCTTTTCTCCTCCCGAAAATCCGGGCGAAAACCCGGCCGAGGAAAAATGCATTCAACGGTTATTTAGCAACGGAAAACTCCTGGTTTCCCACGAGTTCTTGTTGAAAAAGTAGGCCATTCCATTTCCACCGGAAAGAATTCAACCTTCTGCCATATGACCGCCGAGAAACGAAAGAATTTGCTCCCCGGGCTGGCTATTCTGCTCGCGGCTTTCACCTTTTTCCTGCTTAACCGCTCCAGTCTCCTGGCCGCGGAGGATAAGCCGGTCGCCGGGGTGGCCGTCCTGGAGGGTGAGGCTTATTATTGGCCGGTTCTCTCCGGAGAAACCCAGGCCCGGGAAAACGATCTGGTGATCCTGGAAAGAGACGCCCAAGTAATTTCCCTGCAGGCCGGCATTGAATTTCAATCTCAAGCCAAAGACATTATTCCGGAATCATTCCCGGTCCTGGATAAACTCTACGAGGTGTTGCTCGCCAACCCCGACCTCATCGTGCTGATCACGGTTCAGGCGGAAAAGACCTCAAAAACCGAAACCGGCTTGGGCCTGGCCCGGGAAAGGGCCGGTCAGGTCAAGGATTACCTGGTCACGAAAGGAATAGAAGCTTCGCGGCTGGAAACCCAGGGCCGCGGACCCTCGGCTGAACGCAAGAAAGCTGAAGACCGGAGCCGGAAGGAGGAACCGCCGGCAACAATCGCTATTACCGAACAGGATAAAGACCTTAACCCGAGATGGATGAAACTGAAAAATAATACCGATTTTTACGCCAACGACGAAATCAAAACCGGAAACGGAAAGGTGAAAATTCTTTTTCCGAGCGGGACGATTCTGGCTCTCTCGCCCCATGCCTACCTCAAGGTCATCAACGGTAGCCGGGTGAAACTTTTCCGGGGAAAACTTCTGACTGACGCGGGAAAATCACTGGACCATCAGGAATTCCAAACCGAAACGGTGAATGCCAATATCTCGACCAAGGAGGCGATCTGTTTTCTGAATTTTCTCAATGGGATCAGCACTATTATCAGTTTAAAAGGCGAGATCTCGGCCAGCGGCAAGCAGGAGCCGGAGAAAAACCTGCCGTTGGCCAGGGGGAAAAAAATTATCATGCAAACCGGCCAAATCCCGGGTAAACCCGAAACCGTCAACCCGGGGGAAGCCGAAAATATTCTGAGCGAGTTCAACCTGAAAAATTTCGACCAATCTCAATCCCTCTACGATGAGGAGATAAAAAAGCGACTGGAGATGAATAAACCGGTTGCTCCGGAAAAAAAGTCGGCCCCGGCTCCCGTCCCGGTAAACCAAGTCACTTCCCCCGCCGCCGCCACCCAAACCGTTACGCCCAGCCCATAGCCACGGCTGATGGCAGATGGCTTATCGCAGATGGTTTATGGCGGATGACAGACAGCAAATGAATAGCGGAGCTGAGAAAAAAAGATAAAAACCTGCTATGAAAATTAATGATTGTTTATATTGTTTTGATAATTGAGGTTGGAATTTAATTTGAGCTTCGAGCTTTGACCTTGAATCTCAACAGTATGGCTCACCCAACATTATATTATTTTCATTCCGCAATCCGAAATCCGTTTGTCCTGAGCGGAGCCGAAGGGCATTCCGCAATTTATTTCCGAGCTACCTAGCCACCCAGCAACCTAACCACCGGCCGTCAAATCCCCGTTATTTCCAGGTCTCGAGGATATGCTCGGAGTTGCGTTCGGCCAGCGCCATGATCGTGAGGTAGGGATTCACGTGCGTGCTCGAGGGAAGCAGGCTGGAGTCGCAGACGTACAGCCAGGGATAACCGTGGACCTGGCCCCACTCGTTGGTCACCGAAGTGGCTGGGTCCTTTCCCATGCGGCATCCACCCTGGGGGTGGGCCGAGGCGATCGAGATCTTGTTCAGAATGAAATGCCGGGGGCCGATCAACTCCTCGAGCCGGGGCTCGTCCTTGCGGTTGAGCACCACCTTCGCCGAGGCGGGGAGCAGGGCCCGGTCGCAGCCGGCGGCGAAGAAAACCCGGGCCGCGCTCCGCTGGGCATGGCACAGGCTTTCGATACTCTCTTTCTGGATCCGGTAATCCAGCACCGGGACGCCTTTCTGGAGAACGATCCGGTTGGTGGAGATGGCCCGGTCGTGGTTCAGGATCAGGATGGCCATGAACTTCCGGTAATCCCGCATGATCTTCTTATGCTCGACCCCCCACCCCTCAATGTACTTGGCCGCCACGAAGGGATAATAAAAACAGGTTTCCAGGTAATAATGATGGGACTCGGTAAATTTGGTGCAGTAATAGGTTTTCGGGAAACCCCGGAAACCCTCCACCACCTCGGGATGGATCCCGAAAACCGTGTGAGAGGGATGAATCGTCACGTAACCGCCGAGCGCCGGGCTCATCCCGGGAAGCTGGCTCCGCAAGAGAATCCCGGAGGTGCCGAAGGTATTGCCGGCCAGGATAATTACCTTCGCGGAAAACTCCACCGGCCCGGGAGCATGCTTCGCGGGAATGCTGTCCGGAGGGGCCGGGTTTAGATTCCCCCAGGCCTTATTCCCTCCCACCGCCTCTATCTGACAGTTGGGAATTATTTCCACCCCCGCTTTAATGGCCTGCGGGATCTCGACCTCGAGCGTTCCCTGCTTGGCCCCGACCGTGCAGCCCAGGTTGCAAAACCCTTGCTGCTGGCAATTCTTCACGTTAATGACAATGGAACCGCAGGGCCAGCCCAGTTTCTCGACGCCGTTCCTGAAAAGACGGTTGTTGGTATTGACAAAATTATCGGGGAGAACGTGGGCATTGATGGCTTCCTTGATCCGGGCGAACCGCTTTTCCAGCTCGCCATAAGTCAGGCCGGGAATGGCCCATTCCTGGATCACCTCCGGAGGCACGGTAAAGGTGACCCCGGTGTAGATGCCGGTACTCCCGCCCACCATCCGGCCCATGATGATATTAATCGCCCCGTCCCGGGTGAAAACCCCGCCCTCGTCCCAGAGCAGGTCCACCCCTTCGAGCTCTCGCTGGGTAAAATGTTCGTGGGTATAGAACGGCCCGACATCGGCCACCACGATCCGCTTCCCCTTCTGGACGAGCGGAGCGAGCACCCGGGCCGCGGTTCCTCCTCCCGCCCCCGAACCGATGATTAGAACATCACAGTCTATTTTTAATTTATCTTTCCGCGTTTCCATTTGTTCCCCCACCCGAATTCAGTTTTTGACAATGTCCGCAGCTGCTCAAATTTAAATTTTCCCCCTCACCCTACTTCGCTAATCCATCCTTCACTAAAGCTTCCGACTGCGCCAAGGCTTCGTCGGACAGGTCGGAGGACAGGAGCTTTGAAGGGCCGGCCTCAATCCTCTCCCCCGAGGGGAGTGGGGAGGGGTCGAAAAGGAGCGGTCTGTAAAGCCCGGAGGCTCGGGTCGGGATGAGGTCTCTTCATCCTCGGACCGGGATAACCGATATCGGGCCAGATCTCGTCGCGGCTGTAATAAGAAAGAAAAACCAGGGTCTTCAAACCCCAGAAACCCTGCCGGACCTTGGCGAGGGGAGCCAGCTCAAATCGCCGGATATGTTTATCCTTCTGTTCCGCGCTCATCCAGGAAAAGGGGCGAAGCGCGAAGAGCAGGCCGGAGAGTTCGAAAAACATGAGAAAAAGCTTAAGGAGCAAAACCATGTCCTTCGGCTTGGTGGACAAGGCCCGGTCAATTATCGCCATCGATTCGAGATTGTCCGCCCCGGGATAAACCTTACCCCCCTCCCGGTCCTCCGGAATGATCCGCCCGGCCAGGGCCATGAATACCCGGAGGCGAAAAGGACTGAGAAACTTGAATGCGGTATTGGGTTTGTTCTGGTTTCCCATCGGTCTGACCTCTCAAATTGGTTTGAAACTCGAGACGTAGAATCTCCCTAATCTTAAATTTCTCCCCGGGATAAAGCAAATGGTTTTTGCCCGCAGTCCGGCTTTAAAAACGATCAGACAAAAGGCATACTAGCGTTATGTTTCAGAAAAACCTTTACAATAAACATCTCTTTCGTAGGGGAGTCCTTCAGGATGAGTCCCTTCAGGATAAACCATTCCATTTATCCCGAGTAACATCGAGGGGCTGGCTTGTCGCCTAAACCTTCCCCTCCCTTGGCGTGCCCCGTCAAGGGGGAGGGATATAATAGGCGGCTGTCCTTCGACTTCGCTCAGGATAAATAGAAAGCCGCCCCTACATAATCAAAACCAAGGATCTTGATCACTGTAAAGCCATTATTGAAACACTACACTAGCTGAGTCATGATGCCGGACGTAGTCATCATCGGGGGCGGTTACGCCGGGCTTTCGGCCGGGGCCCTCCTCGCACATCAGGGCTTCCGGGTCCAGCTCCTGGAGCAAGACAAATCCCTGGGAGGAAGAGCCCGGGTCGAGGAAAGGGACGGATACCTGCTGGACTACGGGATTCATTCCCATCGCCTCGGGGAAAACGGGCCCCTGGCCCGGGTTTTCCGCGAACTGGGCGACCCCGTCAGGTTTGCCAACCCCCGCCATTTTACTTCCTATATATTCGACTCGAACCGCCTCCTCGAGCTTCCCGATACCATGGCCGGTCTTCTCTCCACCCCCCTTCTCAACCCCTTGGAAAAACTGCAATTTATCAAAATCATCCTGAAAATGATGCTGGCCGACTTGGATCGCTGGTATCCGGAAAAACTCTCCGCATTTCTCCGCCTCCCCGGGATGACTCCCGGTCTTGAAAAAATCTCCACCCTGCTTGGTTTAACGGTGATGGCGGAAAACCCGGAGGAAGCTTCCGCGGGAGAGGTAATCGACATCTTCCGCCGGGCCGTCTTTTCCCGGAGAAAGGTGGGAGACCCGGTGGGAGGAGCCGGGCAGATAATCAATACCCTGGAGAAAAAAATATCCTCTTCGGGGATAATCAATCTCAATACCCGAGTGACCGGTCTTGAGTTTGCATCCGGAAGGGTAATGGCGGCCCGGACGGACCAGGCCAATTACCCGGCCCGGGTTTTTCTCTTCTCCGCTCCGATAAACGGATTAACCGGACTGGTTCCCGAAAATCTTCTCCCCCCGCCCCTCATCGAGTTCGCGAATAAACTCACCCCTACCTCCGGCCTGAGCCTGGATTTCGGGCTCCCGGCCCCCATTACCGACATTAAAGGGGGAATTTTCAACCTGGACCCGGTGGTGATCGGCCGTTTCCCATCCAATATCGACCCGCTCCGGGCCCCTCCGGGAAAGCAGTTAGCCACCTGGCTTCGCCCGATTTCTTTTCCGGTAACCAAAGAAAAAATAAAGGAAGCGGAAGAAATCCTCCGGGTGGTGATTGAAAAAATATTCCCGGGGTTTTTCAACCGGGTGGAATGGGAAAGAAAACTTGTCCACCCGGTCATGGATGGCTTATCCATGAAACCGGGCCAGGATTTTTCCCGGCGCCCCGGACCTGCCATCCCGCTTATACCCAATCTATTCCTGGCGGGTGATACCATCCGGGGTCATGGCAGTGGCGGGGATATTGCCTTTTCTTCAGCAATATCCGCGAGTGATATAATTAGAAAATACTTATTAAATTCAAATAGATAATTATTATTATATTAAGTTCATGTTTAACTTGTTTTTCCGATAATATATATCAGCATAAACCCACCTGAATTACGTTGTTCTCATGACAAAATCCGGGGCCTGATTATCCTTATATTTATTTGATTTCCATAACAGGAAACATGTTGGTAATACCTTGACATGCGTTATTGGCTATCCCCTATTTGCTTTTTATCGCCTTCCCTTGACATCATAAAAACCCTGAGATATTTTGTATGCGAAACAATCCGAAATAAACCGTTTTATCCCCGGAAACCCAGCCGGGAAAAGACTGAGAAAGGAGGAATCAGGAGATGGCGGAACACAAAATCGTTGACAGCCGTGTTGGCCTGACCTTTATGTACAACTACCGGGTGGGGGAATCCCTGGACAGATACCTTGATGGTCTCAAGAGCAAGAAGATCCTCGGGGTCACTTGTCCGGAGTGCGAACGGGTGCTTGTCCCGCCCCGCAGCATGTGCGGGAAATGCAATACCAAGACCAAAAAATGGGTTACGCTCAAGCCGGTCGGGACGCTTAAAAATTTCACCGTCTCGCACGTGGAGATCGAGCAGGGAGAAATCAAAGACCGGGAAAAACCCATTATCATCGGCCAGGTAAAGCTCGAGGGCGCGGATTCACTTCTGACCGCCAAGATCGAAGGGATCAGCCCGAAAGAGGTAAAAACCGGTCTCAAGGTCAAGGCGGTCTTCAAGGATACTACCGAGGGAACGCTTCAGGACCTGGATCACTTCGAACCGGTAAAGTAAGAAAAGGAGAAAAAACATGGACAGGAAGGTCGCAATTGTCGGATATAAACAGACAAAATATTCCGAGCAGAACGAATATACCCGGGAGCGGATGGTCTATGAACTGGTCAAGTCCCTATTCCTGGATCTGAAAATTACCCGGGATGAAATTGATACCTTTGTCCTCAGCTGCAGTGACTTCCAGGACGGCCGGACCATCTCCGAGTGCTTCATGATCCCCCGGGTCGGCGCCTACATGAAGGATGTAACCAAGGTGGATTCCGACGGCGCCAATGCCGTCCTTTACGCGATGATGCGGATTCTTTCCGGCAACTACAATACCGCCCTGGTCGTGGGCTACGCGATGGGCGGATCGGAATTCCGATCTCCCCGGATCATGGATTACGTCCTCGACCCTATTTATGAACGGCAGGCCAAGCTGGTCAACGAGATCACCGCGGCCGCCCTCCAGGCCCAGGCCTATATGGCCAA
>JAPLJI010000191.1 GCA_026388655.1 Pseudomonadota bacterium
CCTTTTTCCTGGAATATATCCAGAAAATAAATGAAAAAAAATAATTTAACTGTTTCGCGTTCCCGTTGATAAAGCGGAAACGCAAAATCCGCTTGAAGAAAATATAACTATGTATAGCATGACCGGATATGGGCGGGGCGAAGCCACCGCCGAAGGTAAACGGTTCTTCGCCGAGATTAAATCGCTCAATCATCGATTTCTGGACATCCGCTGCCGAACCCCCCGAACCCACAACTTCCTGGAACTGAAGATCCAGCAACTGATCCAGGCCCATTTCCGCCGGGGAAGATTCGACGTGGAGATCCGGCTGGAGAGTGAATCCGCCCTTCCAGAAATCCGCAAACCGGACCTGAATCGGGCCCGGGTTTTGGTTTCCGCCTTAACCCAGCTCCGGGAATCCCTCGGTCTCACGGGAGAGATCAGTCTGGAGCTGATTGCCTCCCGCTCGGAGATCTGGGAGCCGGAACCCGCCCCGGCCGAATTGGAATCAGACTGGGATTCGATCCAGCAAGCCCTGCTCATCGCCTTTGCCGAGCTCAAACAGATGCGGGAAAAAGAGGGCCAGGCTACTGCCCGGGAATTCGAGCGGAGACTGGGACGGATCGAGGAAATCACCGGAGAAATCTCCGGCCAGGCCGGCGAATTGGTGAGCCGCATCCGGGAACGGATTACCGAAAACATCCGGAAAGCCCTCGGCCCGACCCCAGCGCCCAACCCGGAGCGCCTGGAGCAGGAAATCGTGTTCTGGGCCGAGCGTTCGGATATCAGCGAGGAGCTCTCCCGCCTGCAAAATCATCTCCAGAGCTTTCGCGAAATCATGAAAGGAAACGAGGTCGGGAAAAAATTGGAATTCCTGGTCCAGGAAATGGGGAGGGAAATCAACACCACCGGGGCCAAGTCCACCCTGATCGAAATCTCCAACCGGGTGATCGAAATCAAGCTGGAACTGGAGAAGATCCGGGAGCAGGTGCAGAATATTGAATAAAAAAATGCCTAATGACTAATTTCTAATTCCTAATCAAACCCAAATGACCAATAACCAATAAGAATATTCTGAATCCGGTATTAGACATTGGGATTTTTAAAATTAATTAGAAATTCGTCATTAGAAATTAGAAATTTTAAAATACCCATGGTCCAAAATAGCCGAAATCTATCCTCCCCTATTAGACGTGGGATGGTTTTTATTATCTCGGCCCCCTCCGGCGCGGGGAAAACCACGATCCGGTCCCTTTTGTTGAGAAGAAATCCCCGGCTGGCCTTTTCGGTTTCTCATACTACCCGACCTCCCCGGCCCGGAGAGAAAAACGGGAAGGATTATCACTTTGTGAGCCGGGAGGAATTCCTAAAATTAATTCGGAGACGGTTTTTTCTCGAATGGGCCGAAATCCACGGTGAGCTTTACGGAACCGGCCGGCCGGCCCTGGAGAAACTCCTTTCCTCCGGGAAAGATGTCCTCGTCGAGGTTGATTTCCAGGGCCAGGCGGAAATTAAAAAATTCCTGCCGGAGGCGGTCTCCATTTTCATCATTCCGGAATCCCCCGCCGAGCTGAAAAAGCGGCTGCGAAAAAGGGGGACGGAAAAGAAAACCGAACTCCTGGCCCGGCTGGAATGGGCCAAGGTGGAGTTAAGCAAAGCAAAGTATTATGATTACCTCGTGGTGAACAAAGAGCGGAAAATTATTTCTGCCGTTCATCAAATTGAGGCGATTATTACCGCGGAACATTGCCGGGAGAAAAAGGTTCGGGGTTTAATTTCCTTCCAATCCTGATATATTATTCAGAATTGACCGATCACTTTTTCCAGAAACAAATATTTCTTTGTGGAAAAATATGGGAGGATATCATGGCCAGAATAACTGTTGACGATGCTTTAGAGATGATCCCCGACCGGTTTGCCCTGGTTCTCCTGACCGCCAAGAGATCCAAGCAAATTTTGAAGGGATCCACGCCAAAGGTCGAATCCGACAATCGCCCCATAGTGGTGGCCCTCAGAGAAATCGCGGCCGGCAAAGTCGTTATCGGACCGGGCATTCCGGAAGAAGAAAAACCCTAATCCAAAATTCCCGCCGGAACGGAGGGCTTTCGGAACATGATTCGCATCCATGAGATCACGGATCAGGTTCTCCATTATAACCCTCAGGCGGACGTTGATTTAATCCGGAAGGCCTATGTGTTTTCCGCGAAGGTTCATCGCGGGCAAACCCGGCTTTCCGGAGAACCCTACCTGATCCATCCTCTCGAAGTCGCGGGCTTACTGACCCAGCTCCGGATGGATGCCACCACGATTGCCTGCGGGCTTCTCCACGATACCCTCGAAGACACCCTGACCACCCGGGAAGAACTCCTGGAATTGTTCGGGAAAGATATTACCGAAATGGTGGACGGGGTTACCAAGATCAGCAAGGTCAGCTTCGGGAGCAAGAAGTCCAGCCAGGCGGAAACCTTCCGAAAAATGATTCTGGCCATGGCCAAGGACCTCCGGGTCATCCTGGTCAAACTCGCCGACCGGGTGCACAATATCCGCACCCTCGAGTTTCTCTCCAACCTGAAGCAAAACGAAATGGCCCAGGAGACCATGGATGTTTATGCCCCTCTGGCCGGCCGTTTGGGCATCTACTGGATGAAAACCGAGCTGGAAGATCTTTCCTTTAAATACTCCCGGCCCAACATTTATTACCGGATTTCCGAACAGCTGGCCCAGGGCCGGAAGGAACGCGAACGTTACATTGAAGAAGTGATCCGGGTCGTCAACCGCCGTCTGGCCGAGAATCGGATCACCGCCCAGGTGAACGGGAGGATGAAGAACATCTACAGCATTTACCGGAAAATGGAGACCCAGGGCATCGAGTTTGAACAGGTCCACGATCTGATCGCCTTTCGGATCATCACCAGCACGATCAAGGAATGCTACGAGATCCTCGGGCTGATTCATTCCCTCTGGAAACCCGTTCCCGGCAAAATCAAAGACTACATCGCCATGCCCAAAGCCATTCTTTACCAGTCGCTCCATACCACCGTGATCGGGCCGTATGGGGAAAGGGTGGAAATCCAGATCCGGACCGAGGAAATGCATCGGGTGGCCGAGGAAGGGGTGGCCGCTCACTGGCGATACAAGGAAACCGGAGAGATCACGGAAAAGGACGGGCAGAAATTCGCCTGGCTCCGCCAGCTGCTCGAATGGCAGAAGGAGCTGGTCGACCCCTCCGAGTTCATGGAAAGCGTTCGGGTCGACCTTTTTCCCGATGAAGTTTATGTTTTCACCCCCAAGGGGGATGTGCGGGAATTCCCCCGGGGAGCCACCCCCGTGGATTTTGCCTACAGCATTCATACCGAATTGGGCAATACCTGCGTCGGGGCCAAGGCGAATGGCCGGATTGTGCCCTTGACCTACAAAATGCAAAACGGGGACCGGGTGGAAATTCTAACCCAGAGCGGACACCGGCCGAGCAAGGACTGGCTTAAGTTCGTCCGCACCTCCCAGGCCCGCAACAAAATCCGCCAGTTTATCCGTCGGGTGGAAATGACCGAAAGCCAGCTCCTGGGGCAAAAACTCCTGGAACGAGAGATCAGCCACCTCGGCCAGAACCTCGGCCGCCTGGAAAAACAGGGGAAATTGGAAGCCGCGGCCAAGGCTTTGAACTATAAAGACGTTCCCAGCCTCCTGGCCGGGATCGGTTATGGAAAAACCTCGGCCTTAAAAGCCGTGGGACACCTCATCCCGGAAGATAAAAAAGCCGAGGAAACCGCCGCCCCGGCCCGGCCCCGGCCGGAAAGCCAGGCCGTTTCCTCCGCGGTCTCGCTCAAGGGGGTGGGCAACGTTTTTGTCCGTTTCGCCAAATGTTGTCACCCGATTCCCGGGGATCCGATCCTGGGCTTCATCACCCGGGGCCGGGGAGTGACCATTCACTCCCACGATTGTCCCCGGGTCCTGGACTCCGACCCCGAACGCCGGGTGGAGGTCAACTGGGATGCCGGCCCGGGGGAAATCCTGACGGTTCGGATCAGGGTTTTGTGCGTGGATGAGCCGGGCTTGCTGGCCGCGATCAGCCGCTCCATCTCCGCCGAGAAAGTCAATATTCAGAAAGCTACGATTCGTTCCATTCCCGACCGGAAAGCCTCCGGCACCTTTGAAATCCAGGTCGAAGGCACGGCCCAGTTGAATGCGGTGATTAAATCGATTGAAAAACTTGAAGGGGTGATTTCAGTGGGGCGCGACCGGAGATAAGATTCTCTTCGACGGTTTCTGGATTTTACCCGACCGGATGCATCGGGTGCAGATGTTCAGTTTCCGGGTTGAACCGTTGTCCAGAACAACTTTTGTCCGCTGAAGATTTGGCAGGAAGTTCCGCTTGGTTCGATTGTTCGCGTGGCTGACCCGGTTCCCGGTCGACTTCCCTTTTCCACAGATTTCGCATACTCGAGCCATCTTTTCTTCCCCTCTCCGTCTAATTGGCAGGTATCGGAATTTGCCGTGTAATCCATGTCCTAAGCTCAAGATTCAAGCCGGGCGAATTTTAAAATAATGCCCGGTGAAAATCAACCCTTTGGTTTCCTCGGTCTTAAGCCCGGCGTAGGTTCAGGGTTGACCAGGGTTCCAGCCGCAACAAATCGTCAGAAACTGCTTCAGGATTTTGGCCGTCGCCCCCCAGACCGTCACCTCCGGAAGGGAAAAATAATAAACCGGGTAGGATTGACCCTGGAATTCGATTTGATCTTCTTTCCGGAAAATCCGCGGGTCCAGGAATTTTCCCACCGGGATTTCGAAAACCTTTTCAATCTCCCGCGGGTTGGGGCAGAGCGAGAATGGTGCCCGAACCATTCCGACCACCGGGGTGATCCGATACCGGCTCAAGGTAACGATATCATCCAGGAGACCGAGAACCGTCACCTGGCGGGGAGACAGACATAATTCCTCCTCCGCCTCCCGCAGAGCCGCCTGCCTCGGTCCCCCGTCCTCGGGATCAATCGCTCCCCCGGGAAAGGAAATTTCCCCCTTGTGGGTGCTCACGGTTTCGGTGCGCTGGGTAAAAATCAGGTAGGAATCCCCTTGCCTCTCAAAGATCGGCACCAGCACCGCGGCCCGGCGAAAACCCCTTTTCCGGGAGGAAATCCGTTTTCGATCTTTTAAAATCCGTCTCAGCCGGTCGGGATCACATTTCATTTTTCTGCTCCGAAGCCAGGGAACAAATTCCGCACCGGGAGCAGTCCGGGGAAATCCCCTCCGCCGCAAGTGACTCGGCCCGGGGCGGGCAGGGTTTGGTCGGAATCCCCCGCTGGGAGTTTTGCCATTCCCGCCAGAGAAAACCCCGGCTGACCCGGCTGTCCACGATATCCCAGGGAAAGGAGATCCCCGGATCCCGCGCGGGCTGAAGCCAGGGAATTTCCTCCGCCAGCGCCGATCTTTTAATCTCGGGAAAAGAGTTGTTCGCCAGGATTTTAGCCATTTGTCGGTCCGCCCTTCCGAAAAACGCTTCCAATCGGGCCTGGGTAATGGGCTCCGTTCGGATGAACACCCCGGGAACGGAACGCAGGCACCTGATTATCTCCTCCCGTTTCTGTTGCAAACCCCTGGCCGATTCCATCACCGCCCACTGAAACGGGGTGGCCGGCTTGGGGACGAAGGGCGCCAGGCAGACCGTCAGCCGGCCGGCGAACCGGCGGGCTTCTTTTCTTCTCCGCTTCTGGATTTTTTCAATGAAATCACCGAGGGCCGGCAAATCCGCCGGGGTTTCTCCCGGCAGCCCGTAAAGAAAGTAAAGCCGGAGGCTGGGAATCCCAAAGGAAACCATTTTCCGGGCCGCTTCCAGATACTGTTCGTCGGTGCTGGTTTTATTCAGGGACAGCCTCAATCTCTCGGAACCGGTTTCCGGGGCCAGGGTCAGCAATCGGACCTGCCCCCGGGAGAGATTGGCCAGGTCGGAGTCTTTCAGCTCTTCCCCGTGCAGAGAGGAGAGCGTGATTTTCAGGCGGGCCTGGTTAATTTCTTCCAGGAGCCGTGAGAATTCGGGATGATCGGACAGGGCCGCTCCCAGCAATCCGACCCGGGCCCGCTCCTTTTGCGCCAGTTCGATCCCGGAAATCTTGGCCAGCGGACGAATCCGGGGGGGAAGATAATGGTATCCCGCCGCGCAGAAGCGGCACATCCGGCCGCACCCGCGGATGGGCTCGATCAGGACCGATTTTCCAAATTCCGCCTGGGCGGTCAGGATCGAACCGTGTCCGGGGTATTCCGCCAGGGGAAGCGTAATCCGTCTCTTCACCCGCGGGGGAAATCCCGGGTGAGGTTCCAATCCCCCGGGGGTGGGAAAATACCCCCCGGGCACGTAGACCCCTTCCACCCGGGCCAGGGATTTCAAAACCTCCGCTCGGTCCGTCCACCGGACCGAGCGGTAAATTTCCAAAAGCTCGAGGAGCGGATTTTCTCCTTCTCCCACCACGACCAGGTCCATCACTTCCGCCAGTGGCTCTGGATTCAGGGTCAGCGCCAATCCTCCGCCCAAAAGCAGCGGATAGGAATCGCCCCGCTCCCGGGAGAAAAACGGGATTTGGGCCCCCTTCAACAATTGCATCAGGTTGAGGTAGTCATTTTCGTAGGGCAGGGAAAACGCGATCAGCTCGAAATCAAGCAAGGGCCGCTGACTTTCCCAAGACCGAACCCGGAGAGGAGGAGAACCGCCTTCCGGCAGGAAAACCCTTTCGCAGACCAAGTCATCGCTCTGGTTCAGAATCTGGTAAATAATCTGAAAGCCGAGGTTGGAAATCGCCACCCGGTATAAATTCGGGAAGACCAAGGCAATCGGGATTTTCCCTCCCCATTCCTTCTTCACCGAACCGGTTTCCTCGATCCCGGGATATTTTTTCCTCCTGACTTTCTTCACCATTAAATTATAGATCACGGGACACCCTCCACAACCGGGGGGGCCATTTCTCCATAAAAATAGAAAGACAGCGCGAAAACCTGTTATGATTTATACCTAGGTTATGGTAACGACATTTATTCTATTTCGAGGCTAATTCTTGCACCCAGAACCCATCGGGGAGCCAACCCAGGATAAAGAATTCCGTTCCGGCTATCTGGCCTTGGCCGGAAGGCCCAACGTGGGAAAATCTACCCTCCTGAACTGTCTGCTGGATCAAAAACTTGCCATCATCACTCCCAAGCCCCAAACCACGCGCAATACCGTTCTCGGGGTCTGGCAAAACCCGAAGGCCCAAATTGCCATCCTGGATACTCCCGGGATCTTTGGCCCCCGCAAGCTTTTGCAGGAAATCATGGTGGCTTCCGCTTTCCGGGCTCTTCGCCAAGCCGACCTGATTCTTTTTCTCACTGAAGCGGGGCAGGAAAAATTCGCGGAAGACCGGGAGATTCTGGAAAAGATTTTCTCCCTTCCCCGGCCCATTCTGCTCGCCTTGAACAAGGTTGACCGGCTCGTGGATAAATCCCTGCTTCTGCCCCAGATGGAAATGTATTCCCAGAACTTCCCCTTTCAGGAAATCATCCCCATTTCCGCCCGGACCGGGGAGGGAACAAAAGAACTGCTGCAGGGCTTAATCCGTGCTCTTCCCCCCGGGCCTCCCCTCTTTCCGCCCGATTTCCTGACTGACCGACCCGAGCGTTTTTTCGTCGCGGAGATTATTCGGGAAGCCGCCTTCGCCTGCCTTCGGGAAGAACTCCCCTATTCCCTGGGCGTCCGGATCGAGGAATTCCGGGAAAACTCCCGCGCCCGGGGCAAAGATTTCATCCGGGCAACTGTCCTGGTGGAAAGGGAAACTCAAAAAGCAATTACCCTGGGCCACCAGGGCCGGATGATAAAGGAAATCGGGGAAAAAGCCCGCCGGGAAATCGAAAGTTTCCTGGACCGCCCCGTTTATCTGGAGCTCTGGGTAAAGGTCCAAAAGAAATGGAGAACTTGCGGGCAAAACCCATTGAGATATTGAGAAATTTCCAGCAGAGGACGTATATAATGTTAGCTTTTGGAACTTATGAGATTTCCCAGGGTCAATTTTATTAAGGAGTTTAATTCCGAAAGTGGATATTTATTCTCTTTTTGACTTTTTTAGGCGGTATTTTTCCTGGCTGAACCTTCTGGTGATCGGCCTTTTGGCCTTCCTCTCAGCCTCGCTTTTTTCCGGGTACTTGTCCCGTTTGCTCTCCGCGATCCCGATCGAAGCTCCCCTGGTTACCAAGAAATCCAGTGCCCAAGCCAAAACCGCCCCGATATCCTTTAGTGATTACCAGGTAATCACGGATCGGAATATTTTTACCACCCTGCCTCCGGAGAATATTGAAAACCCTGTCGCCGCGGCCGCGGATAAAAGCTCCCTCAAGGCCCGTTTGATCGGGACCATCACCGGGCCCAAAGACAGTTCCCTGGCCCTCGTGGAGGATGAAAACAGCCGCCTCGCCGAGTTTTACAAAACCGGTGATATGATCCTGAATCAAGCCACGGTTCTGGCGATCGAAAGAAACCGGATCGTCATCTCCCGGGCTGGGAACCAAGAAGTTCTGGCCATCTACGAAGAAGAAATTTCACCTTTGACCTCGACTTCCTCCGCTCTTCCCCCGCCCACTTTGCCCCCGGGAAACAGTCCGGTCGAGGTACGCAAGGTTGCGGAGAATAGTTATGAAGTAAACCGTCTCGCTTTCGAAGAAGTGACCAAAAATCTGGGAACCATCATGACCCAGGCCCGGATCGTTCCCCACTTTATTGAGGGAAAAATCGCCGGCTACAAGATTTTTGCCATCAAACCGGATAGCATATATACTGATCTGGGTATGGTGAACGGCGATGTTCTTCAGCGAGTCAATGGAGTTGAGGTTGAAAGTCCGGAAAAAGCCCTGCAAGTCCTCTCCCAGCTGAAATCCGAAACTGATTTTCAAATTGACCTGGTTCGAAACGGAAAACCCATGACTTTTTCTTATCGACTGAGGTAATAGGGAGAAACATTTAAAACCGAAATGCCGACAAATCGCTGGTCAAAACCCGGGTCGCAGTCACCCCTGGTTCAAATTTCTCGCTTTTTCCGTAGCCCGATGAACAGGCCGGTTCATCCCGGCTTTTCCGGCCGCTGGTGGTCCCCCGGGAAAGGGCTGTTCGCCTGCCTGGGAATAATTTTCAGCCTGGCCGCCCTAGCCACGGCTCAAACCCCGGCCGCCCCGAAGACTTCGGCGGGAGGGACAGCCCCGGCCACCTCGGAACCCAAAGAGGAAAAAGGATATTTCGCCCTGGATTTCAATAACGTCGAAATCGCGGATCTGGTCAAGGCCATCAGTAAAATCACCGGGAAGAACTTCCTGTTCGATGAAACCGTTCGGGGAAAAGTCACGATCATCTCCCCCAAGAAGGTGTCGGTCAAGGAAGCCTATCAGGTCTTCGAAACCATTTTAAACGTGAAAGGTTTTACCACCGCCCAGGCGGGAAGCCTGATCCGGATCATCCCGACCCGGGACGTTAAAGAATCCAATATTCCCACTTATTTTGGGAAAGAACGCTGGCCGGAAAGTGACTCCTTTATCACCCGCCTGATTCCGCTGAACTTCGTGGACTGCGATGAAATCACCAACACCATTGTCAAGCAGCTGATTTCGAAATCCGGCTTTGTGACCACCTACGCCGCCACCAATACCATCATTCTCATCGACTCGGCCCGCAACATTAACCGCATCCTGCGGATCCTGGAAGAGCTGGATTCCCCCCTTTTCGAGGAAGTCATTGAAATTATCACTCTCCAGAATTCCTCTGCCGCCAGCGTGGCCCAGACCATCGGCAAAATCTACGAGGCCGCGGGCCAGAAGACCGGAAAAGTGGTGGGCCGCGTTATTAGCGGCAAACTTGCCCCCTCCCAGCCGGGAGTCCCCCGGTCGGCCGTGACGAAAATCATTCCCGAAGAACGGCTCAACGCCCTGATCGTGATGGGAAGCAAATCCGAGATTGAAGAAATCAAAAACCTGGTGACCAAACTGGATGTCAAGGTAGTCGCCGGAACGGGTCAGATCCACGTGCTTTACCTCCAGAACGCCGGGTCGGAAAAACTGGCTGCCGTGCTTTCGTCCCTGACCGCCGGGGCCGGCGTGAAATCCGCCCCGGGGGCCCCCGGGCAGCCTCAGGCGGTGGCCCAGTTCGAAGGCGGGATCAAGATCACCGCCGACCCGGCCACCAATTCTCTGATCATTATCTGTTCACCCCAGGATTACCAGACCCTCCGCGAGGTGATCGACAAGCTCGATGTCCCCCGCCGGCAGGTTTTCGTCGAGGCGGCGATCGTCGAGGTTTCGCTCAGCCATCAACGCGAGCTGGGGCTGGCCTTCAGCGGGGGCAAAGCTTTTGACTCCCAGGGGGTGATCGCCGGCAGCGCCCCCGGAGGAATCAACACCCTGATCATTACCCCGGAGACGCTCGCTTCCCTCTCCGGGCTTTTTGTCGGGGGGATCGGCCAAACCGTGACCCTTCCCGACGGGACCGAGATCCCCAGTTTTGGCGCCATCCTCAAGGCCCTGGCCAGCAACAGCAACGTGGATATCCTCTCCACCCCCCACCTGCTGGCCACCGACAACGAGCAGGCCCAGATTGTCATCGGTGAAAATGTTCCCTTTATCACCGGGCAAAACGTCACCGCGGGCGGGGTGGTTCAAACCCAGATCCAGCGTCAGGATGTCGGGATCACCCTCCGCGTCACTCCCCAGATCAGTGAAGGCGAGACCGTCCGCCTGAAAATCTACCAGGAAATCTCCGCGGTCAGCGAATCCCCGCCCCAGGGATTCGACGTCAACACCCAGGGGCTGATCACCCGGAAGCGGTCGGCGGAAACCACCGTGGTGGCCCAGGACAAGCAAACCGTGGCCATCGGGGGGCTGATGGAAGACCAAGTCAGCGAGAGCTCCTCCCGGGTCCCCATTCTCGGAGATCTCCCGATCATCGGTTGGCTCTTTCGCAACTCCACTAAAATGAACCGGAAGACCAACCTGCTGATTTTCCTCACCCCCTACATCGCCAAGAGCCCGGCGGAGCTGGACCAGATTTCCAAACATAAAGAAAGCGAGATCCTCGAGTTCTACCACGAATACCGCCCGGGGGCGGAGCGGGAATCGATCTTCCCGAAAATCGTGGGGGAATCCGTCATTGAAAGCCGCCCGGCCAAACCCAAAGAGGAAGTAATCGGAGCTCCCCCGGAACCAAGCCCGAAAGCCCAGGCGGGGGAGGAAAAGAAAGGAAAAGCGAAATCGGAGCCTTCCTCCTTGCCGGAAGAGAAGAAAATCAAGCCCGCTTCCCCGGCCGAAAAAACCGAGGAGCTAAAAACCCCGACGAAACCCGCGGAGCTAAATCCCGCGGAAAAACCCGAAGCCGGTCCGCCTCCTTCCGTTCCGCTGGAAATACCCTCAGGTAAAAAACCGGCGGAAAGCGTCGAACCGCCGGCCCCGAAAAGCTCGAGCCCCGGAACCGAAACCCAAAAATCCCCGGAGAAACCCGAGTCCCCGAGTTCGAGTCTGAATCCCCCCGGAACATCCCAACCCTCGACCCCCGCCGAGAATCCCGAATCCCTGCCTTCCCGCCCCGGGACCCCGGACCAAAATCCGGATAAAAATCCGGACGCGGGAAAATCCCCTGCTCCTCCCTTGAAACCAGAGGAGAATTCCGCTTCCCCGGAGACCCCCCCCGTGATAGAACCCCAGTCTCTGGATCGGCAGGTTTTCGGAGAGTAAAATTGGATCGCCGTCGCATTGGGGAAATCCTCCGGCAGGAAACCGGTCTTTCCGAGGAAATCATCGAGGAAGGCCTGAAGCTCAAGGTGGAGAAAGGCCAGCGCCTGGGGGAGTTCTTAATCAAACAGAAGCATATTACCGAGGAGGACCTGGCCCGGGTCCTCTCGATTCAGTCCGGATACCCTTATCTCGCGGAGATCCCGGTCGAGGGAATTGATCTGGGTCTGGTGGGAAAAATCCCGATCAACTTTGCCAAGCGCTATCTGATCGTGCCTTTGGCGAAAAATGACGGAACCGTCCAGATCGCCGTCTCCGACCCTTTCGATTTCTATCCCCTGGACGACCTGGCCCGCATCCTGGACGCCCGCCTGGAACTGCGGGTCGCCTCCGGGAAACGCATTCTTGATCTCATCAATCAGATCTACGAACGCGAACAGGACCGGGCCGACCAGATGATGGGTGATCTGGCCGACCAGGACCTGGGCAGCATCGCCTCCGGTCTGGAGGAACCCAAAGACCTGCTGGACGAAACCGACGAAGCCCCGATCATCCGCTTCGTTAACTCCCTGCTTTTCCAGGCGGTCAAGGAAAGAGCCAGCGATATTCACATCGAGCCTTTTGAGCGCGATCTCTCCGTTCGCTTCCGGATCGACGGGGTGCTCCGGGACAAGGTTCGCCCCCCCAAGCGCCTGCAGGCGTCCATCACCTCGCGGGTGAAAATCATGGCCGGCCTCAACATCGCCGAAAAGCGCCTGCCCCAGGACGGGCGGATCCACCTGAAAATCGCGGGCAAGGACATCGATGTCCGGGCCTCCACCGTTCCCACCTCTCACGGGGAAAGGGTGGTGCTCCGGCTTCTGGACCGTTCCAGCATCCTGCTTCCCCTGGAACAAACCGGGCTGACCGGGGAAGAACTCAAGCTGGTCAACCGGCTGATCCAGCGCTCCAACGGGATCATCCTGGTGGTGGGGCCGACCGGGTCCGGAAAAACCACTACCCTTTACGCCGCCCTGTCGAAAATCAACTCGGAGGAAAAAAATATCATCACCATTGAAGATCCCGTGGAATACCAGTTGCCCGGGATCGGCCAGATTCAGGTCAACCCCAAAATCAACCTGACCTTTGCCAATGGGCTGCGCTCGATCTTAAGACAGGACCCCGATGTCATCCTGGTCGGGGAAATCCGCGACGTGGAAACCGCGGAAATCGCCATTCACGCTTCCCTGACCGGTCACCTGGTTTTTTCCACCCTGCACACCAATGATGCCGCCGGGGCGATTACCCGCCTGGTGGATATGGGGATCGAGCCCTTCCTGGTCGCAAGTTCCCTGGTCTCCGTTCTGGCCCAGCGGCTGGTCCGCACCCTCTGCCCCAACTGCCGGATCGCCTATGAGCTCTCCCCGGCCGAACTTGCCGAACTAGCCCGTTACACCGACAAGAACAAAACCGGGAAACTCTATCGCGGCTCGGGCTGCGAAACCTGCTCGGGAACCGGGTTCTTCGGCCGGACCGGAATCTATGAGATGTTGCTGATCGACGATGACATCCGGAATCTCATCACCACCAGTACCGATTCCAACACCATCAAAAAGAAGGCTTCCTCCAAGGGAATGACCTCTCTCCGGGACGATGGCTTCCAGAAGGTGATTAAAGGGATTACCACCATGCCCGAGGTTCTGCGGGTGAC
Source organism: Pseudomonadota bacterium (assembly GCA_026388655.1). Classification (GTDB taxonomy): domain Bacteria; phylum Desulfobacterota; class JAPLJL01; order JAPLJL01; family JAPLJL01; genus JAPLJL01. Next base: position 13,391 of record JAPLJI010000191.1, read on the forward strand.
CCAGGAAGAAGTTGTTTTCGAGGATTAAACGAAGTTGTTTTCGAGGATTAAACGGTCAATCTCGGGAAAATACCCGGACGAAAAATACCCGATTTCAGATCACGTCCGGCGAAATTCAAATGATAAAATTGAAAAACCCAGACAAATCCGATTTTCCAGATTCCCAGGGTTCTTTTAATCATCATTGGAATTTGGAATCTGGGGTTTGGAGCTTGGATTTTGGAGCTTGGGTTTTGAATTAATTTATGCCTGTTTACGAATACACCGCCCTCGACTCCAGCGGGAAAGGCGTCAAGGGCATGATCGACGCCGAGAGTTCCAAGGCCGCCCGGGCCCGGCTCCGGAAACAGGGGATTTTCCCAACCGCGCTGAACCCGGTGGAATCCCGGGAACACCCAGACCGAGCAGGTGGAAAACGTCAATTTAAAACGCGTCGTGGCCGAGGTCCGGGAGAAGGTGAATGAAGGAGCCAGCCTGGCCGATGCCATGGCCCGTTACCCGGGGACCTTCCCCACCCTGTATACCAATATGGTCCGGGCCGGGGAAACCAGCGGCACCCTGGAAATCGTCTTCTCGCGGCTGTCGGACTACATGGAATATCAGATCAAGCTCCGCGGGAGCATTCTGTCCACCCTCACCTACCCGATCTTTCTCCTCGCGATCATGGGCCTGATTGTTATTGCCCTCTCCACCTTCGTGATGCCCAAGGTCACGAAGGTTTTTGCCGATATGGGTCAGACCCTCCCGATCTACACCCGGATTCTGATTGGCGCCACCGACTTCCTCCGCCACTGGTGGTGGGGGGTTCTGATCCTGCTGATCGCCCTCGGGTTCGGAATCCGGAGCTACCTCCAGCGGGAGGCAGGCCAGGAAAGATTTGACCGCTTAATGCTCAAACTCCCGGTTTTGGGCCGGATTACCCGGATGATCGCCGTTTCCCGTTTCGCCCGCACCCTCTCCACCCTGATTGCGGGAGGGATTCCCCTGCTCACTTCCCTCGACATCGTTAAAAATATCGTGAACAACCGGATCATCGCCCGCGCCATCGAAGCCGCCCGGGACAGTATCGCGGAAGGGGCCAGCATCGCCGATCCCCTCCGGCAAAGCGGGGTTTTCCCCCCGATGGTGATCCACATGATCGCGGTGGGGGAAAGGAGCGGCGAACTCGAAAATATGTTAAACCGGATTTCCGAAGCCTATGATAACGAAGTGGAAACCACGGTTTCCGGTCTGACCTCGATTCTGGGACCCGTAATCGTTCTGGCGATGGCGGTGATCGTGCTTTTTATCATGCTTTCAATCCTGATCCCGATTTTTCAGATGAGCAGTATTATCCGTTAAGGGAGGATAAAATGAAAAAACCAAAAAAATTCCCGGCCCCCTCCGGGCCCGGCCTCCTGCCCCTGATAAAAAATGAGGCAGATGGTTTTACCCTGATCGAAATGATGGTGGTAGTGGCCATCATCGGCATCCTGATTGCCATCGTGGGCGTAACCGTGACCAGCAACGTGGATAAAGCCCGCAAAACCCAGGCCATCGCCCAGATCAAAAACTTCGAAGCCGCCCTGGATCTTTATCAGCTCGATAGCGCCGTCTACCCGACCACCGAGCAGGGATTAAAATCCCTGGTGGAAAAACCCGGCGTGGGGGAAGCGCCCTGCTGCTGGCGGGAGGGCGGATATCTGCGCAACACCAACCAGTTGCCGCTCGACCCCTGGAAACATGAATATGTTTTTATCGCTCCCGGAACCCGGGGCCCCTACGATATCGTCTCCTACGCTGCCGACGGCCAGCCCGGGGGAGAGGGGAAAAACGCCGACATCACCAACTGGAATATTGAATCTCAGTAAATTTTTACCCCGGTTCATCCCGTGAACTTCACGGTGAAATCCCGCTCCCGTCCCCAGCCTTTGGTTTCTCCGGTTTTCCGGCTGGGAGGCTCCGGGTTTACCCTGATTGAGCTTTCCGTCGTCCTGCTCATCATGACCCTGATGTTTTCCATCGCGATTCCCCGATTTTCCGAACTCACGGAATTCAACCTGCGTTCCTCGGCGCGCCAGCTCGCGGCCATGATGCGCTATCTCTATTCCGAGGCCGCCTTTAAAAAAACCTACTATTCCCTGGTTTTCGATCTCGCCTCGCAAACCTTCTGGGTGGAAGCCCCCCGCTTGAACCCGTTGACCCAGGAAATACAAATGCTCGAAATCGAAGACCAGTCCCTGATCCAGCGCCGGAAGCTCCCCGCGGGAATTCGTTTCAGTGAAATCAAAGTCGGCAGCCGGGAAGCCCTGCACGACGGCCGGGTGGAGATGCATTTCTTCCCCGGCGGATACGCCGACCCGGCCACCGTTCATCTTAAAAACAGGAAAGATCGCGAATATTCCATTTTCCTGGTCCCCCTCTCCGGCCGGGTTCTGGTGCGATCGGGTTATTTCGAGTTTTCCGAGTTTGCCCCATGAAAAAAGCGCCCGGGTTCACCCTGCTGGAGGTAATGGCCGCGGTCACGATTCTCGCGATCGGCCTGATCGGGCTGCTCTCGCTCCAGAACCAGACCGTATTTCTGAGCCAGAATTCCAAGGATATAACCATCGCCGCCCTGATGGCCAAGGAAGCTTACACGGAGAAAGAGATGGAGCTCCGCGGTTTTACCGGGCTCGAGGATCGCCCCCAGGCCCTGAGCAAACTCTACCCCGCCTATAAGATCGAGGAGCCCGAAGTCATCCCCCTGCAACTCCCGATCGGGGAGGTTCCCCCCCTCCCTCTCTCCCTGATCCGGGTCACGGTGAGATGGAAAACCGGAGGCTCGGAACAGATTTATACCCTGAACGGGATCGTGGCCCCGGGAATATACGGAGAAATCGGAAGATGAAATTCCTTCGCTTCCCGCGCCGGGCTGTCTCCCGCCGGACCGGGGCGGCGCCGGGCTTCACCCTGTTGGAAGTGATGGTGTCTCTCGCCATCCTGGCCATCATCATGACCTTTGTTTTCACCACTTACTCAGCCTCCCTGGCCACCAAGGATTACGTGGAATCCCGGGACGAGCTTTATCACAGTGTCCGGACGGTTTTCTACCGGATGACCATGGAACTCAACTCCGCCTATTTCACCTCTCCTCCCCGGGTGCGGATCACCCCCGCCCGGGAAAGACCCTGGCAGACGGAAAAAATCGACATCGCTTTGGGCCGGGGAATATTTTACGGCGAGCAAACCCGGGAAAATGACCGGGACCTGGACCGCCTGCTGTTTTTCAGCCTCAGTCATTTTCTCTTCCTTCCCCTCGGGATCGATCAGGAAACCGAGCGCCTGGAAAGTGAAAGCGCCGAGATCGAATACCTCGGCCGGGTTGATTATGAAAAGGATATTACCTACCTCATCCGCCGGGAGGATCTGCTCTACCATTGGCCGGTCCCGGCCAACCAGGGGGCCAGCTACGCCATGCTGGATAACCTCCGGGCCCTGAATTTCCGCTATTACTATCAGGAGCAGGGAATCGGCAAATGGCTGGACGAGTGGAAATCCACCGACCGGCCTAAAACCCCGGCCGGCCTACCCCAAGCGGTGGAGGTCACCCTGACCATTCTGGATCGGGAAAAACGGGAGCTGCAATTCAGCACCCTGGTGGATATTCCCCGGGGATTTTATCGGAAATAAAAACACATGTTGAGGCAAAGTGTCTTTCATTCTTTCTTGAAAATCTTCATTCCCATCCCGCCAAGGGCGGGATGGACTCGTCTCTCCTTTTTGTCATCCTCGCGCAGGCGGGGATCCAGATCAAAAGACTGGATTCCGGGTCAAGCCCGGAATGACAAGAATTTTTTCATGCGAACTCAATTGTTTCGTAATGTTTAATTTCAGCTCAGGTATTTTCAGTCCCACGATTTTGTCGGCTTCGCCGAAAAAACCTCTGTCTGACGGATCGGAGAGAGAGGCACATCCCCGGCCCCGAGCCGGAGTTTGCTCTGGCCCCCACCCCCTTGCCCTGGCCCGGGAGCAAGCCGGCCTCGCCCTGGTCACAGTCGTCCTGATCGTCTCGCTTCTGGCCGTGGTCCTGGTCGAGTTCGCCTACAATTCCCGGATCCAGCTCCGGATGGCGGACAGCTTCGCCAAACAGCTCAAGGCCTATACCATCGCCCGGGGAGGAATTGACGCGGCGGCGGATCTTTTGCTCTTCGATTCCCGGAAGGGCCAGGTGGATTTTTTTTCCGCCCCCCTGGAGAGTTTTGACTTTTCCGGCGGCAGCCTTCCGGATCCCACCAAAATCGAGGAGATCTGGTCCTGGGCCGCCCAGGGAACCCCTTTTTCTTACCCGGTGGGGGATGGAATCCTGGCCATCAAGATCTCGGATGAAAACGGCAAGATCAATCTTAACCAAGTGGAGGAAGTGAAAACCCGTAAGATCGCCTATCAATTGTTTGAAACCATTATTTCCACCAGCGCCGAAAGGGGCGGCAAGGTCCCGGCCGAAGCCCTGGTGGATTCCATCCGGGAATGGACGGATGGGGATCTGGAAACCGGCACCGATTCCCAGGGAGCGGAAGCCGACTTTTACCTGGGACTGACCCCCTCCTACTCTTCCAAGGAAGGGGCCCTGGATTCTCTCAGTGAGTTGCGCTTGATCGGGGGGTTCACCCCCCAGCTATATGCCGCCCTGATGGAAGGGGCCGGCCCCGAGGCCAGAAAAATCGACGCCCTGGGTTCTCCCCTGGTCACCGTCTTTCCCCAGCAAAGTTCGGGCGGAAAAATCAACATTAATACCGCTCCGGCCCTGGTCCTCGAATCACTCCATGAATCCTTCACCCCGGGGTGGGCCCAGGAAATTATCGATTACCGGAAGGATAAGCCTTTCCGTTCCATCACTGACTTCCTCAGCCAGTTCGTCCCGGATTCCCAAACCCGGTTGGACCTCCAGAACCTGATCGCGGTGAAAAGCGATGTCTTTTCGATTTCCTCCACCGGCGTGGTCGGGGACCTGGCCATCACGATCAAGACGGTAATCACCCGGATCCCCTCGGAAAACCGCGTGGGCCTGCTCTATTTCCGGGTCGAAGGCTAAGTCTTTCGATTTCAAATACCAAGGTAAAAACCTGACCCTAGATTTTTACTATCGAGAGAGGGAGGATTTTATTTAAGGATGGGCCGGGGGCGCCTTTTTTTCCTTGAATACCGAGGCTTGGTAGGTCAGAACCTGGATCCCATCTTGCCGCCAGCATTCCGGGGGAGCGCCGTGCTTCCGGCAGAGGTGGCCGAGGAATTCTTCCGGAACGGGGAGTTGTTCCCAGACCTGGGGCAGAAACGTGGCCCCTCCGTAACGGGTTTTTAAAATCACCCCGTCCACCCCGGGCCGGAGCTTCCGGAGCAAATCCTGGAACCCGGTGAAAGCCAACTCCCGCGGGACGGAGAGCACGCTTACCTCGATCTCGATCTGCGGCAGTTCCTCGGGCCGGACCGGGGAAAAGCGGGGATCCTCGCTCGCCGCCGCCACCGCCCGGTCGATCACGCACTGAACCAGGGGCAGGGTCGGAACCACATAACCCATGCAGCCCCGCAGTCCGGTATCCACCCGGTTCAGGGTGACGAAGCAGGCCCGGACCTCTTTCAGCCGGGGAGTAAGCTGTGACTCTTTAACCTCCGGGAGGGGTGTCCGGGTTACCTGGTTCACCAGGGTCTGGCGGGCTAGTTGGAGGAGCAGATCCCGTTCGGCGGGGGAAAAGGTTTCTTTGGATCCCGGCGGTGACGGAGGCGAACCTTTCTTCTCCCGGGAGCAGGCCGGAGAGGAAAGAACCAGGATCATCCCTCCGATCATAACTCCCCAGACCAAGTCCCGGCCGGCTTTCCCGAGCTTCATGATTTATTTATTCCCCGTACTTACTCAGGTTGTTAGGTTCAAGGTTCAAAGGTTGAATACGGAAATTTCCGAAGGTGATGAACTGAACTTATGATTTCCTGTGGTCTGGCCACGTGGTTACCTCATTTCCGTCATTCCGCACTTGATGCAGCCTGCCCCGGACTTGATCCGGGGGAATCCATCCTCTTCTTCTGGATCCCCGCCTTCGCGGGGATGACAAAAAGGGCCTGGAATTCCTGCTTCCGCTTTTAAAGCTCTTAAATCTCTGAACTTTGAACCCTGAACCTAAGCAGTTACTATTCCCCCCTATTTCCCGGAAACCGAATAAGGCGGGAAGCTTTTTTTCTCTTTCTCCCCTGCCTCTTCCGCGGGTTGGGCGTAGGGACACCCCCCGGGGGGCGGACCGGTCATCCCCGGCTGCGGGGGAACAAACTGGACATTCCCGATCTGCCGCATCTGGTTGACCAGGTCGGACATGGATTCCCGCTTCTGGGTGGAGAAGGCCGACAGGACCCGGCTGAGCCGGCGGCTGCCGCACTTTTTACAGCGGCGGCTGAAGAATTTAATCTCGTCCACCTTTTCCACGAAGGAAGTGATTTCACCGCATTTTTTGCACTGGAACTCGTATATCGGCATCAGCGTATTTAAACCTCAATTCCTAATTTCTAATGACGAATTTCTAATTATTGGATTACGTTGGTCGGTTGGGCTGCTCGTCTCGTCTGTCGGCTATGTCCTTCGGCTTTTAACCGTAACCGCTTAACTTGACCTTTTTATTGTTGGGTCATTGGTAATTGTTTGGTCATTGGTCCCGCCTTGGCGGGATTGGGATTTAATTAGAAATTAGACAATTAGACATTTTTCATTTAGATCCCGATTTTAAATTCCACCAGGTTTTTTAATTTTTCGTCGGTTTCCCGCAGACGGGAAGAAAGGGTACGAATAATGTTCCAGAGCAATGAGGTGGCAATATCCTTTTCCCGGAAAATCAAGGTGGCGAAATCATTTTTGCTGATCGAGATCAGCTCGGAGGCATCCTCCGTCCAGGCATCCGCGGAACGCCCCCCTTCGTCGATCAGGGCCATTTCCCCGAAAAAATCCCCGGCCTGGAGCGTGGCCAGGACCTGCTCCTTGCCGGCCCGGATCTTCTTGCTCACCCGGACCGAACCCTTGGTGATCAGATAGAGCTTGTCTCCGGGATCCCCCTCGGAAAAAATCAGCTTGCCCCGGGGAAAACTTTCCCGCCGGCAAATGGCGGAGATCTTCGCAATCTCCACGTCGTTCAGATTGGAAAAAAGATAAATCCCCTTGATCAGGTTATTAAGATCCGGACTCATTAGGCTTTAAAAACCTCCCCGCATGGCCAGCATGGCTTGCAGTTTGTCGTTCATTTCCCTCAACCTCTGGCAGAGGGTCCGGGAAAAGGCCCAGAGGACCGCGTAAGCCAGGTCCTTGTTCAGGAAAAGAAGCGATTCAAAATCCTTCCGTTCGATCCCGAGGAGGGTGGTTTCCTGGTTGGAGATCGCGTCCGCGGAGCGGGGCGCGTCGTCAATCAAGGCCATTTCCCCGAAGAAATCCCCGGGCTTGAGCACCGCCAGGGCTTCTTCCCCGATCCCGGGGACCTGCTTGGAGATCCGCACCTCCCCCGAGAGGATCAGGTAAAACCGATCCCCCTCATCCCCTTCCCGGAAGACGGTCTGGCCGGCGGTAAATTTCCAGCGGCGGGCGATCGAAAGGATCAGCTCGAGTTCGGTGTTTTTCAGGCTCTGGAAAAGGTATACCCTTTTTAACGCCTCGGTTTTCATGCTGTTCCTCCCTGGACTCTTAACCTTCACCCGGAGATAGCGGTTCTCCGGGATGACTCATTCGCAGTATCTTTCCGCCGCGTGGGCGGCCAAGGCCCCCTCCGCCACCGCCGTGACGATCTGGCGGAATTCCTTGACCCGGACATCGCCGGCCGCGAACACCCCCGGAACTGAAGTTTCGAGATTCTCTTTTGTTAATATAAATCCCTCCGGATCCAAATCCAAGACACCCCGGAGAAAATCGGTTCGAGGCTTGGCCCCGATACTGACAAATACCGCCGCCGCCTCGATGGTCCTGGCCGTCCCGGTTTTTTTATTCCGGACCTCGATCCCGGTCAGAAACCCGCTGCCGGCGAACCGTTCCGGAACCGAATCCCAGACGATCTCAATCCGGGCATGGGAACGCGCCCGCTCCCCGGCGACGTGCTCGGCGCGCAACCGGTCCCGCCGGTGAATCAGGTAAACCCGGGAGGCCAGACCCGCCAGGTGCAGGGCCTCATGAACGGCCGAGTCCCCGCCGCCCACGACGGCCACCGGTTTTCCCCGGAACAGGGGGCCGTCACAGGTGGCGCAGTAGGAAACCCCGCGGCCGAAGAGCTCCGCCTCCCCGGGAACATTCAGGCGCCGGGGATTGGTGCCGATGGCGATGATCACGCTCCGAGAGGTTAACACCTCCTGGTCCATCCGGACTTTTTTCTCGCTCCCCTCATCCTTAAGAGCGGTGGCCTCCTCGCTGCGGATTTCGGCCCCGAAGACCGCGGCCTGTTCCCGAAAACGGGCGAGGAGATCCATCCCGGAAATTCCTTCCGGAAATCCGGGATAATTCTCCACCCTCTCGATTCGGGAGGCCAACCCGCCTTCCAGGCCTTCCAGAATCAAGGTTTTTTTCCCCCCCCGGGACAGATAAATCCCCGCGGTCAAGCCCGCCGGTCCACCTCCCAGGATTATCGCGTCAAAAACCATTGTAATTTTTTTCCCGCGCCGTAATCGGCTAACGGTTTGCTGGTTCTCGCTCCCCGTTCCGTTCAGGGGGATATTTCCAAGTCCTTGGCCATGAAATCCACGGTCGTGATAATCTGCCGGCCCTGTGGATCCTCGGCCAGCTTCATCTCCTGGTACTCCGTGAGCTTTTTCCCCTCGCGATCGGTGACAATCTTCACCCGGGGATGATTGGGATCCCCGGCTTCCACCCCCGTGACCAAGGCGATTTCACCGCTGTTCAGGCGCACCAGGCTCCCGATCGGATAGATCCCCAGCATCTGAATAAAGCTCTTGAGTGTGTTCGGATCAAAATGCTTCCCCGCCAGACCGTTCATTTTCTTCAGAGCCTCCCGGGGCTCCATTCTTTCCTGATAGGCGCGCAGGGTGGTCATGGAATCGTAGCAATCCGAAATGGTCACGATCCCGGTTCCGGGATGCATTTTATGACCGGGCCCGGAAGGCCGGGGATATCCCCGGAGATTGTATCCCATGTGGTGTTCCAGGACGATGGTAGAAGCCCCCGGGGGATGGCCTTCCATCCTTTCGATCAGTTCGGTCCCATCCGAAGGGTGCCGCCGGATGACCTCCCACTCATCGTCTGAGAGGGGGCCGGGCTTGTTTAAAACACTCAGGGGAGTAAAGGTCTTCCCGATATCATGCAGAAGACCGGCCACCCCCACCTCCAGCTGAATCGCCTCGGAATGCTCCAGGTGCTGGGCCAGGCTCAGGGACAGGATCCCGACATTCACGCTGTGGTTGAAAGTATAATTGTCATAGGAAGAAAGCATGGTCAGGCCCAGGATCGCATTCCGGTCGGAAATCATGATGTCCGCCATTTGTTCAATGGTCTTAACCACGGTCTCCACCTTGGGGATCACCCCCAGGCGGGCGTCATTCATGACCTTGACCACGATATCCCGGGCCGAGTGATACACCCGTTTAGCCTTGTCTTCGACCGCCTCAATCTCGACCGGGACAATATTTTCGATGTTGGACTTCCGGAAAAGCCCGAGCAATCTCCCCGGAGCCTGGAACTGGATCGGGTCCTGGGAGAGAATCCGGCTGAGGGCGAAAAGTTCCTCCGCGGTCACCCCTCGCCGGAAGGCCAAACCGCCGATCCCCCTCTCCGTAAAGCGGGTTTTCAATTCCTCCCCCGCCGGGCTTTCCTTGAACAGGGGTTCGCGGTTGAACACGATCACCCCCTCGGCCACCCCGATACTGACATCCCCCTCCTCCCAAAGTGGAGCCAGCAGGGAGAGCACCACCTGGATCTGGCGGAGGAGGGCCGGATGCCCGGAAGGATAATAGGAGAGATTCCGGATCGCCCCGGCAAAGGCGTTTATTATTTTGTAATAGATCTCAATTTCCATCGAGCAGCCCGATTTTTTCCTCCCAGCCGCCTAAAGCCTCCCAAAACGCGTCCGGATCGGCAAACGCCCGCTTCTCCAAGGCCTGCAGCAGGAAATGGAAAGCGTCTTTTCCGCCGATTCCCGCCAGCGTGGAAGCCGCCTCCTTTTGCAGTTCCGAAGGCAAGCGCCGGGAAAAACCCCGCCGGGATAAAACCTTGATCAGAAGAGGAATGGCCTTCCGATCCCCCAGGTTCCCCAAAGCCGTGACCGCGCTCTTCTTCAGAACCGGGGGCGAGTCGCCCAAAAGAATCTGGGTGAGAAATTGGAAAACCTCGTCGGGGGGCATCGATCCCAGGGCCGCGAGAACCTGCGGTTTCTGTTCCGCTGGGGCATTGAAGAAATAATTCATCAAAATCCTCGCGGCGTTCTTGCCGCCGATCAGAGACAGGCAGGAAACCGCCTCCCGTTGGATCATCCCCTCGGGACGAGAGAGCAACTCCCGCAGGTTCGGGACGACTTTTTCCTTCCCGACCAGACTCATCAGGAACAAAGCGGAGGCAATCTGAGCGGCGGGGGAAGACCGGATCCTCTCGGCCAGGATTTGGATGATTTCGTCTTCCGGGAAAACGGTCAGCAATCTCAGCCCGGGGGAATCGGGCAGAAGCGGGCGGGGGACCTCGAGAAGAACCGCGAGCAACTGGGGCAGGATCCCCGGGCCGGCGGCCGCGAGGATCCGGGAAACCAACCCCAACTCTATGACCGGGGGATTGACCAGCCAGTTGTACAGGGACTCCAGGGTCGAGCGGTTTAAAATCGGCCCCCAACTCTGGGTGAAGAAAGCCATTTTTTCCGCCGTATTCATCGGCCGGGTGGAAAGCTCGACCAGCCCCTCCAGCGCCTGCATCACCGCTTCCCTCCGGTTCAATCCCAAGAGCGGGCGGAGGATTTCCGTAAACTCGGATATAATCGCTCCGGCCCGGGCGAGGTTATCTTCCCGATCCAATTCCCGTAAAAGCGTCTGGAGTTTGGTCCGCTCATCCTGGTCAGGTTCAGCCACGAACTCCTCCGGCGGAGCTAGAGTTTCCTGTACTTCCAGCCTGAGGCGATCTTCGTCGGGCAGGACCTCCTGGTAGCTGACCTCGGTCACCTCGACGCCGGAAATCTTGCGGAGCCCGCAGATCGCCTTCACCCCACCGAGAGAGCGGATTTCGGTTTCACTCAACGAAATAACCTGGAGGAACTCGTGAATGATCTCGGCGTTCAGGGCCGGCAGGAAGGTAATCCGCTGCAGGCGGCGTTGATAGAGATGACTGAGCAAACCGAAAACGGCCGCGCTCGTGGAGGAGATTCGCTGGCCGTGGTATTTGAAACCCGCCCGGCCGATTTCCAGCTCCAGCGGAGAGTATCCAGCCTCGGCCAGTTCGGTTAAAAACCGGGAGAGGCTTCCCGCGAAGGAAGCCAGGGTGGGATGCCCCTGGGGGTAAAGGTTATAGGCGCGAACGGCCTTGGCCCACTCTTGCAAGAACCCCAGTATTTTCTCGGTAACTTCCAATCCTTTTTACCCCCGATAATACATTTTTAATCAAGGATGAGGTCCAGGTCAAACCCCGGTTGCTTTGTCTAAATACTATGATACTTATATAGATGTGAAAAACTCCCCCCGGGTTATTGTCTTCCTCATCGTTTTCGCCATGATGCTCGGCGCGTTTCTCCCGGGTTGTTCATCCTCCGGGGTGAGCGGTCCCGCGTCCGGAGAAAAACTCTGCCCCGCCTGTCCCTGTCAGGAAACCCCCACCCCGGGCAGTATAAATGACCCGTATCTCCTCCGGTCCATCCCCAGCACGATCATCGATCGGGGAACGGGAGGCGGAGTGGGATATTATACCTCTCTAGCTTTCGATTCCAACGACTGGCCTCATCTCAGCTATTACGATTTGTTGAATGGGGATCTTCGTTACGCCCGCCTGGAAGAGGGAGAGGGGGGAAAAAACCGCTGGCGGGTGGAAATCATTGACCAGGCTGGCGACGTCGGCACCTATACTTCCCTGGCGCTTACGCCGGATAATTTGCCCCGCATCTCTTACCGGGACGAAACCGAAGGCAAACTCAAGCTGGCTTATTTTGACGGGGAAAGCTGGCATAATGAAATCCTGGACCAGGAAGGGAACAATGGCTTGGGAACTTCCATCGCTCTGGACTCCGCTGGTTATACTTACATCAGTTATATCAAAACCGGAACCTTTGACCTGCGTTTTTTAACTTACACCGGCACCGGATCAATAGCGGAAACGGTTACCATGGGCCTGGGACAGAGCGTTTATTATTCTACCTCCCTGGCCCTGGGCTCCGACGGAACCCCTTACATCGTCTATTATAACTCCCTCCTGGGAGACCTGATGATCGCCTACCGCGATTTCTTGATCTCCCAATGGATCTCCATCCCGGTCGAAACGACGGATGACGATGTGGGAAGGTTCAATTCCCTGGTCATCGACAGCCGTGGATCCTTCCATCTCTGCTACCTGAATGATACCCGGGGAGAACTCTGGTATTCCCAATATGATCCGGACCGGGCCCTCTGGAGCCATGAAAAGGTGGACGCGGAAGGATCCAGCGGCTCCTATTGTCATATTACCCTCTCCGCGCGGGAGAACCCGGTGATTAGTTATTTCGAAGAAGCCAATGGGGATCTCAAGGTGGCCCTGAAAAGCTATGGCCGCTGGCAGATTGGGCGCTATGATACCGCCGGCATAACCGGGACTTGGACCTCGATCGCGGTCAACTCCCAGGGCGCGATTGGGGTGGCTTACCGCTCTCAGAATCCCGACGCCCTCCGTTTCCGATATATCCCCACCCAGTAAATCTCTGCTTCGACTCTTGATTTTTACCTCACACTTGAGTATTTATTACCAGGGTAAGCCATGAGCGCGATAATTATAACTATTCATGTCTTGGTTTGCGTTTTTCTGATCCTCATCGTTCTCCTGCAAACCGGTAAGGGAGCTGAAATCGGGGCTACCTTTGGAGGATCAAGCCAAACCGTCTTCGGCCCCCGGGGGGCGGGGACCCTGCTCTCCAGGTTGACCGTGGTGGCCGCGATCGTCTTTATGATCACCTCGATCTCCCTCTCCTATCTGAAGGGAAGATCGTCGGCCAGCGGACTCCTGGAAAAGGAAGTCGCTCCCGCGGGACCGGTCGAAACGGCCCCGGTCCCGACTGCGCCCCCCCTGCCCGACGCCGGTCCCGGAAACCCGGCTCCCCCGGCCCCGCAGCCATCACCAGATGGGAAATGAAATGTGCTGCCGAAGTGGTGGAATTTGGTAGACACGCCATCTTGAGGGGGTGGTGGGCTACGCCTGTGCGGGTTCGAGTCCCGCCTTCGGCACCATAAATTTCTTTCTAAAACCACAATCCGATTTGGAATCATCCCTTCTCTCCCTTTTTTCCCAAGTGGGGGGTTACCTTTATCTTCTGGTCCCCGGTCTTTTTTTCCTGGCTACCGTCGGCTTCCCGTTTCCGGAGGAACTGATTCTTTTATTCTGCGGCTACGCGGTTCACTACCACGGGGTCCGAGCCGAATTTATCGTCCCGGTCTGCTTTTTCGGAATCATCATGGCCGATACCCTGGTTTACAGTTATGGAAGATTACTGGGGGAAAAATTCATCCGCCGGCTCCCTTCGCGAATTATCCTGCCCGGTCAGGCGCTTTTCCGGATCGAGGACTATTTTCAACATTACGGGGGATGGACCGTTTTCCTGGCCCGTTTTATCAGCGGATTCCGCTACGCTACCTTCCTGACCGCCGGTATCTCCAGAATGAAGCTGAGAAAAATATATCCCGCCGACCTGGCGGCCAATCTGATTTTCACCCCCGCGGTTATTTACCTGGGATACCGTCTGTCCCACAAATTAGATAAGGCCGTGATGATCGTGGACAAGATCCGCCATTTAAGTGTGTTCCTGATCCCTCTGGTAATCTTCACCATCTCGCTCCTTCTGATCCGGAGAAGCCGCCAGGAAAAACCCGAGCATGGAGGAAAATAGAGCCCGTCCGGGGAAACCGGACGAGAAGGAAAATATCCTCCGGGCCACCGGCGTGGTCGGAGGCGCCACCCTGGCCTCCCGGATCTTCGGCTACATCCGGGACATGGTCACGGCCTATCTCTTTGGCGCCGGCTGGGTCACCGACGCCTTCTTTCTGGCTTTTCGCCTTCCCAATACCCTCCGCCGCCTTTTCGGGGAAGGGGCTCTTTCCATCGCCTTTATCCCTGTCTTTACCGAGCACCTGACCCGGGGCTCCCGCGCTGACGCCGAAACCCTGATTCGTTCCTCCGGGGTCGCTTCTTTTCTGATCCTCAGCGTCGTAACCCTCCTGGGGGTGGGATTCGCTCCCTGGATCGTGAAGCTCTTCGCTTACGGATTCATCTACGATCCCAAGATCTTTAACCTGGCGGTGAAACTCACCCGTGTAGTTTTTCCCTATATCCTCCTCGTCGGAATGGTCGCTTGGGCCATGGGGGTCCTGAATTCACAGAAACATTTTTTCGCCCCGGCCTTCTCGCCTGTCTTTCTGAATATCGGAATGATCTGCAGCGCTCTTCTTTGTTACCCTTTTTTCCGGGAGCCGATCTTCGGCCTGGC
>JAPLJI010000104.1 GCA_026388655.1 Pseudomonadota bacterium
CTTTGCGATGGCGATAGACCAGATGAGGACCTGACCCTAGATTTTCGCACTCACTATGTTGGCAGGGTTCTCAGAAAGTTCGCCGCATCGATCACATGAACATCGCCGGCCGTCCCCGGCCGTTCGCATTCGAGCACAACCTGGATTTTGTGGCGCGCCTGGAGACGTTCCGCAAAGTAATGCAAAGCCGGCGCGGGAGAAGTGTCGAAGAGCTTGGTCTCGATCAACACCCACGGCTTGCCCTCCAGCGTCAAAAGAAAATCCACTTCATGTTTTTCCCGGTCCCTTAAATAATGCAGCTCGAGCGCCGGATATCCCCAATCCTGCGTGAAGTGGCACCATTTCAGCAGGTGGCCCGCCATGAGGTTTTCGAAACGTTCCCCCTCCCCCTCGACCTCCGACCAGTCCCAGAGATAGAACTTCGGCTCCTTCCGGAGAGCGCGGGAGATCCTGCCCGTGAAAGGCCTGACCAGGTAGAGGAAATAGAGGCGCTGGAGGTAACCGATCCAGAGGCGAACCGAGTCCGTGGCGACCTGCAGATCCTCCCGGAGCGAGTTGTATGACAGCACCCCGGTGGCGCGGGCGACCAGGAGTTCCACCAGTTCTTCGACATGGGAAATCATTTGGATGCGCGTGAGATCACGCAGGTCCTCCCGCACGATGAGGGTTCGACGTTCACGAAGCCAGAGACGATGCCGGCGTTCGTTCTTTTGCAGAAAAGGCTCCGGGAAACCGCCCCAGCGGAGCAAATCACGAAGCGTTTTCCTGGCTTCGGGCGGCGCCGGGCCGGTGAGGCGCAGCAGCGCATCCAGGGTTTTTTCCGCCGATGTTTCCAGCGAAACACCGAACGGATCGATGATCTCCCTCACGGATAGAGGATGCAGACGGTATTGATGATATCGGCCGAGCAGGCTGTCGCCCCCTCGCTGATAGACGTCCAACCGGCCGCTCCCCGTTACCAGCAGATCGATCCGGTTTTTGCGGGTATCCCAGAGGCCCTTGATATAGCTTTTCCATCGAGGGTACTTATGAATCTCATCGAGAACAACGAGCGGCTTCTCACCCGTTTTTTTCGGGCGATACTTATCCAGGAATGCGTAGGGAGCGCGAACAAACTCCCTCCGCCACTGCAAATCATCCCAGCTGCGGTAGAGATCATTCGAACCTCGTTTTTCGAGCAGACTCTGAGCCAGAGTCGTTTTTCCAACCTGTCTCGGCCCCACGACAAACGCGATTCTCCGCTGCCGGAAATGCCCTGATTCGAGGAGATATTCTAGTGATCGCTCCATACGACAATTATCCATGACTCTGGAAATTTGTCAAGACGAATTTTCAGATACCTGGAAAATCGTCAAATCGGTCCGCGGCGAAGTCTGGGCTGCCATCTGCAATCTGCTACCTGCCATTTGCCATCTGCTATCTGCTACTTGCTACTGGCGACCTGCTACCTGTTTTCTGCTATCTTCTATCTTCCATCTACTATCTTCTGTTATGTAGATAGACCAGATGAGGACCTGACCCCTTCTGTTTTCCTGATGAAGGAAAAAAATGCGGGGCTTTTTCAGCGGTTAACAAATATTAATCGGGAATTTTGAAATTTTGGAGATGCAAAAGAAATCCCCAAAATCCGAGATTTTGAAACGGGTTGGAACTTTTGAATTTTGATAAAAATAAACTCTTCACCGTTCTTCTGAAGCATCCGCGCGATCTTTTTGTTGTAATGACATAGCTCTTGATCACTTTCAGGAAGAAAAATTAGAGAAGCTCCATTGGGGATATCAGCAAGAGCCCAATTCAAGATCAAGCCTAATGAGCCAAACTTGAAACTTGAACCTTGAACCCTGAACCTTGAACCCTGAACCCTGAACCCTGAACCCTTTATCTGTCTACAGCCGACCGTTTACCTTTCTTCATTTTTACCGAAATAATTCTCAAGAAATTCTCCCGGCGTGAATATGGGGAATTCCACGTTTTCGGCCACCTTCCGGCTCTGAAAATGTTTCCGGTCCCAGGTGACCAGGCAATCAGCCCGGGATTTAATCGCGGCCGCGAGGATCGGGGCGTCGTCGGCGTTTATCCACCCTTCAATCGAGCCGACTTCGGACCGGGTGGGGTCGTCCACCAATACGGGATCGAGGTTCCTGAGAAATTTGCGGAATTCGGCGATCAAGGTGGGAAATTTGGCGCCGAAAACCCGGTCGGCCTCGGTTAAAACCTGCTCGGAGAGGTAGATCCTGATGATCCCGGCCTCGCCGAGACGGAGGACCTCCCGGGCGGCCCCCCGGCCCGAGGCAATCCCGGCGATGAGCACGCTCGTGTCCAGGAAAACCTGGAGGGCCGGGGAGGGCGCAGGGTTATCCGCGAAGGGAGGGGAAAAGTCAGCCATTCCTTTCCCGGCGGTAGCGGGCGCGCTCTTTCCGGAGGTCGGAAAGCAGGTCCTCCAGGGAGAGCCCCTCCTTCTTCATTTCCTTTTCCACCTGGTGCGCCAGGCTGTCGCCCAGAAGCTTCTTGGGCGTAAGGACCAGGGACTTGCCCACCCGGAAGACCTCGAGGGCTTGCTCGTCGTCGAGCCGGAGCTCGCGCCGCAGGCGTACCGGGATGGTGATTTGGCCCCGCCCCCAGATTTTTGTTTGCGTCATGGGTTGGCTCCTTTTTCAGAAATTCAGACAAATGTCTGAAATCCTGAATTATGTCTGAAATCAAGGATATATCCGGGAGGAGTGGGGGTCAAGGTTTCTTTAAACTTTTGAACCTTGAACCCTGCCTCCGGCCCGTATGGGCCTACCCTCCGGCCTGTATGCCCTACGGGCAGGAAGCGGGCCCGGAGGGAGACCCGAAACTCGAAACTGTGATTATCGGTGGATCAGATGATGAACCAGAATTTCCATTCTTTAACTAGAAACTATAAACTCGCAACTCGAAACTGTGTTTATAATGTCCAACATCAAGGGCTGACCCCTTCTGTTCTGACCCCTTCTGTTTATTATCAAAGCAGAAGACTTGAGAGCAAACCCGTTTCTCTCAGGAGACAAATCTTGTCAACGAGGCCATAACGTCGGAAGACTCGATATTCCCTTTTATTCCCGCATCAAGGAACATATTCATTGCCTCGATCTGGTCCACATGAAGAAGTCTGGCTGCCTCTCTCAGGGTAATTCCCCCGTGCTTGTAAAGGTTGCCCACATACGTCTCAAAGCCTATACGAATAAGCTTTCGCATGGCGGAAGACTCCTCAATGTGTTCCTGCTTTTCCACGAGTTCAATTGCCACCATGATTTCCGGTGAGATTCTGAGAGATTTCGTCTTCATGATGTCCTCCAGTTCTTTATCACCAAATTCACCGTGACGTATTCATCGTCGCTGATATACGGTGCCAGAAGGTCCAGCTTCTCCATGGCCTCTTTCATGGTCAAGGTTCGCTGCTTGAGGAGCATGGCGACAAATACCGCCGGTGTTATAGAGGGGATATTCATTATTTTGAGCCTTCTGTTAAAACGCCGGTCATCGCTGCAGAGAGCATCAAATCCGCCTTGCTTAAAAAGTTGAAGGGCTGCTTCCTCGCCTTTTTCGCGGCTGTCCTGATCACCCTTAACCGTCAGCAGTCTTTTCTTGATATTCATTAGTATCATTTCTGCTTCAGGGTGCGCACCTGCATCATCCACGACCTCCGCTTTGACTGCGAAAGGTATGACGACAGTGATGTTGTCGCATACGAGCTCCTTCAAATTCGCCTTTGTCAACTTGATAAGGCAATCTGCATCCATAAACTACCTTCATGTATGACATTGTAATAAATGCACTGCATTAAGTCAACCGGGCCGGAAACCCGGCACGATGCCCAATAGATTGCCAGCTTGCCGCCTGCCCGACCAGATAGATTTGTCCTTCGTAGCTCCCGTCCTTCGAAGCTTCAGCGTAGGAGGATCAGCGTAGGAGGATTCTCTTTGCCTTCTGCCTGCCGGGCGGCTTCGACGACATCGGGTGGCACCGCGCCCTGGGGCGACCCCTCACCGGAAAGCAAACGCAACATCTCGCGGAATGGTTGATTCAACATTTAGGCTTATTTGGGATGACGCAGAGCGCTCATTGCAAAACAAGGAAGTCTGTCATGGCCAAAATGGAAAATATCAAGACCTGACCCCCTTTTGTGTAATGTGTAATGTCCAATATCAAGGGCTGACCCCTTCTGATTTCCTTCTGATTTTCTTTTCTGATTTCGTCCTAGGCTCTGAGATCCTTGAGAATTTCAGGAAGAATTAAATCAATAAATTCGGAAGGATTGAGTATTTTGAATGGATAATCGTGCTTCACCTTAAGTTTATCAAAATCTTTTT
>JAPLJI010000107.1 GCA_026388655.1 Pseudomonadota bacterium
CCTGGCCAACTGGGAGGCCGGCACCGTGGCCGCCATCATCTTCGACAACACCTTCGACACCATGATTATGTTCAACGACAAGATGAAGGAAGTGGGCTGCAAGCCGGAGCTCGAGGTTTACGACAACGCGATGGTGGACAATATCAAACTGATTAGAAAACAGGGGATTTTCCAGGAACCCCTCCACTTCCAGTTCGTCTTCGGGATCGCCGGCGGCGTCTTGCTCGATCCCTCGAGCTTCGCCGACTTCGTCCAGCGGATTCCCCGGGACGCCACCTGGTCGGCCTGCGGGGCGGGTCCCAACTCTTTCAAATCGGTCTACCTCGGCTCGATTTTCGGGGGCAATGTCCGGGTCGGCCTGGAAGACAACATTTACATCTCCGGCAAGACCTTGGCCAAGGGCAACTGGGAACTGACCGAGAAGGCGGTCAAGATCGTCCAGATGGCTGACCGCGAGCCGGCCACCCCGGAAGAAGCCCGGCAGATCCTGAATCTACCCAAGAAGAAATAGGCGTCCCCAGTCGCCAGCCCGAAGTCACCAGTCTTTTTCCGGAATTCTGAATTCTCTCTGACCTAGGTCTTTGGACCTAGGACTTCGGGCTTGGAACCTCGGACTTTGGACATAATCAATTAAGGAGGATTCTGATGAGAAAGCCCCTTTGGGAACCTTCGGCGGAAAGAAAAAAGCAGGCCAATATCACCAGGTTTATCGAGCTGGTCAATAAAAAACACGGCCTCAAAATCAAATCCTATCCGGAACTCCATAAATGGTCGGTCGAAAGCATCCCGGATTTCTGGGCCGCGGTCTGGGAATTCGTGGACATCAAGGCCTCGCAGAAATACGCGAAGGTGGTGGAAGACCTCTCCGTTTTCCCGGGCACCAAGTGGTTCCCGGGCACCAAGCTCAACTTCGCCGAGAACCTGCTCCGGTATAAGGACGACCGCCTGGCTTTTGTCTTCAACGGCGAAGGCCAGAAATCCCGGAAGATGACCTACGCCGAGCTCAACGACACGGTGGCCCGCCTGGCCAAGTCCCTCCGGGACCTGGGCATCAAGCCGGGCGACCGCGTGGTGGGCTACATGCCCAACATGATCGAAACCGCCGTGGGAATGCTGGCCGCCACCGCGATCGGCGCCACCTGGTCATCCTGCGCCACTGACATCGGTCCTTCCGCGGCCCTCGACCGGCTCGGCCAGATAGAGCCCAAGGCCCTGATCACCGTCAACGGTTATTTCTACAAGGGCAAGGATTTCAACTCCCTGGCCAATGCCGCCGAGATCGCCAAGGGGATTCCCTCGCTCAAAAAGGTCATCGTCGTGTCTTACACGCAGGAAAAGCCGGACATCAGCTCCGTTCCCAACTCTGTCCACCTCCAGGATTTTCTGGCCAAGGATAATTACCTCCCGATGAAATTCGAGCAGCTGCCCTTCGATCATCCGGTGTTCATCATGTTTTCCTCCGGCACCACCGGCAAGCCCAAGTGCATGGTCCAGGGCGCGGGCGGAATCCTGATCAACCACCTGAAGGAATTGATCATCCACAGTGATCTCACGCGGGAAGACAAGATTTTTTACATCACCACCTGCAGTTGGATGATGTGGAACTGGCTCCTCTCCTCCCTGGCCGGCGGGGCCACGATCCTGCTCTACGACGGAAACCCCATGCACCCCGACCCCGGGGCGATGTGGAAACTGGTCCAGGATGAGAAAGTCACGATTTTCGGGCTCTCCGCCAGCTACGTGAATTATCTACGGAGCCAGAACCTGGAGCCGGGAAAGAAATACGATCTCTCCGCCCTTAAGGAGATCTCCCAGACCGGTTCGCCCCTCTCGGCCGACGGATTCGCCTGGATTTACGAAGCCGTTAAAAAAGACCTGCATTTCAACTCGATCGCGGGCGGCACCGACATCAACGGTTGTTTCGCCATCGGGAGCCCCATCCAGGCAGTCTACGCGGGCGAACTTCAGTCCGCGGGTCTGGGGATGAAGGTCAATTCCTACGACGATAAGGGCAAACAGGTTCACGACCAGGAGATGGAATTGGTCTGCGAAGCCCCGGCCCCCCCGATGCCGCTTTATTTCTGGAATGACCCGAAAATGGAGAAATACCTCGATGCTTATTTCCGTTTCTACAAGGATAAGCGGGTCTGGCGGCATGGGGACTACGTTTTTATTCACAGCGACACGGGCGGGATCACCTTCTGCGGTCGGTCGGACGCGGTCCTGAAGCCCTCTGGGGTGCGGATCGGCACCGCCGAGATCTACAACACCGTGGAAAAACTCCCGGAGATCGCCGACAGCCTGGCCATCGGGCAGGACTTCGAAGGCGACCAGCGGGTTCTCCTCTTCGTCAAGCTCGCCCCGGGGGTCAAGCTCGACGAGGCGCTGAAGAAAAAGATCAACAAGACCCTGCGCGAAAACGCCTCGCCCCGGCACGTCCCCTCCCTGATCATCGAGACCCCGGACATCCCCTACACCCTCAACATGAAAAAGGTGGAAAGCTCGGTCACCAACATCGTCGGGGGCCGCCCGGTCACGAACCGCGACGCCCTCTCCAATCCCGGTTGCCTGGATTTCTACGAAAAGATCCTGCCGGAGCTGCAGAAGAAGTAATCAGGATTGTCATTGCGAGGAGTCCCGCTACTGCGGGACGACAAAGCAATCTTGCGGTTTAATCGACATAAATTTTAAATTGTGACTTAAAGGGGTTCGATCCGCATCGAACCCCTCTTTCATTTCCTCTTTTCCTGTCATTCCGGCGAAAGCCGGAATCCAGGGGAGGCTCTCCGCAGCCTCCCATTTTTTTTCTCTGTTTTTTCTCGTAGGGGAGCCCTTCATGGGCTCCTTCCCCGGGCGGCCGTTTAAGGCCGCTCCTACTAAGCCAAATATTCAATAGATTCTGATTTTTGCTGGTTTATATCGCGCTCGGCAGATCGGGCAAGAAAATAACCAGAACGGTCGGGAATACGAGAGAATTATGCAGACGCTTAAAAAAACGGAACCAATTAATCCTTCGAAGCTCCTGTCCTTCGAAGCCTTAGCGTAGGAGGATTAGCGAAGTAGTACGGAAACACGTCCCGTTGTTCAGAAATAGCAAGGTAAAAACCTTACCCTAGAATTTCTAATTGCGACTTGCATTGTCAGCATTTTTCGTATTTAATATTAGTCCCCATAAGAAAATAAGATATGATGAGATTCAAAGAGCACGATATTTTGACCGTTAATTTTATTTGCTAAAATTAAAAACTATATTATGCCTCAAAAAGAAAGAATTGATTTAATAAAAAAGATTGAGGGAGAAATTCATTCAAAAATTATAACCTACATCACCGGTGATAGGCAGCCATTCCCTACGCAAATCGCTGATGACGCAATATTATTGATTCGAAAACATTTAGATTCCCTTGGTAAGCAAAAGATTTTTGGACTTTTCATATATAGCAGAGGTGGTGAGATGATAGCCCCTCTTAGGTTGGTGCGCTTAATAAGGGAATACTGTGATTATTTCGAAGTTTTAATACCATATCGTGCACATAGTGCAGCGACTCTACTTTGCTTAGGAGCAGACAAAATAATAATGGGTAAGTTGGCTGAATTAAGCCCTGTGGATCCAACAACTGGTCATCCGTTTAATCCAGATGATCCAACTGATCCAAATAAACAAAAAAAGATTCCAATAAGTGTCGAGGATCTTACATCATATTTTCTCCTTGCTAAAGAGAAAGCATATGTAAGAGATGAACAAATGGTAAATGTTTTCAACGAGCTTACCAATAAAATACATCCTCTTGCTTTGGGAAACGTTTATAGGAGCCATAGGATGATACGTTTATTAGCGAGGAAGCTTCTTTCTATGCACATGAATGAGGAAAAGGAAAAACATAGGATTGATGAAATAATTAAAAAACTTACTGAAGAGCTATGTATTCATGGCTATTTGATCTCAAGGGAGGAAGCTGAAAAAGACGTCAGATTAAATATTGAGAAACCCAAGGATAGTTTAGAAGATTTAATGTGGAGTTTATATAAAATATATGAAAGAGATATGGAATTAACCGTTCCTTTTGAACCTGTTAGTTTTTTAGGCGGTGCAAAGGAGAGACAACTTTCATATTATGGTGCTATTATTGAGAGTGAGCGTGGAACAGATGCATTTCTTATTAATGGAGTTGTAAAAGCAAAACCTACTCCTCAGGGTCCGATTCAAACGATGGTAAATATATTGCCGTCAAAATGGGTTGAAATAAATGAATAAATTTTAAGTTAAAGGAGACGAAAACATGTCAACATCTTTAGCACAAGAGATAGTAAATTATGGCTTGCATATAAGGCCAACTAATTTTCGTACTGTAATACGATTGGCACCGTATGAATTACAAAATGAATTGCAAACTCAATCATATCTGGCGGAGCTTCCTCCTGGAGTTGATTATTACCTCCCGTGGAGTGTGGAAAGAATGAAAATTGAACAAGGGGATGCTCCAAAAACAACTGTTTTATATGAAGAAAATTGGTTTCCATCTTATGAAAATTCAGAATCTTTTAACTGGTTAGCAGTTGCGGAAAGTGCTTTTGACTTTTGGAACAATGAAATAGACGATGTATGGAACAATTATTAGAGCAAGGGAGTATAGTTTTAGTACCCTTTCCCTTTACTGATCTTTCCAGTCAAAAACTCCGCCCCGCTTTAGTAGTTTCCCCTAATTGGTTTAACGAACGTTACGAAGACGTAGTTCTTTTGGCTATGACATCGGTCATACCCGATGAATTAGGTAATCAAATAAGTATTGCTGTTGTTATTTCGAACGAAGACTTAACAAAAGGGAGTATACCTTCAAAATCAATTGTTAAGATTACAAAATTTTTTACATGTTCGCAAGATTTGATTGCTAAACGAGTTGCAGAAATAAGAAAAATAAAATTGTCGGAAACTCTTGAGAAATTAAGACACTTTTTTGATGAATAGCAAGAGAAATTCCAGGGCCAGGTCTTTACCTTGGCATTTGGTTTTATTTTTCATTCCAAAATCAGATAAAAAGAGTTAAGCCTGAGCCCACCTGTCGGAACCCGGTCAAAGGCATAACGAAAAATTCCTGGACTGCTTTTAACCAGCGTGATTCCAGAGTTCGGCGGTGACGCCCTTCTAATCGGCTAATATTCATTGCAAATGCAATTTAGTCGGTATTACAGCTGCCTAAATTAACAATTTTACCTTCCCCCCTTTCCTCGCTGGCCGACCCGGGCCGGGCAAAACCGGCCAGGGAAGGCCGACCTTACTTGAATCCAAAAAAACAGACTGGATTCCGGATCAAGTCCAGAATGACAATCAAAGTAAAGGACTTTCGCTGACCTGCTTGTTTATTTTCCTCGGTGTGATAGATTAGGCGCGCAAAAACGCCAAACCACTAAAGGAGAAACATGACGACTCGATTCTCATGGCTCGGACTGGTTTTTCTTTCCCTGATCCTGGTTATTCCCGCCTCCTAAAGGGAAATGTACGTCGATCATTCTGCCAAAACCGTTGGAACGATAGCGCGGTTATCGCTGATCGTTCTATTGCTGGTAGCGTCCGCCGGCGCGCTCATGGCCGACGAAGCCCCGCCGCCGGCCGAGCCGGCGGCGTCCGCGAGAATTTCCGACGCGCGCCAGCTGCTGGTTTTCCATGGCAACGTCGCGCTTCCTGACGAGGTGTACCTGGCAGTTATCGCCCTGCCGGAGGCCAGCGCGGCCGACAACGACACGGCCCTCCGCGTCCGTGAACAATGCCAGGACTTTCTCCTGAATGCCGGCTACGATCTCGCTCAGGTCGAGACCGCGGTAGAACACGGCCATATCCGCGTCGACATTGACGAAGGTCATCTCGAAAAGATCCTCTTTCGCGGCACCAGCTCATTGCGCACCGTGCAGGCGCTCATTGCCCTGGACCTGCCCCACGGTGTCTTCAATAAGCCCTATCTTGAACGCCAGCTCGCGCGCGCAAAGCGCGAGTACGGCATTGATGTCGCGGGTTGGAAGCTGGTTAAGAGCAAAAAATACAAGAAAATCGGCCCGGAGATTGGGAGCCTCGAGCCCCGGGGAAAGCCGTCGAGCCCCCCCGGCGCGCCGACGGGAAGTCCGTTTGAGGGTTTGGGCACCTTGATCGGCCGTTCGCTGATCCCGCCCCGCGCCGACTACGAGCTGCATATTCTCTTCCGGCGGCGCGCCTGGTCCCCGGGGGTAGGGCTGGTGGCCAGTCTCAGCAGCCCCGACGGATTCAAGCTCGGTCTCAAATATAAAAACGAGGACCTGTTGTTAGCTACCGACCGTTGGGCGGCGGAGGGGACAGTGGGTTCGACGATCCGCAACAGGTTGCGCGACCAGCACTCCTACCTGGCCGTCCAGCGGGCCGCGGCCGCGGTCTCCTGGTTTTCTCCGCCGTTTCTGGGCGAACTTCGGCCGGCGTTGGTTATCCGTGAAGATCTCACCAGCCGCCAACGACCCGACGTCGGCTTGGAGAGCTACTTGGTAACGCGCACCCAGGCGGGATTGGCCCTGAACTACGACCTTTTCGTTGGCGGAAGCGCGTCGTTCGGTTTCGGCGCCGAGTATGACGACGTTTCTCACCTGGAGCAGGCCGACCTCCAGGCCGCACCCTTGGTCTCGCCCAGCACCGATAAACAGCCATATATAGACACTGCCTTACGGCTTACGTTTGACCCTGACGAGCTTCGCGCCGACCGCAGACACGAATTCGCAATAGATGGTCGGCAACGTTTGGGTAACAGTACCTATGGCGTTGCCACCTATCGCTATCAGTACATCATCCCCGTCGGCTGGCACGACATCTGGCTCACCAGCCACGGAGCCTATGTCTGGGGTAAAGCCCCGTTCTTTGAGGAGCAGGCCGTCGGCGGGACGCATGTCCGAGGCATCTTTGCGTCGCGTTTCTTCACCCGTCGAGTCGTGAGCGGCGGGCTGGAACTGCGCTATTCATTGATCCGCGACGTGTACAAAGCGGGAGTCTTTGTGGATTCCGCGCTCTTCAGCGAAATTACGCCTGATCGCCAACATAATAATGCCAGCGTTGCCACCGGCGTCGGACCGAGCTTTCACATCCTTATTGCTTCCGCTTTTCAGCTCGACATTTTCTACACCATCGGGGTGGTTTCACCTGGCTCCCATGAGCGCGGTTTCGGCGCTACGCTGAATCAAGCATTTTAAAGGACGATTCGGTGTGATAAATTAGGCGCACCAAACAACTCAAAGCTTTCAGAGATGAAATATAGGGATTTCTTAACCGTCATTCCCGCGAAACACGCCCCCGAATTGTTTAATCGGGGGGCGGGAATTAAGCCAAGGTTGTCATCCCCGCGGAGGCGGGGATCCAGGATTGAAAGAAAAGAATGGATTCCCGATCAGGTCGGGAATGACATAATAACAAGAGGATGGATTCCCCCGGATCAAGTCCGGGGCAAGCTTGGTCAAGCCCGGAATGACAATCAACCCAAAGGAATAATATGAAGCAAAATGCCTTACTTGGATCATTTTTTCTTATCTTGCTTCTGGTCCTTCCCGCCTCCGCCTCTGAAAACAAGGGAACATCCCCAACTTTTTCCCGGACCGAAGACCCGGTTTATATCACGGGCGAAGAGTTCCAGCCCTTTCTGGGCCAGGAAATATCCCATCTCGGCCTATTCGTATCCAAGGCCGGCAAACTCGCCCCCATCCCTTTGCAAATCGATAAAAAAGATAAAGACGGCCAGTACATTCTGGAGATGATCAAGTCCGGGGCCAAATGGCAGAAAAACCCCCAGCTCCCCTCCCCCTCGAAGCTGGAGAAAAATGACGAGATCACATTTATGGCCCGGGACCTGGGGGAAAAGGTTTCCCCGGACAAATGGCCCACGCCCTCCGGCCTGGAAGTCGAAATCACCGACCCCATTAATCAGGCAAAAGCCTTCGCTTATCTTCTCGCTTTTCCCCCATCCGCCCCCCGCTCCCCGGCCGATTACATCGAGTTCACCCCGGAGCCGAGCCTTTTCCGGTCGGACGAAATCACTTACGGCTTCACCGATCCCAAGCACCCCGCTCTGATCAACTATATTGCCTTCGGCCGTGATCCCAAGACCCCGAGCCTCCTGGACCGTTTCAAGATGCGGATGGGCATCTCCTTCCTCTTCGGCAAGCTCAAGGTCGAGAAGAACGAGGAGGATCTCAAGGTCCGGCTCCTGGCCTATTCCGACGGCCCCATCCGGGTAATCATCCTCCAGAAGTTCGCGATCGACATCATGGCCGGGATCAAATCCCCTTGGGTGAAACGGGTTTCGATCAGCTACCCCAACCGGATCGAGTTCCCCAACGACGTATACATCCCCTTCCGCCCCGGGCTGGTCATCAGCGAGGCCCACGCCACCGCCACCTTTGACTTCACCGAAAGGGTGGCCGGATCAGTTCTCTATCATTCCGCCCTTCCGGAGCCCCTGGCCGTGGACGGGGTTATGTCCCCGGCGGAGCTTAACGCCCCCCCCGAATACGCCCCCTGGAGCGCCCTGGTCGGGAAATTCGGCGGATTCCTGGAAACCCTGAAATTCGACGACAAGATCGCCAAGGCTAATATCAAGAAAACCTTTTTCTACCGGGATGACCGCGCCTACCGCGATCAATATGAATACGAACCCGGGAGTTTCGGGGAGATGGGGATGAAAATCACCGGGATGGAAAACCTGAAGGGCGGGACCTACCAGTTCACCTTCGTGCTTTTCGGCCGGAAGAATTTTCAGCCGGGCGATGAGAAGGAATTCTTGCAGATCGAGTCCCGGCCGCTGGAGGTGAAGGTTCACTAGGGCTGGAGAAGGAAAATTTAGTGTATTGTTTTAGAAATACCTTGAAAGTGATTATTTTTTCGTAGGGGAGCCCTTCAACGGGCTCCCTCACGGGCGGCCGTGGAAGGCCGCCCCTACATCTTTCAGGAGGCTTGCGAGCTAAAAAATACCAAGTCGAATGTCATTCTGAACAAAGTGAAGAATCTCGAGATTCTTCGCCCTTCGACAAGCTTCCCGCCGTTTCACACGGGACACGCAGGGCTCAGAATGACATGCTGAAAAAGCTGGAGGGAGCATGGAAGACATCCATCGAATAGACGAAGGGGCCCATATGGACGAGGTGATCGAGTGGTGGTACTTCAATGCCATCTTCGATCAGGATTGCGACCTCCCGGGCTGGAGCCTGATCCAGCCCTTCACCCTGGCCCGGGGCCTGATGGAAAACATCCACTTCGTCCTGATTCCCTCCGGGAAGCCGGTGCACGACCTTTCCTGGTACGAATTGCCGGCCGGCAGTATCGAGACGGATGAAAAAGGCGTCAATGTGAGATTCGGGAAAAATTACATCCGCGGGAAATACCCACGCTGGTCCACCCACATGGAAAGGGAATGGGAGGGGAAACAATACGCGCTCGACCTGGAATACCGTTCCCAGGTTGATTCGCAGTTCCGGATCTACCAGGCGGGCAACTCCCGCCTGAACCACTTCGCCGTCTTCCGCTACGGGGTGGAAGGCACGGTCACGCTGGCCGGGAAGAAGCATAAAGTCACCGGCGTGGGATACCACGAACATATGTTCGGGCTGATCGACCCGGCCTCCTCCCGGGGCTGGATCTGGTATTGCGTCCCCCGGACCCAAAAGGAAGGCCTGGCCATCAACCTGGCCCTGGGGGTGGCCCCGGACGACTCGATCTTCCACAAGTTCTTTTATTTTACCGAGGACGGTAAAAACTATAACGAGTTCGTGAATTACTCCTTCGAGATCGAGGAGGAAAGGGAGTTGGAGGGCAACCGCTACCCCCACCGTTTCCGGCTTCAAGAAGAGAAAAAGGAAGGTAAACTGGATGTCCGGATCATCCGCGCCGAAAATCCCTTCGCCCGGGTGCATTCGACTCCTTTCGCCAAAATCGCCTTTGTCAGCGGCTCCGCGCGGATGGAGGGAAAGATGACCTGGAAAGGGAAAACCTATGACCTCGCCGGCCCCAGCCTGGGCAGCGCCTTTCTGATCGTCTACGAACAGCCGAAGGAATAGCGGACAGCTCTCAGAAGTCAGCTCTTAGATTGGTTTCTGGTCTCTGGGTTCTTTAATTTAACTCGAAACTATAAACTCGAAACTCGAAACTTATTATGTTCCGCAATCCGAATTCCGCATTCCGCAATTCTTATTTATCCCCCGATCAGATTCATTGTCCGGGTGCATTTCTTGAAGGAGCAGAAGAAATCCGGACGGCGCTCGGGTTTTTTCTGCACCGAACCACGAATGATCTCCGCCAGCTCCGGATCCGAAACCCCGTCCCGCATCGGCCCCCGGAGATCGATCTCCTCGTCGGAAAAAAGGCAATTTCTCAGCTTCCCGTCCGCGGTCAGTCGAATCCGGTTGCAGCGCTCGCAGAAATGCCGGCTGATCGAGGTGATAAATCCAATCGTGCCCCGGCCGCCTTTCATTCGATACATCTCCGCCACGCCCGGTTTTTCCTGTTTCTCCACGGGTTCCAGGGGGAAGCGGCTGTTAATCACCCTTTTGACTTCTTCCGCCTGCAGATAAAGGTCTCTCTGCCATTCTTTCCCGTTCAGATACGGCATATATTCAATGAACCTGACCTCGATCTCCCGGGAAAAAGCCAGCTCGGCAAAATCCAGG
Source organism: Pseudomonadota bacterium (assembly GCA_026388655.1). Lineage (GTDB taxonomy): Bacteria > Desulfobacterota > JAPLJL01 > JAPLJL01 > JAPLJL01 > JAPLJL01. The sequence goes on from JAPLJI010000107.1 coordinate 10,663, forward strand.
ATTTCATCTTCATTGGTTTCCTTGATCAGAACCGTATTGATTTTGATTTTTTGGAATCCCGCTTCCCGGGCCTTCTCGATTCCCGCCAGGACTTCTCCCAGCCCGTCGCTACCCGTAATCCGCTGAAAATTTCGTGGATCCAGGGAATCCAGGCTGATGTTGACGCGGTTCAAACCGGCTTCCCGCAAAGGCCGGGCAAACCCCTTAAGCAGGATCCCGTTCGTGGTCAACCCCAGATCCTCGATCCCGGAACGGGAGAGCCGGGCGATGAAATCCACCATCCCTTTGCGCAGGAGAGGTTCCCCGCCGGTCACCCGGGCTTTCCGGACCCCCAGGCCGACCGCCACCCGGACGATCCGCAGGATTTCCTCATAACTCAAAATCAATTCGTGTGGGAGGCCGGGTTTGCCCCCGAGCGGGCGGCAATAAAAGCAATTCAGGTTGCAACGGTCGGTGATGGAAATCCGGAGATAATCAATCCGGCGCTGGTAAGGATCGATCAGGGACATATCAATAAAAGGCTTCAATAAAATTCCTAATTTCTAATGACGAATTTCTAATCAATGACTAATTTCAAATTCCTAATTCCCGATTTCCCGTTTGGTCATTAGTAATTGGGATTTCATTAGACATTAGAAATTAGTAATTAGGCATTTAGTTATTGAATTTACATCTCTGGCGGGGCTTCTTCCGAATCCAGGCGGAAAAAGTCATCCTGGGGCACGGTCTCCCGCCCCGGGGAAGCCTGCTTGGGTTCGGTTCCCTCCTGGAAGGCCTCAAAAACCGGCTGTTCCGTCTCGGGGGTGGCCAGGAGTCCGTTTTCCGGGTCGATCTTGGCAAAAACAATCCCGGGGGGAACCGGAAAATCCCTGGGCGGGTTGCCGGTCATAACCTGGGTCATGTACTCGATCCAGATGGGAATCGCCGCCTGGGCCCCGGTGGCGAATTTTCCCAGGGATCTTTCATCGTCAAAACCCACCCAGACCCCTGCCACCAGGTCCGGGGTGTATCCGACAAACCAGGCGTCTTTATTGTCGTCGCTGGTCCCGGTTTTCCCCGCCACCGGCCGGTTCAGGATTCTCGCTCTCCACCCGGTCCCATGCTGGACCACGCCCTCGAGCAGATAGGTGATCAGGAAGGCGATGTCCGGCGCCACCACCTGGTCCGACTCCAGCAGAAGCGCCTCGTTCCGCGCCGGGGGTTTTTCCTCGGTTTCCGCCGCGGGTTTTTCCGGTTCAGACTGAACCCGGGGAGCGATTTCGTCCGCCGGGAGATAAGGAACCAGCAAATACCCTCCCCCGCCCGGGCCATTTTCCAGGGTCGGGGGCAGGTTCTGTTCCAGGATTTTCCCGTCCCGGTCGCGAATTTCCTTGACAAAGATCGGGTCCACCTTTCTTCCCTGATTGGCAAAAACACTGTAGGCGGAAACCAGCTCAACCGGGGTTACCGCCGAAGAGCCCAGGGCCAGGGAAAGATCATTCGCGAGCTCCGATTTAATCCCGATGCGCCGGGCGAAATTAACCGCCGTATCCACCCCGATATCCTGCAGGAGCCGGATGGAAACATTGTTTACCGACTTGGCCAGGGCTTCCCGGAGGGTGATCGGTCCGTAAAACTTCTCCTCGTAATTTTTCGGCCGCCAGAGCAGTGCCGTCTCCGGCTGTTCGTACATCATCGGCGAATCCACCACAATGCTCGCCGGGGTGTAACCGTTTTCCAGGGCGGCAGAATAAAATATCGGTTTAAAGGCCGATCCCGGCGAGCGCAGGGCCTGGATCGCCCGGTTAAATTCGCTCCGGCTGTAGTCATATCCCCCGACCAGGACCCGGACGAAACCGGTATCCGGCTCCAGCGAGACCAGAGCCGCCTCGGCCAGGGGCTCCTGCTGGAGGCTGAACTGATATTTCGGATTGATCCCGGAAGAGTCGGGGCTGATCCCGATTACCTCCACCAGGATCACATCCCCGGATTTTAAAACCCGGGCGGGTTCGGAAACCCCGGTCCAGGAAAGGTCCTTGAAGGCGATTCTCCCGAAAGCCGAGCCGACCTTGATCTCCACGGCGCCGTTTTCCGAATTCACCCGGGTCACCAGTCCCTGGTAAATTTCTCCTTCTTTTAACTGACCGATCTGGGGATTATTAACCCCCTTGAGAATAAAACCCTTGCCGTCCGGATCCCGCACCAGGATCGAAGCCGTGGAAGCGTTATTGGTTCTCTCCGCTTCCGCTCCCTTGAGAAAACCTTCGTATTCCTGGGGCGAGAGGTGCCGGATCGGCCCCCGGAATCCCTGGCGTTTGTCCAGCTCGCGGAGGCCCTGCTTGACCGCGCGCTCGGCCGCGAGCTGCATCGGGAGGCTCATCGTGGTATAAACCTTCAGCCCCCCTTGGTAGAGAACCTCATCCCCATAGCGGGACTGAAGATAACGGCGGATGTGCTCGGCAAAATAGGGGGCCTTGAGTAAAGGAAACTGCTGGCGGCGGAAGGAAAGGGGCTGGCTGGCGGCCTCTCCCGCCTCATCCTTGGTGATGTGGCCATCCTCCACCATCCGGTTCAGCACGTAGATCTGCCGTTCCTTGGCCCGCTGGGCATAGGCATAGGGGGAATAGCGTCCCGGAGCCCGGGGGAGCGCCGCCAGGAAGGCAATCTCCGACAGGTTCAGTTCCTCCACCCGTTTCCCGAAATAGGCCTCGGCCGCCGCCACGATTCCATAGGCCCCCTGCCCGAAATAAATCTGGTTTAAATAAATGGCCAGGATTTCTTCCTTGTTTAAATTCCGTTCAATCCGGTAGGCCAGGATCGCTTCCCGGATCTTGCGGGAGATTTTCCGTTCGGAGGACAGCAGCATGGTCTTGGCCACCTGCTGGGTGATTGTGCTTCCTCCCTGCACGATCCGGCGTTCCTTCAAATTGACCAGGAAGGCCCGGATGATATCCCCGATGCTTATCCCCTCGTGCCGGTAAAAGGAGGCATCCTCCGCGGAGACAAAGGCCCGCTTTATCTGGAGAGGAATGAGCTCAGGGGTAAGGATCTTCCGCCGCTGCAGGTAATACTCGGCAAAGGGCTCCCCCTGGTCATCGTAGAGTATGGTCATCAGCGGGGGCCGATAATCCAGGATACTGCCGAGCTTCGGAAGGTCCCGGGTAAAGTAGTAAAAAATCCCGATCAGAAATAAAACCAGGATAAAAGCCAGGATTTCGAACCAGATTAAAAGGGAATACCGGCGTTTCCCGGGAGTATCCTGGGATAAGGAAATCCTCTTGATCTTCATCGTTCCAATTCTAATCCCCGGATCCCAGGAAACGGTAGCGGTTCTCTTCCCCGGGAATCATTTCGACCTTGCCCTCGGATTCGAGCTTATGCAGGTGACCGGCCACCGTTAACAGGGCCGGGAGCCGGAACCGCTCCTCGAGAATGGGGTAGATCTCCTGGACCAGCTCGGGGATAGTGAGTTCCGCGCGCTTCAGGTGGACGAGGATCTGCTGTTCCCGCATGTGCCGATGCCGGATCAGGGTAGCTATTTTCTTCCGGGGGTGCCTGATCTCCTGGCCATGGCCGGGAAAAATCTGGGCAATTTCCAACCCTTTCAGCCGGTCGAGCGAAGCCAGATAATCCCGGACATCCCCGTCGGGCGGGCCCACCCAGGTGGTGCTGCCCCCGACCACCAGATCCCCGGAAAACAGGATCTTTTCCTCCTTCCAGAAATAGGCCAGGTGGCCCCGGGTATGCCCCGGGGTGCCCAGGACCTGGATCTCCCCGCCGGCAAATTTGATGATTTCCCCGTCCGCCACCGTTTTTACTTCGGTCTCCTCAAACCATTGTTTAATGGTCGGGATTTCCTCGGGGTGGGCGAAAATCTCCGCCCCGGTCTCCCGGGCGATGGCCTCCCCGGCCTGGGAATGGTCGGGATGATAATGGGTGATCAGAATCCGGGAGATCCGGCCTCCGGCCGCCTGCTCCACCACTTCCCGGGCGGTTTCGCGGTACCCGGTATCAATCAGAAGGGCATCCTCTCCTTCCCCCAGCAGGTAAATATTTACCGGGTAACTCGCTCTTCCCGGGAGGGTGATCTTTTTTACCAGGTCGCGCAAGCCCTTTTCCCCCGTTATTACTAAAACTCCAAGCACAAAATTCCAAAACAATTGGTTTTGGAATTTGGCTATTGGTGCTTAGTTATTGGTTTACCGTTTGGTTATTGGTTATTAGAATTGGGATTAATAATATTGGAGCCGAGAGGGGGACTCGAACCCCCGACCTGCTGATTACGAATCAGCTGCTCTACCGACTGAGCTATCTCGGCCCTTCTGCCGGCGTTTGAAGAGCAAATACTTGGTTTCCTTTCCGTCAATCGCTATTACTAAAAAACGGTCCCGGTCTTTGACTTTCTCGATCGCCTTCTGAAAATCCCTCAGGTTCTTGATCTTCTCCCCTTCGATTTCCAGGATCACCTGGGCCTGGGAAAGCCCGGCCTCACCCGCCACCGAGCCTGGTTCCACGAAGGAGACGAACACCCCTTCCTGGGCTTCCAACCGGTATTGGAACCGGAACAAATCGGTCATGGTCTTCACATAGAAACCCAGGTCGGTCTCCACCTCTTCCGGTTCGATCTCGGGCTGTTCTCCCACCTTGATTTTGAACTTTTTTTCCTTTCCCTTCCGGACCAGGCCGATTTCCACTTCCTTTCCCGCCTCGGTTTTCGAAACCATCCGGACGAAATTCTTGATATCCTCATCGTTCTCGCACTCGACCGGGTTGCCCGCCAACTCAAAGACAATATCCCCCGGTACGATCCCGGCCCGCTCGGCCGGGGAACCGCTGAAAACCGCGT